>DATDJF010000096.1:0-22417 GCA_036520715.1 Burkholderiaceae bacterium | reverse complement strand
ACGACTACCTGGCGCCCGCGCCGGCCGAGTCCTTCAACCGCCAGCGCGGCGGCGTGCCGAGCGCGCTGCTGATCGATGCCGACGGCACGATGGGCAAGGCCTACGGCGCGCTCACCGCCGACCACATGTTCATCGTCACCGGCAACGGCACGCTGGTGTACGCGGGCGGCATCGACGACAGCGAGTCGCAGGATCCCAAGGAGGTGGCGACCTCGCACAACCACGTGCGCGCCGCACTCACCGACCTGCTGGCCGGGCGCCGCGTCGCCAAGCCGAGCACCGAGCCGTTCGGCTGCGCGGTCAACTACGCCGGCTGACGCGCCTGATCGTCGCGCTGCGCCCGTTGCGCAGCCGGCCATCATGCGTCGAACAGATAACCCTGCACGGTGGCTCCGACCCGGCGCACGACCTCGGCGCGTGGCAGCTTGGCCACCGGCGGCAGCTTGAGCACGTAGCGGCACAGTGCCAGGCCGAGGATCTGCGAGGCGATCAGGCCGGCGCGGGCGGCCGCCTCGGCACGCGCACCGCCGGCCAGCAGCGCCACCTGCGGCGCCACCTGGGTGGCGAAGATGGCTTGCATGCGTGCGTTGGCCGCCTCGTTGGTGACCGCCGTGCGCAGCAGGGCCATCAGCGTCTCGTCGCCCTCCCAACGATCGAGGAAGTGCGTCACCAGCGCGGCGCCCACCGCGCGCCGCGGCAGCGCGCTGAGGTCAGGCAGCCGCAGGTCGAACTCGGCGGCGGCGGCGAACAAGCCGTCCTTGTTGCCGTAGTAGCGCATCACCAGCGCCGGATCGATGCCGGCCGCCGCCGCAATGCCGCGGATGGTGGCCGCCTGGAAGCCGCGGGCCGCGAACTGCTCGCGCGCGGCGGCCAGGATCGCGGCGCGTGTGCCGTCGGAGCGGCGCGGCGCGTCGTCGGACTCGGTGGGCATGGGTTGCAAGTGTAATTCAACAAGCGTTGACATCTGGCCTTGTCGGCCGAAGAATGTCTACATCTGTTGACCAACACCCGTTGACACGAAGGAGACGCCAATGACCACCACCCCGATCCGCCCCGCAATGCCTGGCTTCGACACCGACGTGCTGATCGTCGGCGCCGGCCCCACCGGCCTCACGCTGGCCGCCGCCCTCGCCGCACGCGGCGTGCCCACGCAGGTGATCGATCGCCAGGCGGCGGGCGACAACACCTCGCGCGCCGCCGTCGTGCACGCGCGCACGCTGGAAGTCCTCGAGCCGTTGGGCGTGACATCAGCGCTGGTCGCGCAGGGCCTGCAGGCGCAGCGCTTCACGATCCGCGACCGCGACCGTGTGCTGATGCCGGTGGCCTTCGACCGCCTCCCCACCCGCTACCCCTACACGCTGATGGTGTCGCAGGCGACCACCGAGCGTGTGCTGCTCGAGCGCCTGCAGCAGCTGGGCGGGCAGGTGCAACGGCCGCGCACGCTGCGCGCCCTGGCGCAGGACGCCGCCGGCGCCACCGCCACGCTCGACGACGGCACCACGCTGCGCGCCCGCTACGTGGTCGGCTGCGACGGCATGCACAGCGCGGTGCGCGAGCAGGCGCAGATCGCCTTCAGCGGCGGCACCTATGGCGAATCGTTCGTGCTGGCCGACGTGCGGCTGAGCGGCGCCGTGCCGCGCGACGAGGTGATGCTGTACTTCTCGCCGGCCGGCATGGTGGTGGTGGCGCCGCTGCCCGACGGCGTGCACCGCATCGTGGCCACCGTCGACGAGGCGCCCGAGCAGCCGAGCGTGCACGATGTGCAGGCGCTGCTCGATGCCCGCGGCCCGCAACGGCAGCGCGTGCGGGTCGACGCCGTGCTGTGGGGGTCGCGCTTTCGTGTGCACCACCGCATCGCCGAGCGCTACCGCGCGGGCCGCGTGCTGCTGGCCGGCGACGCCGCCCACGTGCACAGCCCGGCCGGCGGCCAGGGCATGAACGTCGGCATCCTCGATGCGATGAGCCTGGCCGACGCGCTAGTCAAGGCGCTGGCAGGCGATGCGTTGGCCCTCGACGCCTACGGCGCGCAGCGGCGGCCGGTCGCGCAGCAGGTGGTCGCGTTCGCCGACAGGCTCACCCGCATGGCCACCGTGCGCCCCGGCCTGCGCGTGCTGCGCAACTGGCTGCTGTCGACGCTGTCACACCTGCCGGCGCTGCGCGCCAAGCTGGCGTGGCGGCTGTCGGGGCTGGTCTATCGCTGAGCCGCCGCGCGGCTCCACGGCCGCCCTCAGGCGGCCGGGCGGTAGTAGCGTGCCTCGAGGGCCTTCGCGTTGGTGAGGTGCAACGTGACGAGCAGGCGTTCGAGCCAGGAGAGCCGCTTGAAGCTGCCGTCGGGCATCGCCAGCACCGGGCCGAGGATCGGTTCGTCTTCGATCCGCGACTCCTGGTACTGCTGCGCGCTCATTGCATCGCTCATGCGGATCTCCCTCGTGAATGTAACTGGCTGTATTCTAGGGTTGCGCCCCTGCGAGGAGAAAGCGCTGTTACCTGAGGGCTAACCCTTCGAGTGGATGCCTCCCTTGACCCCACGAACGTGGAAGAAGCGGCCGCCCGCTACAGCGTGAAGTGGTCGTGCACCCGCGTCACGATCGCGCCGGAGTCCGGCGCCTCGCCGTCGGGCTGCCACTTCGGCGCGCCGCCGGGCGTGGCCTTCCATTGCCGCGGCACCTGGTCGATGGCCACGAAGTGGGCGTGCAGCGTGGCATCGGCGGCAATCCTGAAGCGCAGGAAGCCCTTGAAGTCTTCGATGCCGAGCGCCGAGTAGCCGTTGTTCGTGAGGTAGCCGAAGCGCGACATCAGCGTCAGGTAGCAGGCGAAGATCAGCGCGCCGAGCAACGACCCGTAGATGAACACGCTGGCGCCCACTGCGACGGCGTGGCCGATGGCCGCCCACGGGCCGGCACTCGGATCGCCGATCCAGCGCAGCTCCCCGATCGCCTGCTGCAGCCAGAACACGAGGCTGTAGACCGCGATCACGTGCACGAAGGCATGGGCCAGCCCGAAGCCCAGCGTGACGACCAGCCGCCAGACGCGGCTGTCGGTGGACGGCACCTCGATCGCGACCTCGCGCCCCATCATCAGGCAGGCCCCGATCATCACCAGGTTGACCGCGAAGCCGAGTGGGCTGAACACCATCGACTTCAGCCACAGCACGAACACCGGCCAATAGTCGTCGGCGGTGAACTTGCCCATCGGCTGGAAGCCGTCGGCCACGAAGGTGTCGGCGAACGGCAGCAGGTTCAGGTACGCGTTGAACCAGTACAGCAAGCCCATGAAGACGGTGAACCACCAGTTGCCGCCCCACGAGCCCTTGTTCTTCTTGAACAGCGCAAGCAGATTGCCCCACACACGCCGCCGGCTCTCTGCCGCATCGGGATACACCGACGCTTCGACGCGCCGGAACGTCACGTCGCCCGACTTCTCGTGGCGATCGTCCAGCCCCACCACCAACGCCTCGCCGCCCATCTGGGGCGCGATCTCGTGCTTGGTGTCGAGTTCGCGCAGCCGCACCGGGCGGCTGGTCATCTTGGTGTGGGTGGGGTGCGTGAAGGCGCCGCCGGTGCCGCAGGTGACGAGCATGCCGTCGTGCAGCGACGAATGCGGCGGCGTCCAGCGCATGTAGTGGTGCAGGTCGCCGGCCAGGCGCAACGCGATGCGTCCGCGCAGCAGGCGCTCGAGTCGCTGGTACCGCTTGGGCCAGTTGGGCCGCGCGCCGTCGCCGATGGGGCGCGTCCAGTAAGGCTCGGGGTAGACCAGGATCACGCGATCGTCGGGCCCGATGCGGTGAACCTTCTTTTGCCCGCCGTCGCTGACCTCCAGGCCGTCGGGGGAGAGCAGCCGTTCGAACTGGTCGTACTGGTCGCGATCGACCTCGCGCGTCAGCGCGAAGTCGAACCCCAGCACCCACCAGCCCCTGGGCAGCTTGACGCAGAAGTACGACTGTTTCTGCGGAATACGCGCGCCGAGGAACAGCGCCGAACCCTTGTTGCGCACGAAGTAGCGGTTGAAGGTCGCCGCGGAGTCCATCCAGTCGTGGTTCTGCGCCAGCGCCGCCAGCGTGAACGGCCGGCCGCGCACCTGGCTCGTGCGGGCGCCGGCATCATGGCGTGCCGCCTCGAACATCTCGATGAAGCGGTAGCGGTACTCCTCGGAGCTGGCTGCCGGGTAGGCGAGGTCGCCGCCGAGCAGCAGCAGCTCGCCACGCGGCAGGCGCGCGCCGGGCTGGCCGTCCACCGGCAAACCCGCCACCGACTCGCCCAGCGCCGTGCTGGCCACCGCATAGGTGCCGTTGCCGCCGTCGCCGGTGTCGGCGATGAAGTCGAACCAGAAGTCGCCGTTGGCCTCCGGCTCGCTGCAGTCGATGACGGTGAGCGGCAGTTCGTACGACTCGCGCAGGTCGCGGTTGCGCAGCAGGTCGGTCGACGACAGCATGTTGCGCGCCGCCGAAAACAACACATCGGGCTGGTACCAGGCCACCGCGGGGCGCTGGTGCGGGGCGACGTCGTCACCGAACCTGGCCGCGCACATGGCTCAGTGGACCGAGTGGTCGCCCGGTGTCAAACCGGCTCGCCGCACACGCTGCGCACCCGCTCGAGCAGTTGTTCGACGTAGCCGTCGGTGATCTGCAGCGCGGCCAGCTGCCGCGCCATCTGCTCGAGGTAATCGCGGTTGGTGCCGATCACGCCGGCCGCCGCCGCGATGATGGCCGCCGTCTCGTCCAGCGGCATCCCGCCGGCATAGTCGGGATGGGCGTGGTTGCAGGCGAACACCAGCGCGGTGAGCGGCCCCTGCGGCGTGTCGATCGGCAGCAGTGCCGGGCAGTAGCCGCCGCGCAGCATCTCGCGCCGCCACAACATGCCCGACTCGGTGTCGACCACGTCGCCGGCGATGCGAAACGCCAGCCCGCTGCAGCGGCAGTCGCCCGCCACCTGCTCGAGCGTGAGCATCAGCGCCGGCCGCTCGGGCGTGCCGCGCGCCAAACGCGTCCAGTAGGTGAAGCGGCGTTGATAGCCCTGAAGGTCTGCCAGCCGCACTTCGGCGAAGTGAAACCCCGGATCCCACATCAGCGAGCCATAGCCGTAGATCCACAGGTCGCGGCCGCCGAGGTGCTCGCCGAGCAGCGCCCGCCGCGAGGCCTCGAGCTGCTCGTCGCTGAGCCGCCAGTCGGCCGGCAGGCCGCGCGAACGCGCGCGCTCGTCCCAGCGCGCCAGGAACTCGGGCGTCGCGCGCAGCGTGGACTGCTCGGCCGGTGTCAGCTTGCCGCGCAACCCCGGAAGGTGCACGAAGGCATCGGGGGTCGGGCCAGGCGGCTGCTGCATCGGTCAAGGCGAATCCGGTTGGTCGGTGCTCGATTTGGCCACGGGCTTCGGTCCGGTGCCGCGAATGTTGATGGCCTTGGTCGGCATTCTCCTGGCCCTCGATGCCAGCGCGATGCTAACCAGCGATCAGGAAACCACGATCCCTAACCTCGGTCCCGGCCCTGTGCGCGTGCCAACCCCCGGTTCGTGGCGCCGCGTTGCCCACCTGGCCGCACAGCAACACCTGGGGCTACTGGCCGAGCGGCGGACTCGGCCTGGTCGTGCTGGTGCTCGTGGTGCTGCTGCTGGCCGGCCACATCTAGCGCCGCTGCACGCTGCGGCGCTCGCGCCGCAGCGGCACTTCGGCGAACGCGTAGCCCAGCAGGGCCAGCGCCAGCGGCGCGAGGTAGTACACCGCGCGATAGCTGAGCAGCGCGGCCAGCACCGGTGTCGCACCCAATTCGTTGCCCAGGCAGGCCACAAACACTGCCTCGATGACACCCAGGCCGGCCGGCACGTGGGTGGCGACGCCGGCCACAGCGGCCAGTAGCAGCACCGGCAACACGGTCGTGTACGGCAGCGCACGGCCCAGCAGCAGCCAGACGATCAGCCCCATCAACGCCCAGTTGGCCAGCGACACCGCCAGCTGCCACGCGGCCACACCCGGCGCCGGCGGCGCGAAGCGCAGGCGGCTCAGTTGCAGCGTCCGCCCATGACGAGACACGCACAGCGCCAGGTAAGCCGCGGCCACCGCCAGCATCACGGCGCCGATGGCGCGCACGGCGCCCGGTGACAGCTCGATCTGCGGCGGCAACGGCGGCGGCGCGAGCGCCAGCACCAGGCCGCCCAGGGTGAGATAGCCGAGCCAGTTGGTGACCACCGCCACCACGATGATGCGCGCCACCTGCTGCGCCTTCAGGCCGGCGCGTCCGTACAGGCGCAGCTTCATTGCCAGCGCGCCGACCAACGACCCGAAGTTCAGGTTGAACGCGTAGCACACGGCAGCGATGCCCAGTGTGCGCGGCGCCGACAGCCGGTGCCCGGTTTCGTGGCGGGCCACCAGGTCGTAGCTGCTGACCAGCGCATGGCTGAGCAGCGCCAATGCCGCGGCGACGGCCAGCACGGCGGGCGACTGTTGCAGCAGCGCCTGCCATACCTCGCGCCAGTTCACCGTGCCGGCCTGATGCGCCAGCAACGTCAGCACCAGTAGCGCCAAGGCCCATGGCGCGATCTGCCTGGCACGCTTCCACAGCGCGGGCCAGTGCGGCCACGCCCGCAGCGCGGCCACCGCGGTCAACGTGCCCCCGCCCCTCCGGCGGCCGCCGTGTGATCACGCTGCGTCGCCGTGCGGCTTGCGGGCCGCAACGGCTCGACCTTGGGAGTGCCGCGAGGCAGCCACTCCACCCAGGCCGGAAAGCGGTGCAGGAAGTGGAACACGAAGAAACCGCGCAGCTGCGCCAGGGCCGACGACAGCGGCGTCTGCGGCGGCAGCTTCACGTGATGGCAGGCGTCGTCGATGAGTTCGTCCAGGCGCTCGCGCAGGTGCAACGCGAAACCGCGGTCGCGCACGATCACGTTGGCTTCGAGGTTCAGCGCCAGGCTCAGCGGGTCGAGGTTGCTCGAGCCGACGGTGGCCCACTCGTCGTCGATCACCGCCACCTTGCCGTGGAACGGCCGCTTGCAGTACTCGTGCACGCGCACGCCGGCGCGCAGCAGGTGCGCGTACAGCATCGACGCTGCGACGCGCACGATCGCCATGTCGGGTTCGCCTTGCACGATCAGATCCACCTGCACGCCGCGGCGGGCGGCACGCCGCATGTCCTGCAGCAGCCGGAACCCGGGGAAGAAATACGCATTGGCGATCACCACGCGCCGGCGGGCTCGGCGCAGCGCGGCGCGGTACTGCAGCTCGATGTCGCGCCGGTGATGCTCGTTGTCGCGCGTCACCAGCGCTGCAACGCCGGCACCGGCGGGCACCGCGGCGCGCTGGCCGCGCTCACGCCGCCAGCGC
The DNA here is from genome assembly GCA_036520715.1 of Burkholderiaceae bacterium. Lineage (GTDB taxonomy): Bacteria > Pseudomonadota > Gammaproteobacteria > Burkholderiales > Burkholderiaceae_C > JAEUPI01. The sequence continues at coordinate 15,109 of DATDJF010000096.1, read as the reverse complement.
CAGCGGCGGCGCCGCGGCTGCGGCGTATGCAGCGCCTCGCGGCAGAAGGCGCGGATGTGCGACACCAGCGGGCCGGCGATCTCGATCGCGTAGTCCTGCTTGGCCATCGCACCGAACTCGGCGAGGTGGTCGATCGAGTAGTTGATGCCGCCGACGAACGCCACCGTGTCGTCGACCACCACCAGCTTGCGGTGCATGCGGCGAAACACGTTGAGGCGGCGACCGAACAGCGAGCGCACCGGCTCGTAGACACGCACGTGCACGCCGGCGGCGGCCAGCGGGTCGAGCATCTCCTCGCCGAGGTCGGGCGACCCCCAGCCGTCGACCAGCACGTGCACCTGCGCGCCGTTGCGCGCCGCCTGCAGCAGCGCCTGCTGCAACTGGCGGCCCACCTTGTCGTCGAACAGGATGAAGGTCTCCAGCAGCACCTCGTGCCGCGCCTGCGATATGGCCTCGAACACACGCGGGTAGTAGGCCTCGCCGTTTTCGAGCAGCGCGATGTGGTTGCCGGGGGTCCAATCGAGGCTCATCAGTGCACCCTTGGCGCTTCGCGCCTTCCCTCCGGGAGGGAATTCGCCCCTTCGGACGGCCGGGCGGGGCTCATAGCTGGATCTCAGCGGCCAGCGGCGCGTGATCGGACAGCGTCGCCCAGGGCCTGCGCGGTAGCAGCAAGGGGCGTGCCGCGGCCACCTGCCGCACGTAGATGCGGTCCAGCCGCAGCAGCGGCCAGCGCGCCGGGAAGCTGCGCGCATGCTCGCCGTGCGCCTGGCGAAACACCTCGACCAATCCGCAGCCGCGCAACGCGGCGTCGGCGCGGCCGCGCCAATCGTTGAAGTCACCGGCCACGATCAGCGGCGCATTCGGCGGCACCTCGCGCGCCAGCAGCGCCAGCAGCCGATCGAGCTGGCTGCGGCGATGCGACTCGCGCAGCCCCAGGTGCACGCACACCGCGTGCAGCAACTGGCCGCCGCCGTCGGGCAGCATCACGCAGTGCAACAGGCCGCGCGACTCGTCGCCGGGCTGCGACACGTCGTGGTTGGTGAAGCCGATGATCGGATAACGCGACAGCAGCGCGTTGCCGTGGTCGAGGCCGTCGATCACGGCATTGCGGCCATAGGCGTGCTCGCTCCAGATCTCGTCGGCGAGGTACTCGTAGTGCGCGCCCTGCACATCGTTGCGCCAAGCCAGCGGCGTCGGGTCGCGCGAGCCGGGCCCCCGCACTTCCTGCAGGAACACCAGGTCGCTGCCGACCGCACGCACCGCAGCGCGCAACTCGCACAGCATGAAGCGCCGACGCAGCGCCGTGTAGCCCTTGTGGACGTTGACGGTCAACACACGCACCAGCGGTGGCGGCACCTCTTTCAGCATGACGCATCGTGGGGCGGCAGCCGGCCGCGGGCGGTCGGGCAATGCTGCGGCGCGCTGTAGGACAAGACCTGCAAAGGTCAGGCGGCCGCGCTCCGCGATCGCCACACGGTGGCGAGTGCTACTGCCGCCGCGGCGGGCATCAACCCCGCCTCGGCCGAGCCCATCGCCCACAGCGTGGCGCCGCTGGCCAGGCACCACAGCAGCGGCACGCACCACGTCGACCCCTGCAGCACTCGCAGTGGCGTGCTTTCCGCGCGGGCGGCAGGAACCATCAGCAGCAGGCCGAGGGTGGCGAGCACGGTGGGATCGGGCGCGATGCCGAACCACTCGGCCTGCATCCACGGTCGGCCGAACGCCGGCGCCAGCAGCGGATGCAGCACCAGCGCAAACACCCACAGCCCGCAGCCGACGCGACGCCGCCACACCGGCACCACTGGCAGCGACGTGTCAGCGAAGGCTGCGCGCAACAGCAACAAGGCGCCTTCGAGCGCGAACAGCATCGCCATCGTTGCGGCGGCCCAGTTGATCGGCGCGTAGCGTTGCCACAGGAATGCCCAGCCGACCCACAGCCAAGGCAAGACGAGCAGCACGCACGCCACCTCCGCGCCGTGGAGCCGGCGCGGCCACGCCAGCAACGCCAGGATCGCCGCGCCGATCGCCAGCGCCAGCAGGTGCAGCGGCCACAGCTCGGCATTGGCGAGCTCGAACAGGCGGTAGTAGGTACGCGGCGCGAACATCAGGAAGTCCTGCAGCCGGTAGGTCCACCACTCGGTCATCGCAGCACTTGCCTCACGGGCCCCTCGCAGGGTAACGGCAGATCGCAACGACTACAGCGTCGCCACGTGGCGCGCCATGCGCTCGCGCAGCGCCGCATCGGGCATCACGCCACGCGCAGCGCCGAGGTTCTGCCGCACGTGCGGCACGCTGCTGGTGGCCGGAATCACGCAGGTCACGGCCGGATGCGAGACGATGAACTTGAGCACGAACTGCGCCCAGCCGTCGCAGCCGAGTTCGGCCGCCCACGGCGGCAACGGATGGCGCTGCAGCGCGCGCAGCAGCGTGCCCTCCTGAAACGGCCGATTGGCGATCACCGCGATGCCGCGCTCGCGCGCCAGCGGCAGGATGCGCGCCTCGACCTCGCGGTCGACGACGTTGTAGGTGATCTGCACGAAGTCGATCGGCTGGCTGGCCATCACGGCTTCGATCTCGCGGTGGCGCCGCCCTTCCGACGTGGTGATGCCGACGTAGCGCACGCGGCCGGCGGCTTTCATCTGCAGCAGCGTCGGCAGGTGCTGCTCCCACGCGAGCAGGTTGTGCACCTGCAGCAGGTCGAAGCGCGCCACGTTCCACAGGCGCCGCGACTCCTCGATCTGCGCCGGTCCGCGCTCGCCCGAGGCGATCCACACCTTGTCGGTGGCGAACACCGCGCCGGCAGCGCGGCCGATGCGCGCCAGCCCTTCGCCGATGACGCCCTGCGACGAGCCGTACATCGGCGACGAGTCGATCAAACGCCCGCCGGCCTCGAAGAACGCCCGCATCACCTCGGCGCAGCCGGCGCGCGCCGTGCGGTCGTTGCCGACGTTGAAGGTGATCCAGCTGCCCAGGCCCACCAGCGGCAGCGCCTCGCCGCTGGATGGGATCTTCCGGGTCGCCAGCGCCGCCGGCGTGGTCTGCGCATGCGAGGCGGCGGGCCCGAGCAGCAGCGGCCCGAGGGCCGGCAGGCGCCTCAGGAAGACACGGCGCTGCGCATCGATGCTCGGTCGAGACGAGACCACTGCCTACCCCAGCGCCGCCTTCAGCACCCGCGCGTAGTTGCCGTACGCCACACGCTCGATCGTCTCGCTCGGCAGCTTCATCTGCTGCAGGTGGTCGAGCACCGCGCGAACGCCGCCGTAGTCGTTGACCGCCCAGTTGGGGCCGACGCCTTCGATGTCGGTGCCGAAGGCCACGTGGTCGCGGCCGATCTTGTCGACCAGCGCGGCGAGCTCGTTGGCGTAGGCGCGTGTGTCGCGTGCCGCCACGCTCCAGCCGGCGCGCGGCTTGGCGAGGCCCAAGCCCCACAGGCCGACGACGCCGCCCTTGTCGGCAATCGCCTTCGCCTGGTCGAGCGCGAGCCGGCGCTGCAGGAAACCAAACGGATCGGTGAAGCGGCCCTCGGCGCGATCGACCCAGCCGTGCGACCACACCAGCGGTGCGCGGGAGATCTGCAGCGCCTGGTCCACCGACTGCGGCGTGCTGTGCGCCAGGTCGACCAGCATGCCCTTGTCGTTGCAGGCCTCCACCAGCAGGCGCCCGAGCGCGCTCAAGCCGTCGTGCACCGGCGGCACGGTCTGGAAGTCGCCCACCGGAGTGCGGATGTAGTGCACGAGCTGCAAATGGCGCAGGCCCTTGTCGTAGGCCGCCTGCAGATTGCCGAGCCGTCCTTCGAGAAAGTCGGCGCCTTCGCTGGCCAGCACGATGCCCGGCGGGCCATCGTCGGCAATGCAGGCCTGCACGTCGGCGGCGCTGAGCACGGTCGTCAGCCGCTGCTGCGCGGCGTAAGCCTTCATGCGATCGAGGCGCGAATGAAAGTAGGCGAGCAGCTCGCCCGGCGCCGGCTCGCTCTTTTGCACGATGCCGGTCGGCGTGCGGCCGATCCAGCGCCCATCGGCCACCAGCTTCCACGCCATCAGCGCCACCCGCTGCTGGCGCAAGTCGTCGGCGAGGCCCGATGTCGCGAGCGACCGCGTGATCAGTCCGTAGTGGCTGTGCAGGTCGGCAATCGGCAGACGCGGCTGCGCGCGCACGGCGCCCACGCCGACCGCAAGCCACGCGCCGGCTGCCTGCAGCAGCCGCCGCCGCGCGAGGCCTCGGCCCGCGCGCGGGTCAATGGACGCATCTGCATCGTGAAGGTCCACGCGGTCGGTCATGGTGCACCTCGAGTCGTGCCGGCAGCGTAGCAGCACACACGCAGGCCAGATCGGCGCAAGCGGGCGCCCCATCGCTTTCACAGCACCACGCAAAAACAAGCGAATAGTGAACATCGCACCGATTGCATCTGAAACGGCGCGCGCATTGACGCGACACCGTGGCTCGGTAATCTGCTCGACATCGGCAATACGCCGAAGCAAAGGACTCACTGATGAACACCGCTCACACCCACCGCACCCTCTCTCGCATCGCGGCCCTCGCGTTCGCGGCGACCGTCGCATCGGTCGCCCAGGCCGGGCCCCCGGTCATGCAAGGCGAACTGGTATTCACCGAGCCGGTGATGCCCACGACACCGTCCACCGTGTCGCGGGACGCGGTCAAGGCCGCGACGCGCGCGGCCAATATCGACGGCGGACTCGGCAACAACGGCCAGGCGACGTATAGGCCTTTCTACTATGCGACGCGTGACGGCGTTCCCGCGTATACCGCTTCGACCAAGACACGTGCCGATCGCAAGGCTGAAACCGTTCACGCCATCAAGAGCCAGCAGATGCTGCATGCAGGCGAAGTGATCTGACTGCGCGCGCGGCGTCAGCGCACGCTGGCGCCACGCCAGCAGTCGACCAGCGTGCGGGCGCGCCGCGTCAACTCGTGCAGCGCCACGCCCGGCGCATACAGTGCCGAGCCGACGCCCACGCCCGCCGCGCCGGCGGCCTTGTAGGCGGCGAGGTTGTGCTCGCCGACGCCGCCCACCGCGTAGAACGCGGTGGCTGGCGGAAACACTGCGCGCCAAGCTTTCATCACTGGCGGCCCGAGCATCTCGCCGGGGAAGAGCTTCAGCCCGTGTGCGCCGGCCGAGAGCGCGGCGAAGCCTTCGCTCGGCGTGGCCACGCCGGGCATCGAGAACACGCCGCGCTCGACCGTGCGCCGCACGACGCCGGCGTCGAAGTTCGGCGCCAGCACGAGCGTGGCGCCTGCGTCGGCCGCACGGTCGACGTCGTCGGCATTCAGCACCGTGCCGGCGCCGATGCGCACCCCGCCCAGCACCGCTGCCTCGCGCGCCAGGCGCGCGATGCTGTCGAATGGCTGCGGCGAGTTGAGCGGCACCTCGAGCACCTCGATGCCGCCATCGACCAGTGCGCGCGCCACCGCGAGCACCTCGCCGGGCTGCACGCCGCGCAGGATGGCGATCACGCCTTCGATCGGTGTCATGGTCGACCTCTTCGGTCGTCCGCTGCCCGCTTCGCGATCAACCCCGCGGCCAGCGCGACGCGCCACTGCCCGCGCGTGGTGGCCTCACTCGCCGCACGCTGCACGGCAAGCCCCGCCAGGCCGAGCGCGCGCGCGTATCGATCGCACAGCGCGCCGTCGCCGAGCAGCGTGACACCGGAGTTCAGCGCCGCGTGCGCTGCTCCGCGCGCACTCGCGATCTCGGCGCCGATCAGCATGCCCGACAGGAAGTCGGGCAATTCGTGCGGCGCCCGCTGGCCCATCAGCCCCGCCGTGCGCGCAGCGAACAGCGTGTGCTGCAGGTGCGCGTGCTGCTGCATGCCCAGGCGCACGCCGTCGTCGAACGCCGCCGGCTCGAACGCGCCGCCGAACGCCATCAGGCGGCCGAGGATCGAGTGCTGCGTCAGCACCGCGTAGAGCTCGCCGGTCATGTGCGTCTGAAAGGCGCGCACGCAGTCGCCAGCACCGAGCCAGGCCCACTTGCTGTGGGTGCCGGGCAGCACGCAGCAGGTGCCGGCGGGCAGGTCGGCGCCCCACAGCTGCGTCTCTTCGCCACGCATCACGTCGACCTGCTCGTCGCTGCCGACGCAGCGCAACCCCGGCACGATGTGCAGGGCATGGCGATCGCGCTCGCCGAACGTCACTCGCGTCAAGCGCGCCGCCGCATCGGCCAGGCCCGCCGGGCACTCGGCGTACGGCGCCTCGACCCAGCCCTGGCGGCTGCCGATCATGCCGCTGGCGATGCACGCGCAACCGGGAAACGCCGCCAGCCAGTCACCGCACAACGACGACAAGGCCTCTGCGAAGCGCCGCTCCGGCACCGCCATCACGCCGGCAGCGGCGCTGCGCGTGTCGAGCACGGCGCCCGCGCCATCGAGCAGGCTCGCTCGCAGGTTGGAGGTGCCCCAGTCGAGGGCGATCAGGCTCGGGTTCAATTCACTCGGGCTCGATGCCGGCCGCCTTGATGAGCTGCCCCCAGCGCGCGGTGTCGCTCTCCACCAGGCGACGCAACGACTCGGGGTCGCCCGGCAACGGCTCGGCGTGCAGGTTGGCGAGGTAGCTGAGCATGCCCGGGCTGCGCACCACCTCGTTGGTGAGGTCCGACAGCCGCTTCACCACCTCGGGCGGCGTGCGCGCCGGCACGAACAGCGCCAGCCAGGCGTTGAACTCGTAGCCCGGCAAGCCGGCCTCGGCGATGGTCGGCAGGTCGGCCGCGCTCGGCACGCGGCGCGCCGAAGTGACGCCCAGCGCCAGCAGCTTGCCGCCGCGCCACTGCGCGATGCCGAGCGCCGCGTCGGTGATCATGAACTGCAGCTGGCCGCCGATGAGATCGGTGATCGCCTGCGCCGACGTGCGGTACGGCACGTGCACCGCGTCGATGCCGGCCATCTGGCGAAACGCCTCGCTGGCCACACGGCCGGTGGCGCTGGAGCTGCCGTAGTTCAGCTTGCCCGGCTGGCGCTTGGCCAGCGCGATCAGCTCGGGCAGGTCTTTCACGCCCAGCGTCGGCGACACCACCAGCACCTGCGGGATCGTGGCCAGCGTGGTCACCGGCGCGAAGTCGGCCACCGGGTCGTAGGCGAGCTTCTTGAACAGGTGCACGTTGGCGGCGTGCGTGGAGTTGGCGCCGAACAGGATCGTGTAGCCGTCGGCCGGCGCACGCGCCACGAACGACGCCGCGATGCCGCCGATCGCGCCCTGCTTGGCATCGACGATGAACGGCTGCCCGGTGGCGGCCTGCAAGCGCTCGGCGAGGTAACGCACCATCTGGTCGTAGGCATTGCCGCCACCGAACGGCACGACGATGGTCACCAGCTTGGAGGGATAGGCCGCCTGCGCCGATGCGGCCCCGGCGATGCCGCCGAGCGCCACGCCGGCGCCGAAGCGGCCGAGCGAGCGCATCGCGCCGCGGCGCGTGGTGTGGTGTTGGATCGCCTTCATCATCCCTCCAGGTAGCCGTGTTCGCGGTAGTAGCGCTGCGCCCCGGGGTGCAGCGGCAGGTCGACGCCGCGCGCCATCTTGCGCGGGTCGATCGGATACGTCATCGGGCTGTGCTGCACCGGGATGTGCCGGAACCGCGCCTCGAGCTCGGCGCGCTCCTCGACCATGATCGACGTGATCTCGTAGGCGATGTCGTCGGGCATGTCGTCGCGCACGACGGTGGCCCAGTGCGACCAGTCGAGGCACGGCACCGCGTGCTCGTTGAGCACGCGCCCCGGCTCGACCACCGCCTCGCGCACGCCGAATTCCGACACCAGGCGCTGCATCGCATCACGCTCGATCGGGATGAAGGCGAGCGGCGTCTTGCGCGCCCAGTCGGACCACAGCGACAGCATGATCGCCTCGTTGAAGACGGCGTTGACCCTGCCGTCGATCGCTGCCTGCAGGCACACACGCGGGCTGTCGTGGTCGAGCCACGAGCCGCCCCAGCGCACGATGTCTTCGGGCTCGATGCCGTGCGCGCGCAGGATCAGGTCGATCACGTAGCTGCACAGGTTGTTTTCGTCGCGCAGCGGCGTGGCGATCTGCAGCGCCGGCTTGCGCTCGCGGATGTCGGCGAAGCTGCTCAAGCCCAGATCGGCACGCACCGCGAACGTCAGGCGGTCGTCCTGCGGCAGGCGGCCCAGCGTGCGCAGTTGCGTGCGCGGCCGGCCGGCATAGAAGTGCCTGCCCTCGTAGGCCCAGCGCACGCCCAGGTGCACCGGCGTCGTGATCGCCAGGTCGGCGCCGCCGCTGGCCACCCGCTCGATGCCTTCGCGATAGGCGCTGCCGGTCTTGACGGTGAAGGTCGAGCCCGGCGCGCAGCGCCAGCGCATGTGCGCCGCGATCCAGCCGAGCACGGTGTGGAAGTTGGCCGTGCCCCAGTCGCCCACCATCGTCAGGTCGACGCGTGGCCGCTGTGGGTGCTTGTCGTTCAATCGGGTCTCCTGTCGTGATGCTGAATCCAAGGGTCGCGCCTTCGGCATGCAGCGCCGCGGCATCTTCGCCGATGCCGATCCACGCACGCGGGCGTGGCTGCCGGCCGCCGCGCCTCAGCGGCCCTTCCATTGCGGCTTGCGCTTCTCCTGGAACGCGCGCACACCCTCGTCGGCATCCTCGGATTGCAAGGCAGCCACGAGGGCCGGCAGCCGCAGCGCCTGCGCTTGCGTGGCCGGCATCGAGCCGGTGGCGCGCACCACCTGCTTGATGGCCTGCACCGACAACGGCGCACAGGCGAGGATCTGATTCACCCAGCGCGACACCGCGGCATCGAGCTCGGCGCGAGGCACCACCTCGTTGACGAGCCCGATCTCCAGCGCGCGCTTGGCGCTGATGCGCTGGCCGGTGAGCAGCAGGCCCATCGCGATGCGATGCGGGATCTGCCGCTGCAGCAGCGTCATCCCGCCATCGAGCGGCAAACGGCCCACCAATGGCTCGGGCAGGCCGAAGCTGGCCTCCTCGCACGCCACCACGATGTCGCAGCCGAGCACCATCTCGAAGCCGCCACCGAGCGCATAACCGTTGACGCGCGCGATGACCGGGACGTTGAGCGTCTCGCGCAGCGCAATGCCGCCGAAGCCGCCGGGCCGCGCGGCCGCCCAATAGTCGACGCCCTTCAGCGGCGGCGCGGCCGACGGCGTCTTCATATCGGCACCGGTGCAGAAGGCACGCTCGCCGTCGCCGGTGAGCACGATCACGCGCACGTCGCGCCGCTGCTCCAGCTCGCTCCAGATGCGCTGCAGCTCGGCCTCGGTGGCGAGGTCGATCGCGTTCATCACCTCGGGCCGTGCGATCGTGATCGTGGCCACGTGATCGGCCACGTCGAAGCGGATGCTCATCTGGCGACCTTGGTCGCGGCCAGGACCTCGTCGGTGTGCTCGCCCAGCTTCGGCGGCACGCGGCGCATCGTCGCAGCCGCGCCCGACATCTGGATCGGACTGGCGATGAAGCGGTAGACGGACTGTTCGGGCCCGCTGCCCTCCAGAATCATCTGGTTGTGCAGCGTCTGCGGGTCGACCAGCACCTCGCGCATGTCGCGCACCGGGGCACACAGCAGGTCCTGCTCCTCCAGACGCTTGAGCCAGTGCTCGCGTGTGTTCGTCTTGAAGCGCTCGCGCAATTGGCGCTGCAGCTCGGGCTTGTTGGCGAACTGCGCCTCCAGGTCGGCGAAGCGCGCGTCGAGCGACAGATCGGGCAGCTCGAGCGCGGTGCAGATGTCGCGCAACGGATTCGCCTTGAAGGCGCCGATCATCACCAGCGGATCGTCGGCGGTCTCGAACACACCCGATAGCGGCATCGCGGCCCAGTTGACCTCGGCGTCGCGCATCAGGATCATCGCCGCCTCCTGCATCTGCATCGCCAGCATCGAGTTGTAGAGCGACACGCTGATCTTCTGGCCGACGCCGGTGCGCGCACGTTGCAGCAGCGCCATCAGGATGCCCTGCACCATGTGCATGCCGGCCGAGTAGTCGGCCAGCGCGATCGGGTAAGTGGCCATCGGATGCGACGGGTCGGCCTTGCGCGCCATCGCGCCGCTCATCGCCTGCGCCAGCACGTCCTGCCCGCCCTTGTATGCATACGGCCCGGTCTCGCCGAAGCCGGTGCCCACCGCGTAGATGATGCGGGGGTTCAGCTTGTGGCAGTCGTCGTAGCCGAGGCCCATGCGGTCCATCACGCCGGCGCGAAAGTTGTTGACCACCACGTCGGCGCCCGCGATCAGCGACTTCACCGCGGCCATCTGCTCGGCGTTGCGCAGGTCGAGCGCGACGCTGCGTTTGTTGCGGTTGAGACTGCAGAACACCGGGTTGTCGATGCCGTCCTTGGGCGGGAATGTCGAGCGGCTCAGGTCACCGGCGCCAGCGCGCTCGATCTTGATCACGTCGGCACCGTAGTCGCCGAGCATCTGCGTGCACACCGGCCCCATCATCACCTGCGTGAAGTCGATGATGCGGATGCCGGCGAGCGGCAGGTCGCCTGCGTTGGCGTCTCGAGCATTCATGCCGCCTCCTTCTGCGCGACGCCGGCGGCGATCGGCGGCACGTCGGCGTTGGGCCCGCTCTGGTCGCCGGGGTCGGCACCTTGCGCGCGCAGCTTGGCCTGCAGGCGCCTGACGTCGACGTCGCGCACCTTCACACCGGCATCCAGTGCCATCGCGGCAGCCAGGCCGGCAGCCTCACCCATCGCCATGCACGGCGGAATCTCGCGCGACATCTTCTGCGCCGACGAGGTGGCCGAGTAGTGGCGCCCTGCCACCAGCAGGTTGTGAATGCCCTTGGGCACGATGGCGCGATACGGCGTGGTGTAGTCGCGCCCGCGCGCCACCGCATCGGGAAAACGCGTGCGCGCCATCAGGTCTTCCTTGGTAATGACGTACTCGCCTTCGAGCATGCGCGTCTGCCGCACGCCGGTCTGCGGCGCGACATCGATCACCACGCAGCGCTCGAAGCCCGGCATGTGCTGGCGGATGTAGTCGACGGTCTGGTGGATGTGGTGCCGCCCCTGCACCTCGGCGCGCGTGAGATCCTCGACCTTCAGCCCGTCGAGACCGGTCATGTGCGGGCAGTTGCACCACACCACGCCGGGCAGCGGCGTACGCAGCCACCAGTGGGCCCAGCTGCCGCCGATCAGGCGCTTGACTTCCTTGTCGAGGCGCAGGAATTCGGCCGGATGCTCGTTCTCGAATCGTTCGGCGGCGTCGCAGTCGACGTTGCCGAGGCGGAACACCGTGGTCAGCATGTAGGCGCCGCCGATGTGCGGCGCGCCGGCGCTGGCCGCGACGTCGAGGTCGCCGGTGGCGTCGATCACCACGTCGCCGAGGATGGCCTCGCGCCCATTCTTGGTGTCGCACACCACGCCGGTGATGCGGCCGTCCTCGACCAGTGCGTGCGAGAACCACGAGTGCAGCCGCAGGTTCACGCCATGCTCGGCCACCATCTCGAGCGAGACGCGCTTCCAGCCGTCGGGGTCGAACGCCGCGGCAAAGACGATCGGGTGCGGCTTGTCCTGGGTGTGGAAGTCGAACGCGCCCCAGCGCGTCCAGCGCTGGATGGCATTCGGCGCGATGCCCCACTCGTGCTGCCGCGGAAAGATCGCGAGCCCGCGCGCGCTCAAGCGCTCGATCAGATTCAAGCAGATACCGCGCACCGAGATCTCGCCGAAGGTGCTGTCCCACATGTCGTCGAGCACCAGCACCATGCCGCCCGAGGCCAGGCCGCCCAAGTGGTTGTAGCGCTCGAGCAGCACCGTCGACGCGCCGTTGCGTGCCGCGGCGAGCGCAGCCGCCATGCCGGCAGGCCCGCCGCCGACCACCAGCACGTCGGCCTGCGCGACCACCTTGACGTCGCGCGCCGGCTCGCGCAAGGAACTGCTGCTCATACTCGCCTCTCGTTCAAACATTTTCGGGATGCCAGCGGATGATCGCGCGCTCCAGCGCCACCACCACCATGAAAGCGGTGCCCGACAGCGCCGCGCTCATCACGATCGCCGCGTACAGCAGCGCCGAATCGAAGTTGTAGGTGGCCTGAATGATCATCGCGCCGATGCCCTGCGTGGCGCCGATCCACTCGCCGACCACCGCACCGATCACCGACATCGACGCCGCGATGCGCAGCGCCGAGAACAGATACGGCAGCGCGCTGAAGACGCGCAGCTTGAAGAAGATCTCGCGCTTGCTGGCCGACAGCACGCGCATCAGCTCCATCGCCTGCGGGTTCACCGCCTCGAGCCCGCGCACGCTGTTGACCAGCGTCGGGAAGAAGCACACCAGCGCGGCGATCGCGATCTTCGGCTCGACGCCGTTGCCCATCAGCAGCACCAGGATCGGCGCCTTGGCCACCACCGGGATCGAGTTGAACATCACGACCACCGGAAAAAAAATCTCCTGCAGCCGCCGGTTGTGCACGAACAGCGTCGCCACCGCGATGGCCACCAGGTTGCCGAGCAGGAAGCCGCCCAGTGCCTCGCCCGCGGTGGGGACCAGGTTGGCCAGCAGCACGTCGCGTTTCACGTAAAGCGTGTGCAGCACCGCCCACGGTGACGGCGCGATGAACGGCTTGACCTGGAAGATCTCGACCACCGCCCACCACAGCGCAATCAGCCCGATGATGCCCAGCGCCGGCATCAGGCGCCGGCGCCGCCGCTCGCGGCGCTGCGCTTCGCGGTAGCGCGCTTCTTCGTCGTCGATGCGCGGCGTCGCGTCGACCAGCGAATCGGCGGGAACGCTCATCAGCACGTCTCCAGCAACCGGCGCAACTCGCTCGTCAGGGCCACGAACTCCGGGCTCTCGCGAGTGGCCAGCGTGCGGTCGGCCGGCAGCGTCACCGGCACGATCGCGCGCACCCGTCCGGGGTTGGCGGCCATCATCAGCACACGCTGCCCCAGGTACGCGGCCTCGTGGATGCTGTGGGTGACGAACAGCACCGTGATGCCGAGCTCGCGCCAGACGCGGCGCAGCTCTTCGTTCAGGCGGTCGCGCGTGATCTCGTCGAGCGCGCCGAACGGCTCGTCCATCAGCAGGATCTTCGGGTCGCTGGCCAGCGCGCGCGCGATCGACACCCGCTGGCGCATGCCGCCAGAGAGCTCGTGCGGATACGCGAGCTCGCTGCCCTTCAGGCCGACCAGCTCGAGCAGCTCGCGCGGCGTCGCCTTGCCGCGGCGCGCGCGGCTCACCGCCACCTGCAGCGGCAACTCCACGTTCTGCAGCGCGTTGCGCCACGGCAGCAGCGCCGGGTCCTGGAACACGAAGCCGATGTCGCGCCTCAGGCGTGCCGCTTCCGGCGCAGCGCCGAAGACGCTGATCTCGCCGCTGTTGGGCTGGATCAGATCGGCCACCACGCGCAGAAACGTCGACTTGCCGCAGCCCGATGGCCCCAGCAACGTCAGGAACTCGCCCACCGCCACCTCGAGGCTCAGGCCCTGCAGCGCGGTGATCGCGCGCCGCTCGGTGAAGAAGCGCACCTGCAGGTTGCGGCAGCTCACCGCCAGGCCGGCGGCAGACCACGACGCGTTTTCCGCCAGCGGCGGAGCCGCCACGGCGATCGCCATCGCTTCAGGCCTTGCGCGCGGCTTGCGTCGCTTTCAGGACGTCGAGCGTGATCACCTCATCGACCTTCGGGGTGCGCGCGGTGAACTGGCCGAGCTCGCTGTACAGCGCGATCTGCTCCTGCCAATTGGCGGGGTCCATGGCACCCCAACCCTGCGCCTTCGCCACGTCGCCGAAGCTGTAGGCGAGCATCACGTCGGCGGCCACGCGCTCGTCGGCGCGGTTGAGATTAGGATACTCCTTGACCAGCATGTCCACCGCCTGGTCGCGGTTCTTGTCGGCCCACGTCCAACCCTTGGCCGCGGCGCGCACGAAGCCGGCCAGCGCGTCACCCTGCGACTGCAGTGTCTTGGTGGTGGCGTAGTACGGCAGCGCATACAGCTTGACGCCGGTGTCCCACAGCGCCAGGTCCACGCGGTCGGGGCCGAGCACCTTCAGCGCCGTGGTGTTGGTGGTCCAGCCGGTCACCGCGTCGACCTGCCCCGTCATCAGCGGCATCATGTCGGCGCCGATGGTGACGATGGTCACGTCTTTCTCGGCAATCTTGTTCTTGGCCAGCAGTGCGCGCAGCAGGATCACGCCGGTGGCCTGGATGCCGATCTTCTTGCCAACCATGTCGCTGGCGCTGCGGATCGGGCTCTTCTTCAGCGAGAAGAAGCAGTACGGATGCTTCTGGATGCCGACGGCGAAGCACTTGATCGGCAGGCCCTGCGACACCGCCAGCATCAGCGACGGGCTCGACGATACCTGGCCGAGTTCGAAGCGCCCCGACGCCACCACGGCCACGCCGTCGATGCTGGGGCCGCCGGGCTGGATCTGGAAGTCGATGTCTTCCTTCTCGAAATAGCCGAGTTGCTTGGCGACGATCTCGCCCAACTGGTTGCCGCCGATCAACCAACCGAGCTGCATGTTGATCTTGGTCTTGCCCGCCGCCCTGGCACCGATCGACAGCAGGCTGCCGCCGGCCATCAGCCCGCCCGCTGCCACCGAAGCGCCAACCAGGCGCCGACGGCGTGTTGAATGGTTTGCCTGCTGCGTCATGCGAATCCCCCAACTGCGGCCAGTGTGAAGGCATTCTGTTGGCGCGATGGCGAACCCGCAAGTAGAGGTTTGTGCCGTGGCGCGCGCTGCGCAGCGCGTGCTCAGCCGAGCGTCAGTTGCTGTTCAGCGCTGACAGCCCGACGCTGCGATTCAGCGCGGGCTCGGCGGAAAGCCCATCTTGCGGGCGCGCTCTTCCCACACCGGCGGGCGCGGCGTCGTGCCGGTCCATGCAGCGTCGCGGCCGGCGGCCTCGCGGCGCAGCGCGGCAGCCTGGCTCATCGCTCGGGTGATCGCGGCTTGGGCATCGGCGGTGGCGTTCATGGTGCTTGAGTTGCGTCGGGTGCGCGGCAGGTTCATCGGCTCATCCGGCACACGTACGCGACCGCCGCGCAGCCGGACGCGTCCGCCGCGATTTCGCCTCGACTCTCAGCGTGCCCGCCAGCCCAGCACCTTGAGGTGCAGGTTCTGCACATACAGCCGGTCGGTGGTTTCGGTGACCCCGGTGGTCTGCGGGTAGGCGCCGGTGGGATCCTGCAGGTC
>DATDJF010000095.1:0-17725 GCA_036520715.1 Burkholderiaceae bacterium | reverse complement strand
GCTCGCCGGCTACTGGGGCAGCGCTGATCCGATGGCAGCGATGGAAGCGGCGCTCGGCGTCATCAATGCCCATGCAGCCAAGGTCGACGGCGTGAAGATCTCGCTGCTCGACAAGGACAAGGAGATCGTGATGCGCCGGCGGCTCGCGCCTGGCGTGCGCATGTACACCGGCGACGATTTCAACTATGCCGAGCTGATCGCCGGCGATGCGATGGGCCACAGCGATGCGCTGCTCGGCATCTTCGACGCCATCGCACCGGCCGCTTCGGCCGCGTTGAGTGCGCTGGCCGCCGGCGACCGCGCGCAGTTCGAAACGATCCTCGAGCCGACGGTGCCGCTGTCGCGCCACATCTTTCGTGCACCGACTCGCTTCTACAAGACCGGCGTCGTGTTCATGGCGTACTTGAACGGCCTGCAGGACCACTTCGTGATGGTGGCAGGCCAGCAGAGCACCCGCTCGTTGCTGCATCTGGCCGAGCTGTTTCGCCTGGCCGACCGCGCCGGGCTGCTGGCCGACCCGCCACGCGCGGTGGCGCGCATGAAGACGGTGCTGGCGCTGCACGGCGTCGAGGGTTGACGCCGCCGATGCGCGACTTTTCGCAGAGCCACGAATGGCTCTCGATCAACACCGCCACCGTGCGCAGGCAATGGCGGCTCGATCGCATCGTCGACGAGTGCGCGCGCCGCGGCATCCGCGCGATCTCGCCGTGGCGTGACCAGGTCGCCGCGGTCGGCTTGCCCGCGGTGGCCAGGCAGTTGCGCGACAGCGGCGTCGCGCTGTCGGGCTACTGCCGCGGCGGCTTCTATCCGGCGGCAAATGCGGCAGGGCTGGCGGCGGCGCTCGACGACAACCGCCGTGCCGTGGACGAGGCCTGCACGCTGGCCGCGCCCTGCCTGGTGCTGGTGGTCGGCTCGCTGCCCGGCGCGCTCGAGGGCAAGCCGCTGCACCGCGACATCGCGCGTGTGCGCGCCGAGGTGCACGACGGCATCGCCGCCACGCTCGAATACGCCCGCCGGGCCGGCATGCCGCTGGCGATCGAGCCGCTGCACCCGATGCAGGCCGCCGAGCGCGCCTGCATCAACACGCTGGAGCAGGCGCTCGACGTCTGCGACGCGCTCGATCCCGTGCGCAGCGGCGCGCTCGGCGTCGCGGTCGATCTGTACCACGTGTGGTGGGACCCCAAGCTTGCGCAGCAGATCGCCCGCGCCGGCCGCGAACGGCTGCTCGCCTTCCACGTCTGCGACTGGCTGACGCCGACGCGCGACCTGCTCAACGACCGCGGCATGATGGGCGACGGCGTGATCGAGATCCGCAAGGCACGCGGCTGGGCCGAGGCCGCCGGCTACAGCGGCTTCGCCGAGGTCGAGATCTTCTCCGAGCACTGGTGGAGCCGGCCCGGCGAGGAGGTGCTCGACACCTGCATCGTGCGGCATCGCAGCGTGGTGTAGCCAAGCCACCTCAGTCGTCGACGAAGCCGCCCTTGTAGAAGCTCCACGCGGTGCCGTCGTGCAGGTAGAAGCTGCCGTCGGCGCAGAAGTCCTTGCCGGGGAAGTACTCGCGCACCGCGCGCGGCAGCAGCCGCACGAGCTGCTCGTCGCTGAGCAGCTCCAACTGCTCGGGGGTGATCGCGCGGCCGACGCGCAGTTTGAGTTCGGTCATGGGTCGAAGGCGGTCTGTCTGCGGGTGGTGTCGCCGATGTGATTGTGGGCCGGCCTCGCGCTGCTAGCATGCCCTTCACGATCGAACACCATCCACCAGGAGGTCACATGGACTTCTCCCCCTCGCCCAAAGTGGTCGAACTGCAACGCCGCGTGATGGACTTCGTGCAGGCCAATGTCGTCCCGGCCGAAGCCACGTTCAAGGACGAGATGAATGCCTTCCGCGCCGCCGGCAACCCGTGGCAGCACACGCAGACGATGGAGACGCTGAAGGAAAAGGCCAAGGCCGCCGGCCTGTGGAACATGTTCCTGCCCGAGTCCAAGCACGGCTTCGGGTTGACCAATCTCGAATACGCGCCGCTGTGCGAGATCATGGGGCGCTACCCGCTCAGCGCCGAAGCGATGAACTGCTCGGCGCCCGACACCGGCAACATGGAGGTGCTCGAGCGCTACGGCACCGAGGAACACAAGCAGCGGTGGCTCAAGCCGCTGCTCGAGGGCAAGATCCGCTCCGCCTTCGCGATGACCGAGCCCGCGGTGGCGTCGTCCGACGCCACGCAGATCGAGTGCAGCATCCAGCGCGACGGCGACCACTACGTGATCAACGGCCGCAAGTGGTGGACCTCCGGCGCACCCGACCCGCGCTGCGAGATCCTGATCCTGATGGGCAAGACCGATCCGGAGGCCGCCACCTACCGCCAGCAGTCGATGATCCTGGTGCCCAAAAACACGCCGGGCGTGAAGGTCGAGCGCGCGTTGAGCGTGTTCGGCTACGACCACGCGCCGCACGGCCACGCCGAGGTCACCTTCACCAACGTGCGCGTGCCGGCGAGCAACCTGCTGCTCGGCGAAGGCCGCGGCTTCGAGATCGCGCAGGGGCGCCTCGGCCCCGGGCGCATCCACCACTGCATGCGGCTGGTCGGCATGGCCGAGCGTGCGCTCGAGCTGATGTGCCGCCGTGCGCTGAGCCGCAAGCCGTTCGGCAAGCTGCTGTCGGACCAGGGCGTCACGCGTGAGCGCATCGCCAACGCGCGCATCCTGATCGACCAGGCGCGTTTCCTGGTGCTCAACGCCGCCGACCGCATGGACAAGGTCGGCAACAAGCAAGCCAAGCGCGAGATCGCGATGATCAAGGTCGCCGCGCCCAACATGGCCTGCCAGGTGGTCGACTGGGCGATGCAGGTGCACGGCGCCGGCGGTGTGAGCGAAGACACGCCGCTGGCCTACATGTATGCCGGCGCCCGCACGATCCGCTTTGCCGACGGCCCGGACGAGGTGCATCGCAACCAGCTCGCCAAGTTCGAGCTCGAGCAATACCTTTGACCACCCCCGAGGCGGCCTAGCGGCCGCCTCCCCCTCAAGGGGGCGACACCGACGGACCGGCAGAGCCGGATCCGTGGTGTCCGCTTGGGGGTGCGCCGCTGGAGCGGCGCAAGTCTTTCTGCGCGAGCCATACTTCTCACATGTCCGGTGATCTGCACCTGCCGTTCTGGCCCGCGCACGCGCCGCGCCACCTGTGGGTGCCCGAGACGCACCTGTACCGCAACGCCGAGGTGGCGGCGATGCGCTTTCCGAACAAGCCGTTCGTGATCTTCTACGACACCCAGATCACGTTCGCCGACTTCCAGCGCGAGACCGAGCTGGTGGCGGGCTACCTGCAGCAGCGCCTCGGCGTGCGGCGCGGCGACCGCGTGCTGCTGTACATGCAGAACAGCCCGCAGTTCATGATCGCCTTCTACGGCATCCTGCGCGCCGACGCGGTGGTGGTGCCGGTGAACCCGATGAACCTGACGCAGGAGCTGCGCCACTACGTGCACGACAGCGGCGCCAGCGTCGCCATCGCCGCGCAGGACCTGCTGCCGCAGATGCAGCCGCTGCTCGCCGAGGGCCTGCAGCGCATCGTGGTGGCCACCTACAGCGACTACCTGCGCGCGCGCACCGACGTCGCGGTGCCCGCGTTCGTGGCCGCGCCGCGTGCGCCGCTCGACGACAAGCGGCTGACCGCCTGGTCCGACATGCTGGCCGCCCGGCTGGCGCCGCGCGCGATCGAAGCCGGCCCCGACGACCTCGCCGTGATGCCCTACACCTCGGGCACCACCGGCCATCCGAAGGGCTGCATGCACACGCACCGCAGCGTGATGTTCAATGCCGCCAGCGTGTGGACCACGGCCAACCAGGGCAGCGTGGGCCTGGCGGTGCTGCCGATGTTTCACGTCACCGGCATGCAGGTGCATCTGAACGGCGCGCTGTACAACGCCGCCACCGTGGTGCTGCTGCCGCGCTGGGACCGCGACGCCGCGGCGTTGTGCGTGCAGCGCTACCGCGTGACCGGGCTGGCGCTGATCACCGCGATGGTGATCGACTTCATGAGCAACCCGAAGCTGGGCCAGTACGACCTGTCGAGCGTGCGCCGCATCGGCGGCGGCGGCGCGGCGATGCCCAAGCCGGTGGCACTGGCGATGGAGAAGAAGTTCGGCCTCAAGTACGGCGAGGGCTACGGCATGAGCGAGACGATGGCCGCCACCCATGCCAACCCGCCCGAGCGCCCGAAGGAGCAGTGCCTGGGCATCCCGCTGTACGACGTGGACTCGCGCATCATCGACCCGATCTCGCTGCACGAGCTGCCGCAGGGCCAGACCGGCGAGATCATCGTGCACGGCCCGCAGGTCATGCAGGGCTACTGGAACCAGCCGCAGGCCAGCGCCGACGCCTTCATCGAGCGCGACGGCAAGCGTTTCCTGCGCACCGGCGACCTGGCGTTCGTCGACGACGAGGGCTACTACTTCTTCGTCGACCGCCTGAAGCGCATGATCAACGCCGCCGGCTTCAAGGTGTGGCCGGCCGAGGTCGAGGCGATGCTCTACCGGCATCCGGCGATCCAGGAAGCCTGCGTGATCGCCTCGAAAGATCCGCGGCGCGGCGAGACCGTGAAGGCGGTGATCGTGCTCAAGGCCTCGCACACCGGCCAGGTCAGCGAGCAGGACATCGCCGACTGGGCGCACGGCCAGATGGCCGCCTACAAGGCACCGCGCATCGTGCAGTTCGTGGCGTCGCTGCCGAAGTCGGGCACCGGCAAGGTGATGTGGCGCGCGCTGCAGGAAGCCGAAGACGGCGCTCAGCCCTGAGCGCGCGGCGCCGCGTTGCGCGAGCCGGGTGTCGCGCGGTCTGCTGAGTACAGCGCATGCATCGCCTGCGCGCTGGCGCGCAGCGCATCGCGCAGCGCCGCAGGCTCGAGCACCACGGCTTCGGCACCCAGGCGCAGCATCTGTCGCGACGCATGCTCGACCGATTCGATCGGCACCGTCACCTGCCGCCAGCCCCGCGCATCGGGCACGGCCACGGTGCGCTGCGCCGCCTGCGCGACCACCGGGCTGAAGCCGCACAGGCGCTCGAGTCCGAGCGGCGACACCTCGAGCGTCGCGAAGTCGCGGTACACCCCCTCTTCGAAGCGGCGCGTCGACTCGCCCCAGAACGCCGCCAGGTCGAACTTCGGCGGCCGCACGAAACGCTCGTCGAGCAACTCGGCAGCTTCGATCGCCGCGACGCGAAAGGTGCGCGGCTCGCGACGTTGGCGCGCCACCAGGTACCACGCGCCGCCCTTCAACACCAGCCCGAGCGGATCGACCACGCGCTCGGACACCGCGGTCCAGCTCTCGTAGCGCAAACGCAACCGGCGCTCGCCCCACACACCCTCGGCCACCACGCGCAGGTGGTCGGCTGGCGCGGCGCCGCGAAACCAGTCCATCGGGTCGAGGTGAAAGCGCGCGCCCACACGCTCGGCGTCGCCGCGCCAGTCGGCCGGCAGCGCGGCCAGCAGCTTCAGGTGCGCCGACGCGGCAGCCTCGCCGAGGCCGAGCGCCTTGGCCGGGCCTGGCAGGCCGGTCATCAAGAGCGCACGCGCCTCGTCGGTGGTGAGCCCGGTGAGCTGGGTGCGCCAGCCGGCACGCAACTGAAAGCCGCCGCTGCGGCCGCGGTCGCCGTACACCGGCACGCCGGCAGCGCTCAGGCTGTCGATGTCGCGGTAGACGGTGCGCACCGACACCTCGAGCGCGCGCGCCAGCGCGAACCCGCTCATGCGGCCGCGGCTTTGCAGCAGCATCAGGATCGACAGCAGGCGGCTCGCTTGCACGATGCCAGTGTCGCCGCAAATGCTGACATGCAGTGTCAGTTAATGCGGCGAATGATGACCGCCAGCCACAACAGGAGACCCGCCCATGGAGACGACACTGGCACCACCGCGCACCGCCACGCCGCTGGCCCTCGAGGACTGCGCGGTGATCGAGCTGCGCGACTACACGCTGCACCCTGGGCGCCTCGACGAGCTGATCACCCTCTTCGAGCGCGAGTTCATCGAGGCGCAGGAAGCCGCCGGCATGCGCGTGATCGCGCAGTTCCGCGACCTCGACCGGCCCGATCACTTCGTGTGGCTGCGCGGCTTTGCCGACATGACGGCGCGCCGGCAGGCGCTCGAGGGCTTCTACGGTGGCGCCACCTGGGCCACGCACCGCGCCGCCGCCAACGCGACGATGATCGACTCCGACGACGTGCGGTTGCTGCGCCCCGCCAAGCCATCGTGGGCGCTGGCCACACCTGCGACGCCACGCGCGCACCGCGATGCCGAGCCCGACATCCTGCAGGGCGCGCTGTTCGTGCTGACACTGTGTGCGCTGCAGGTGGCGCCGTACACCGCGCTGCGGCGCTGGTTCGAGCGTGAGGCGCTGCCGGTGCTGCGCGATGCCGGCGCGATGCCGATCGCGGTGATGGAAACCGAAAGTGCGCTCAACGACTATCCGCGCCTGCCGGTGCGCACCGACGAACAGCTGTTCGCCTGGATCACCCGAGCGCCGAGCACCGCCGCGTGGGCGCAGGCCGAGCAGCGGCTGCAGGCGTCGCGGCCGTGGCGCGACGAGGTGCTGCCGCGGCTGCAGCGCTGCGCCACGCGGGCGCCGATCACCTTGCGGCTGCAGCCCACGGTGCGCTCGCTGTTGCGCTGAAACGCGGGCCCACGATGACGACACTGACAGCGCCGCACGGCGACGTGCACGACTTCGACTTTCTGGCCGGCCGCTGGCGCGTGCACAACCGCCGCCTGGCCACGAGGCTGCGCGGCGCGCAGGACTGGCGCGAGTTCGCTGCCACGCACTGGCTGGAGCAACGGCTCGGCGGTCTGGTGAACATCGACCAGATGGACTGCCCGACCGAAGGCTTCTCCGGCATGACGCTGCGAAGCTTCGACCGCGCGCAGCGGCGCTGGGCGATCCACTGGATCAGCAGTGCGAGCGGCGTGCTGTCGCCGCCGGTGTGGGGCGGCTTCGATGGCGACACCGGCACCTTCATCGGACGCGACGTCGACGACGGCCGCGAGGTGCACGTGTGCTTCCTGTGGCAGCGCCTGGGGCCCGACGCCGCACGCTGGGAGCAGGCGTTCTCGCTCGACGGCCGGCAGTGGGAGACCAACTGGGTGATGCAGTTCACCCGCGATCACGCAGCGCACGCCTGAAGGGCAACCCGCGCACGCGTTGCCACCCATGGTCCAATGTGTGCGTTGGCGCTGATCGGCGCACCCGAAGGACCTGCATGGACAAGCTGTTCTCACTGGAAGGCCGCGTGGCGCTCGTCACCGGCGGCTCGCGAGGCATCGGCCGCATGATCGCCGAAGGATTCCTGCGCCACGGCGCCAAGGTCGTCATCTCGTCGCGCAAGGCCGACGCCTGCGACCGCGCAGCCGCGGAGCTGTCGGCGATCGGCCCGTGCACGTCGCTGCCGGCCGACGTGTCGACGGTCGCCGGCGCCGAGGGCCTGGCGGCCGCGTTCAGCGCGCGCGAGCAGAAGCTCGACATCCTCGTCAACAACGCCGGTGCCGCCTGGGGCGCGCCGTTCGACGACTTTCCCGAGCACGGCTGGGACAAGGTGATCGACCTCAACCTGAAGTCGCCGTTCTTCCTGACGCGCGCGTTGCACGGTGCGCTGAAAGCCGCGGCGTCGCCGCAGCGGCCCGCCAAGGTGATCCACATCGCGTCGATCGACGGCATCGCGGTCAATCCGCAGGAGACGTATTCGTATGGGGCCAGCAAGGCCGGATTGATCCACCTGACACGCCGCATGTCGCTGCGCCTGGTGCAGGACCACATCGTCGTCAGCGCGATCGCACCCGGCGCCTTCGCCTCCGACATGAACCGCGCCGCGCGCGACCACGGCGACGAGGTGGCCCAGCGCATCCCCGCGCAGCGCATCGGCACCATCGAGGACATGGCCGGTGCGGCGATCTTCCTGGCCTCGCGCGCCGGCGACTACGTGGTCGGCGCCACCATCGTGGTCGACGGCGGCGTGTCGCTGAGCACGGTGAGCCGGCCGAGTTGATCTGGCAGCGAGCCGACTGACGAGGTCGCAAGCCCTGTTGCCGTGGCGGCCCGGTCCTTTGCTCACGCGGCGCCGCGCGCCCGGCATCGGCTGTCGACCCTTGCGCTCGCCATCGCCGGTGGTTTGACGGGTGTCGATGCCGCGGCGCAGGAAGCGGCTCCCGCCGAGGCGCGGCCTGTCAAGCCGGACTCCGCAGAACCGGCAGCTTCGGAGCGACCGCAGCTCAGCCGGGCCGAGGCGATGGTCATGCTGGACTACCAGGTCATTCCGGTGCCCGGGGAGCCGTCGATCGACCTGATGGGTTTTCACGTCCTGAACAAGCTGACCGACTGGATGTACGTCGGCGTCGGTGCTTATGCGCCCCTGGTCAAGGGCGACTACGGCGGCTTCATGGCGTTCGACGTCACCCTTCACGCCCAGCGCAGGCTGTGGAGGAGCCTCTTCGCCGACGCCGGCCTCGCGCTGGGGGGCGGAGGAGGAGGCAAGGACAAGGAGCAGAGCAAGGTACTCACGGGTACCGGTGGTTTCGTCAAGGGCTACATCGGGCTGGGCTACGATTTCGCGGACTTCTCCGTCGGCGCGAATGTCTCCAGGATCAAGTTCAACCAATCGATCATCGACAGCACCCAGCTCAACGTCTTCGTACAGGTGCCGTTTTCGTACTCAGTCGGCTCCTACGCGAGTTCCGGAGAGAAGGTCGCCGCTGCCGACGCCGACAAAGGCTTCGCGGATTCCTCGGAAAACACGCTGACCTTCGGTCTGGACAACTTGTTCCAGATCGATCCCGAAGGATCCAACAAGACCACCATCCGGTTGATCGATCTGCAGTTCGCGCACTACCTGACGAGCAGCACCTATTGGTATGCCAGCCTGGGTGTCGGCTACCATGGCCTGCCGCTGTACAACCACCTGATCGGTGGACTCGGTTATCGATTCAGGGTCTCGCCGGGCGTCGACCTGCACGGTCAGCTGGGGTTCGGGTCGGGAGGGTGGTCACCCGACAGGATCGACACCGGCTCCGGGCTGCTGGTGTACCCGAAGGCGACGGCCGAATTCTCGATCAGCAGGAACTTCGGCCTGGCGTTGTCGGCAGGTTACTTGTTCGCACCGACGGGGTCGTCGAAGAACTACACCTTCGGTGCGTCACTGAGCTACCACCTTCATCCCGATCGGGGAATCTCGGGTGCACGCGAAGCGTCGGACGACATTCTCTACAAGGGCTATCGCTTCAACCTGTTCCAGCAGACCGCATTCGACGTCAGAGACCGTGAGGTCGATGGCGCGAGGATCAACATGCTGTCGGCGCAGTTCGACGCCATCGTCAGCGATCATTTCTACATCCCCATTCAGGGCGCCGTCGCCTACGAAGCCTACCGGGACTATCCCGGCTACGGCGAGGTGCTGGCCGGCGTCGGGATCCAGAGCAAGTACGACAAGGACAGCCGGGTCCAGTTCTTCGGTCAGTTGTTGGGCGGGACCAATGCTCACGGCCCCATCTTGAAGGCCGGCGTCGGTATGAACTTTGGCCTGAGCGATCGGCTGGCCATCTATGCCACGGCAGGCAAGACGGTCGCCACGCTGTCGAACAAGACGAACTTCAAGTCCGACAACGCAGGACTCGGCATGACCTATCGTTTTTCGATGCCGAGCTGGTGACGGGCCAGCCGGCCATCTGCCCTGGCGGAGTTGATCCGGCTGTCGCTGCAGTCACGCCGCTGGAGCCTCCTCGGCGCGGCCGAGCGCCGCATCGATCTCCTTCAACGCCTGGGCGATCTGGATCGGCTTGCTCAGGAACGCGCGCGCGCCGGCGGCCTGGGCCGCCCGCACGTTGTGCGTGGTCGCGTCAGCCGACACCACGATCACCGGTGTGGCCGCGAGCTCGGGCTCCAGACGCATCTGCTCGAGCATCGACACGCCGGAGCCATCGGGCAGATGCACGTCGAGCATCACCAGGCGCGGCCGCAAGCGCCGAATCAACGACAGGCCGAGTTCCGCCGTGGCGGCCATGTGCAGGCGGCACGCCGGGCGAAGCGCGAAGACCTGACCCATCAGCACGCTGTTGACCGGGTTGTCTTCCACGCAGACGACGTCCATCGAACCTTCGTGCCGCGACCCGGACTCCAGCGCCGCCGTGGCCGCCACTGCGAGGGCCGCCGGCACCTGCACGCTGCGCCGGATCCTGACGGTCATCCGCGTGCCGGCACCGGGCCGGCTGCGAACCTCGATGTCACCGTCCATCAGGTCGAGCAGGCGCCTGACGATCACCAGCCCGATGCCGGTGCCCTCGATCGGGCTGGCTTCCATGCCGAGCCGGTTGAAGGGCTCGAACAGGCGCGCCAGCTGGTGCGCGCTCATGCCACGGCCGGTGTCGGTGAACTCGATGCGCAGCTGTTGAGGGTCGACGGCATCGACCAGGATACCGACCTGGCCGCCGCGGAGGTTGTACTTGATCGCGTTGCTCAGCAGATTGACGAACACCTGGATCAGGCGCGTGCGGTCGGCCCAGGCCAGCAGTTGCACCGTGTGGGGGTCCGAAGGCAACTGCTGGCTGATGGTGATGCCGCTCACCGACGCCTGCTCGGAGACCAGGCGCACGGCGTCGTCGATGGCGGGCAGCAGGTCCACCGCTTCCATCGAGATGCGCAGGTTGCCCGACTCGATGCGCGACAGGTCGAGCACATCGTCGATCAGTCGCACCAGGTGCCAGCCTGCCGTCGCGATCAACGCCACGCGGTCGCGCTGCACCTTGGTCAGCGGTTCGGTGGTGTCCATCGCCAGCAACTGGGCGAATCCGAGCATCGCGTTCAACGGCGTGCGCAGGTCGTGGCTGACGCGCGAGAGGAACTCCGACTTGTACTGGCTCGACGCCTCGGCCACCTGGCGCGCCACCTCCAGGCCGGCCGCGCGGTGATGCTCCGACTGGTCGGTGGCGATGGCCAGAAACCCCGCGGGCTCGGTGTCGCCGTCGCGCACCGCGGTGAAAGCCACCGACACGCTCAGGCGGGTGCCGTTGCGGCGCATGTAGGTCCAGTCGCGCACCTCGTAGCCCGCTTCGCGGGCAACGGCGGCCAGGATCTCGAAGCCCTCGACCGTGTGCCCCAGCTGCGCCGACAGCTCGCGCCCGCGTTGCCGCAGCTCGCTCTCGTCGTGCAGCATCAGCACGCCGCGCTGGCCGACCATGGCCGCCGCGTCGTAGCCGAGCATCTTCTCGGCGCCGCGGTTGAACACCGTGATGACGCCGTCGGAGCGCGTGGCGATGATCGACACCTCGGTGGTGGCGTCGAACACGTTCTGCAGCTGGGCCCGCGCCGCGCGCGTTTCGGCATCGCGCTGCCCGATCTGCTCGAACAGATGGCGCAGCTTGCGCCACAGCTGGTCGAACTCGAGGATGTCGAACGTCACGGGTGGCGGCGCCTCGTCCTGCACATAGCTGTCCGCCGCCTCGATGAGCTGGCGATAGCGCCGCTCTGCGGTGCGTGCGAGCAACAGGGCCGCGACCAGGGCCCCTGTCAGCGCCAGCACCACGCCACCGGCAACCGCCCAGCCGAGCTGATACAGCGGCCCGTACACCTGGGCGCTCGGCCGCGCCACCAGCACCGACCAGCCGGTGCGGCCGATGTGCGACACGCTGCCCAGGTAAGCGGTGCCGTCCCAGTCGAAGCGGCCGTTGGCATCGCGGCCTGCCATGCCTTCGCGCACGAGCTGGGTGTGCCCCAGGCTCACCTGACGCGCAGCCAGTGCGGCGTCGGGATGGCCGATGATGCGGCCCTGGCTGTCGATGATCACGACGAGGTCGCCGGTGCTGCTCGTCAGCGAACCCACGGTCTTCGAAAGCGACAGCAGCGACAGCTCGGCGACCAGCATGCCGTCTCCAACCGGGGCCGCGACCACAGCCGTCACGCGGCCGGTCAGGGTCGACAGGAACGTGTCCGACCAGACCACCGCCTGGGCGGCGCGCGCGGCCTTGTAGAAGGGCCGCGAGGCCAGGTCGATACCGAGCAGATCCGCCTCGCGCGGCGCTGGGGAGGCGCCGAGCGCGACGAGGCTGACGATGCCGTTGGCATCGGTGATGTAGAGCGCGTCGAACTTGGCGTCCACTCGCATCACGGCGCGCATGAAGCGGCCTTGCGCCGCCGGCTCGGGTTGGCGCGCGACCACGAAGCCGGTCAGTGCGACCGAAGCCTGTCGCCCCGCCAGTTGCTCTTCGACCTGGTCGCGCACGGCCACACCCAGGGTCGCGGTCTGCCGTTCGACCTCGCTCACCAGGGCCTTCGCCATCACGGCGGCGATGATCAGCACCACCGCCAGCAGCGGCAGCAGCGAAATCCCGAAGAACTGCAGGAACAGGCGGCGCCGCAGCGGTACCGGACGACCGACCATCAGCGGCCCACCACCCGGTAGCGGCCGTTCTCGACCGCCGTCATGTAGATGTCGTTCGAGCCGTCGCCGTTGCGGTCGATGCGGGTCGGCCGCTGCAGCCCGGGGTATTCGGAGCGCGCGACCAGCGCATCGCGCAGCGTCTGGCCCTTGTTGCGCTCGCGCAGCGCGGCCAACCCCATCGTGACGGCATCGTGGGCAATGGTGGCCGGGAATCCCGGATCTTCACCGAAGCGCTGCCGATACCGTCTGGAGAAGCTGACGAAGGCCTCGGCGCGGCTGTCGCGATCGAAGTACTGCGGCACGAAGGCGCCTTCGAGCGCTCGCCCGCCGAGCTGGATGAGCTCCTCGGTGCCGGCCCAGGGCGTGGTGGTGATGAGCACCTGGGTGTCGAGCTTGCGCAGGTTCTGCGCCAGCAGCGCTGTGTCGACGGCGCTGGCAATGACCATGGCGGCGTCGGGCTGCACCGCCAGCAGCTGCCGCGCCAGCTCCGTGAAGCGGGTCTCGGCGCCGGACTGGAAACTGGCGCTGATCACGACCTTGCCGCCACGCTCGACGAAGCGTCCGGTCAAGGCAGCCGAATAGCTGTCCACGAACGCCCGATTGTTCTGGTCGCCCAGCACGGCCAAGGCGCGACGGCCCCGGTCGTAGAGAAAGTCGGCGTGCTGCCGGGCCGCCGCAGGCGCATCGGCAATGCAACGAAAGAAGAAGTCCGCCTTGCCCGTCAGCTCGTGGGTCGTGCCGGCGGGGCTGATCATCACCACCTTGCGCTGGTTCGCCACAGTGGCGGCGGCGACCGCGGTCGAGCTGGTCATGGGGCCGATCACGAAGTCGACGCCGCCGTCGGCGAGCTCGGACACGGCGCGTGCCGTCAGCTCGGGCTTCTGCTCGTCGTCGCGCACGATGAAGGTGATCGTGCGCCCATCGATGCCGCCGGCGGCATTGGCATCGTCGACCGCCAATTGGGCGCCATTGCGCTCGCTGATGCCGAGGTCGGCGGCACGCCCCGACAGGCCGGCCACGAAGCCGACCTTGATCGGCTCACGGGGTTGGCACGCCGCCAGCGCGAGCACGACCAGCACGAACAGCGCCGCACGATCCGCTCCCGGCCTCGCAGCGACGGCAAGGAATGGCAGATCGGGCGCTGAAGGCTTCATGCTGGCTCGAAGCACCTGCCGGCTGGCACAGGCCACGATAGACCTGCGCACCCCCGTGCGCGTATGGGGGTTCCCCGCGCTGGTGATCCACCCCGAACCGCGGCACGCTGGGCGGCTCGCGCGCCAGCGGCGGGCCGGGCGCCGCGCCGCGCGACCTCAGTAGCCGCTCAGCAACGCCGCCCGATCGATCTGGAACGACGCGTCGCCGAACAGCTCCTGCAGCACGCGGGCCCGCTTCATGAACAGGCCGATCTCGAGCTCGTCGGTCATGCCGATGCCGCCGTGCATCTGCACGCCCTCCTGCACCGCGCGGTTGGCGGTGAGGCAGGCGCGCGCCTTGGCCTGCGCCACGCGCAGCGGCGCGTCGTCGGCGGCGTCGTCGAGCGCCTTCAGCGCCTGGCGCACGACCGCCCGCGTCAACTCGAGGTCGCAGAACAGCTCGGCGCAACGATGCTGCAGCGCCTGGAAGCCGCCGATCACGCGGTCGAACTGCTTGCGCTGCTTCAGGTACTCGACGGTGCGCTCGAACACCTCGTCAGCCAGTCCGAGCAACTCGGCCGCGGCGACGATGCGTCCGACGTCGAGCACGCCCTCCAGCAGGCGCGCACCGGACTCGACGGCACCGATCAGCGCATCGCTGCCGACGTGCACGCCGTCGAGCTGCACCCGGGCGGCGTTGTGGGCGTCGACCATGACCGTGCGCTCGCTGCTGACGCCGGGTGTGCCCTTGGGCACCAGCAGCAGCGCGGTGCCGCCGTCGGCGCGCGCGGCGACGATCAGCGCATCGGCCACGTGGCCGTCGACGACCAGCAGCTTGCGGCCATCGATGCGCCAGCCGCCGCCGTCGCGCGCCGCGGTGGTGGCGAGCGCGCCGGGCTTGTGGCGCGACTGTTCGTCCACTGCCAGCGCCATCACCACGTCGGCGGCCGCGATGCGCGGCAGCCATGCCTTCTGCTGCACTGGCGTGCCGGCCGTCTTCAGCAGCCACGCCGCCAGCACGGCGGTGGAGAAAAACGGCGTCGGCGCCAGCGTGTGGCCGATCTGCTCGGCGATCAGGCCGGCTTCGGCCACCCCGAGGCCCAGGCCGCCCAGCGGCTCGGGCACCAGCGTGGCGGCGTAGCCCTGCTGGCCGAAGTCGCGCCACAGCGGCGCGCTGTAGCCGGCGCCATCGTTGGCATCGCGCAGCGCGCGCAGATGCGCCACCGGCGCGCGCTCGGCGAGAAAGGTCTGCGCGCTGTCGCGCAGCATGCGCCGCTGTTCGTCGAGGACCCAGGTCATCGCTGCACTCGTTTCTTGTTGGTCTCAGGCGTCGGGCAAGCCGAGGATGCGCTTGGAGACGACGTTGAGCTGCACCTCGCTCGTGCCACCTTCGATCGAGTTGGCCTTGGTGCGCAGCCAGGCGCGCACGGCGGCGCCGTCCTGCGAACGATCGCTCTCCCACTCCAGCGCATCGGCGCCGCCGACGGCCATCATCAGCTCCCAGCGCCGCTTGTTGAGCTCGGCACCGTAGTACTTGAGCGCCGACGACAACGCAGCGAGCGCCTCTCCCGCGCGCGCCTGCTCGCCGGCCAAACGCATCCAGGCGCGGAAAGCCGCCTCGTCGACCTCGAAGCGCGCGATCTCGGCGCGCAGCACGCCGTCGGCGAGGCGCCCGGTTTCGTCGCGGCCCAGGCGCTCGGCCGCGTGGCGCCCCACCGGCTTGGGCGTCGCGCGCTCGCCGATCGCACCGATCATTTGGCGCTCGTGCGTCAGCAGGTACTTGGCGATCGTCCAGCCGGCGTTGAGCTCGCCCACCAGGTTACCGCGCGGCACCTTCACTCGATCGAAGAAGGTCTCGCAGAACGGCGACTTGCCCGAGATCAGCTTGATCGGCTTCGTGCTGACGCCGGGCGACGTCATGTCGATCAGCACGAAGCTGATGCCGGTGTGCTTCTTCGCGGTGTCGGTGCGCACCAGGCAGAAGATCCAGTCGGCCTCGTCGGCGTATGAGGTCCAGATCTTCTGGCCGCTGACCACGAAGTGATCGTCGTGCACCTCGGCGCGGGTGGCCAGCGACGCCAGGTCGGAGCCGGCATTGGGCTCCGAATAACCCTGGCACCAGCGGATCTCGCCGCGCGCGATCTGGCTCAGGTAGTGGCGCTTCTGCTCCTCGCTGCCGTACTTCAGCAGCGCCGGCCCCAGCATCCAGATGCCGAAGCTCTGCAGCGGCGGCCGACACCTGAGCACGGCCATCTCCTCGCGCAGCACCGCCGCCTGCGCATGCGTGAGCCCGCCGCCACCGTACTCGCGCGGCCACGTGGGCACCGTCCACCCGCGCTCGCCCATGCGCTGCATCCACAGGCGTTGCGCGTCACTCTGGAACTTGAATCGTTTGCCGCCCCAGCAGGCATCGCCCTCGTTGCGCACCGGCTGGCGCATCTCGGGCGGGCAATTGGCCTCGAGCCAGGCGCGTGTGTCGCGTCGAAAGGCGTCGAGCTCGACATCGGTGGCGGTGGCGGTGGCGCTCAATTCCTGTCTCCTGCGTCGCCGGCCCCCAGGGGTTGCCGCATGGGTGCTTTCCCTGAGCAGGGCCGGCTTTCCAATCCAAACGATGGATGTTTGGTTTGTTCTGCTCTATAAGGCTCATCGCAACCATACCGCGAACTCGAAAACGCCACAAGACCTGCAACGACAGGCCGGCGACGCCAGGAGACACGCGATGAAGAGACCCGGTATTTGGCGACGCCGCTCCGCGCCCTGGCTGCCCGGAGCATGACGACGGCATCGCGTCGCTGATGGGCGCCTACCTCGCGCGCCGGCTGCTGGCGCTGCTGCCGACGCTGCTGCTGGCGTCGATCATCGTGTTCGTCACGATCCGGCTGATTCCCGGCGACGTGATCGACCTGATGCTGAGCCAGAACGACGTCGCGGCCGACAAGCTGAGCCGCGATCAGGTGATGGCCGCGCTCGGCCTCGACAAGCCGATGCACACGCAGTACCTGAGCTGGATCGGCGGCATCACGCTGCACGGCGACCTCGGCCGCTCGCTGTGGCAGAACGCACCGGTGACCGAGCTGCTGGCCGCGCGCCTGCCGGTGACCTTCGAGCTCGGCTTCCTGGCGTTGCTGGTGGCGCTCACGATCGCGCTGCCGATCGGCACCTACTCCGCGTTGCGGCAAGACACCGCGGGCGATTACATCGGCCGCTCGTTTTCGATCCTGCTGCTGGCGGTGCCGAGCTTCTGGCTCGGCACGATGGTGATGGTCTTTCCGTCGATCTGGTGGGGCTGGTCGCCCGAAGTCAACTACGTGCGCTTCCTCGACGACCCGCTGCAGAACCTCAAGCAGATGGCGCTGCCGGCGATCGTGCTCGGCGCAGGACTGTCGGCGATCACGATGCGGCTGATGCGCACGATGATGCTCGAGGTGCTGCGGCAAGACTACATCCGCACCGCCTGGGCCAAGGGCCTGCCCGAGCGGCTGGTGGTGCTGCGCCACGCCTTTCGCAACGCGCTGGTGCCGGTGATCACGCTGGTCGGCCTGCAGGCGCCGCTGCTGATCGGCGGCGCCGTGATCATCGAGACGATCTTCGTCATCCCGGGCATGGGCCTGCTGCTGCTCGACGCCGTGAACCAGCGCGACTACCCGATCATCACCGGCGTCTTCCTCGTCGTCGGCGTGGCGATCACGTTGATCAACCTCATGATCGACCTCAGCTACGGCGTGCTCGATCCGAAGGTGAGGTATCGGTGATGGTTGCGTGCGTGGTGTTTGCGCGGCGCGGTGAGCGGTGCCCGATGTGGGCTCCTACTGTGGCGGTCGGCCTTGCAGGCCGACTCCGCTGCGATGCTCGCAGCACGGTCGCGCCGCGAAACTCGCTCCACTCCCTGCGGTCGTTGCGCTCGGACAATCGCGGCGAGTCAGATGAACGAAGCGCGCGAGTACGCGCGCCGACCGTGCTGCTGCGCTTCTCGCCGCCCCACAAGTCGCCCGCCCCGGGCACCGCCCACCGCGCTGCAGCGCTCGTGTTGTTCGACGATGCATGCCACGGTGGTGCCGGCAAAGCGGGGGGTGGGTATGCGTCGGCAGCGACATATGCGGCGCCGAGGAGCGGAGAGCTCATGGCCGCGCGTGTGTTGTTGGCGCGGCGCGGTGGGCGGTGCCCGGTGTGGGCTCCTACTGTGGCGGTCGGGC
>DATDJF010000094.1:0-12673 GCA_036520715.1 Burkholderiaceae bacterium | reverse complement strand
ATCCGGCGCGTGGCGCAGCGCGGCACGCAGGTGGGCGTCGTGCGCGAGGTCGTCACTCATCGGGCATTGGCCTGGCGGCTCACGGGTGCACCTTTCGTGCCCCTGCGGGCGGCCGCAGCGCGGCGGCGTCGAGGTAGGCGCCCATGCAGGTGCGCAACTTGGCCAGCGAGTAGCGCAGGCGGCTCTTGGCGGTCTCGAAGCCGATGTCCAGTGCGCGCGCCAGTTCGTCCAGCGAGATGCCGTCCTCGTGGTGCAGCAGGAACGCGGTCTTCTGGGCGATCGGCAGCTGCTCCAGGCAGTCGAGCAGCTTGGCGCCGGCGCGGCGCCAGAACACCAGCTCGTCGATCGCCTCTTCCGGCCGCGGCCACAGCGACCACGGCGTGCCGTCGGGCACGAAGGGCTCGACGTCGTCGTCGGGCAGCGCCACTTCGCGGCCCGAGCGGCGCAGCACGTCGATCGCGCGGTGGTGGGCCAGCGTGAACAGCCAGGTGCGGAAGGTCGCGCCCTGCGGCACGTAACGATCCTTGGCATGGACCACGCGCAGCCAGGTGTCCTGGAACACCTCGTCGGCCTGGGCGGCGCCGTCGCGCCCCAGCAGGCGGCGCACGAAGCGGTACAGCGCCGCGTGGTGGCGCTGATACAGCCATTCGAACGCCTGCACGTTGCCGGCCGCGAAGGCCGACATCAGCGCCAGGTCGTCGTCATCGGCATGCACCGCCGCAGGCGATGCGTCGGGGTTCATCGTTTGCAGTCTGCCATGCCGGGTGCGCCCGAAAACGAGCCCGGCGAAGCCATGGAAAGCCATTCAACGCGCCAGCGGCGCAAACGGGGTTAACGCGACGCGGCCGCTGCGCGCGGCGCATGTCACGGCGTGGCGGCGGACGGCGTGGCTTCGCGCAGCACCCGCAACAGGGCGTCGCCGTAGGCGTCGAGCTTCTTGGCGCCGACGCCGCTGATGCCAGCCAGCGCGTCGAGCGTGGCGGGCGCGCGTTGCGCCATCTGCAGCAGCGTGGCGTCGTGGAACACCACGTAGGCAGGCAGGTTGTGTTCGCGTGCCACTGCCGCGCGCCACTCGCGCAGCGCGCTGAATCGCGCCTCGCCCGCCTCGCTGAGCACCATGTCGGCCGGCAGTGGCGTGCGCGCCGACGCGCCGCGGCCGGCGGCGCGCTTGCGCCGCGGCGGCGCCTCGCGCGGTTCGCGCAGCACGATTGCCACGTCGCCCTTGAGCACCGCACGCGCCGACTCGGTGAGCTGCAGCGTGTTGTACTCGCCCTCGGCGCGCACGTGGCCGAGCGCCAGCAATTGGCGCAGCACGCCGCGCCACTGCGCCTCGGACAGCTCCGCGCCGACGCCGAAGGTCGACAACGCCTCGTGGCCATGCTGCGCCGTCTTGTCGGTGTGCTTGCCGCGCAGCACGTCGATCAGGTGTCCACTGCCGAAGCCGATGCCGCCGTGCTGGCGAAAACGATAGATGCAGGACAGCGCCTTGCGCGCCGCCTCGGTGGCGTCCCAGGTCTGCGGCGGGACGAGGCAGTTGTCGCAATTGCCGCAATAGACCCCCACGCTCCCTTCGGTCGCTGCCCCCCGAGGGGGCTGCCCCGGACCGGGAGACCCGGATCCGGGGCGTTCGCAGCCCGCGTAGCGCTCACCGAAGTAGCCCAGCAGCCGCACGCGCCGGCAGTCGTGCGCCTCGGCCATCGCTAGCAGCGCGTCGAGCTTGCCGCGCTGGATGCGCTTGAAGTCCTCGCCGGCCACGCTGTCGTCGATCATGCGGCGCTGGTTGACGACGTCGGCCAAACCGTAGGCCATCCAGGCGTCGGCGGGCGCGCCGTCACGGCCGGCGCGGCCGGTCTCCTGGTAGTAGCCCTCGATGTTCTTGGGCAGGTCGAGGTGGGCGACGAAGCGCACGTCGGGCTTGTCGATGCCCATGCCGAAGGCGATGGTGGCCACCATCACGACGCCATCCTCGCGCAGGAATCGATCCTGGTGCGCGCGGCGCATCGTCGCTTCCAGGCCGGCGTGGTACGGCAGCGCGCTGACGCCCAGCTCGGCGAGCCAGGCGGCCGTTTCCTCCACCTTCTTGCGGCTCTGGCAATACACGATGCCGGCCTCGCCCGCGTGATCGTCGCAGACGAAGCGCTGCAGCTGCGTGCGCGCGTTGTCCTTCTCGACGATGGTGTAGCGGATGTTCGGGCGGTCGAAGCTGCTGACGAACTGGCGCGCGCTCTGCAGCGCGAGCCCTTGCACGATGTCGGCGCGGGTGTGCGCGTCGGCGGTGGCGGTGAGTGCGATGCGCGGCACGCTGGCAAAACGCTCGTGCAACTGCGACAGGCCCAGGTACTCCTCGCGGAAGTCGTGGCCCCACTGGCTGACGCAATGCGCCTCGTCGATCGCCACCAGGCTCAACAGGCCGCGCTCGTGCAGCGAGTCGAGCATCGCCAGGAAACGCGGCGTCAGGATGCGCTCGGGCGCCGCGTACAGCAGCACCAGGCGGCCCGACAGCAACTCGCGCTCGATCTGCCGCGCCTCGTCGCTGTCGAGCGTGGAGTTGAGGAACGCGGCGTGCACGCCGGCTTCCTCCAGCGCGCCGACCTGGTCGTGCATCAGCGCGATCAGCGGGCTCACCACCAGCGTCACGCCGTGGCCGCCGCGGTGGCGCGCGATCGCCGGCACCTGGTAGCACAGGCTCTTGCCGCCGCCGGTGGGCATCAGCACCAGCGCGTCGCCGCCGCCGCACACGTGCTCCATGATCGCTTGCTGCGGCCCGCGGAAGCTGGCGTAGCCGAACACCTCGCGCAGCAGCGGCAGCGCCTGGCCGGCGATGGTGGTGTCGAGGTGTGCGCTGACGGTGTCGGCCATGCAGGCGCGATGGTACCCAGGTGCGGGCCCGACTCGGCGAGCCTCAATCCCGTGAATCGGCGCCACCGCAAGGGGGCACGCCATCGAGGGCGCCCGTCGGTGCGATGGCGCGCTCGGGCCGCGTAGCTATGATTCGCGCCATCGGGTCGTCGGCATCGAACGGCCCCGCCACCAGGAGCCCCAGCATGGCATCGGTCAACAAGGTCATCATCATCGGCAACCTCGGCCGCGATCCCGAGGTGCGCTACACGCCCAGCGGCGCGGCGGTGTGCAACGTCAGCGTCGCGACCACGCGCAACTGGAAAAACCGCGAGAGCGGCGAGAAGCAGGAAGAAACCGAGTGGCACCGCGTCGTCTTCTACGACCGCCTGGCCGAGATCGCCGGCGAATACCTGAAGAAGGGCCGCTCGGTCTACGTCGAGGGCCGCCTGAAGACCCGCAAGTGGCAGGACAAGGAAGGCAAGGACAACTACACCACCGAGGTCATTGCCGACCAGATGCAGATGCTCGGCAGCCGTGAAGGCATGGGCGGCGGCGCCGCCGGGGCCGATGACCACGGCGAACCCCGCAGCGCCCCGGCGCCACGCGCCCCGGCCAACAAGCCAGCGGCGAAGTCGGCCACCGGTTTCGACGACATGGACGACGACATTCCGTTCTAGACCGGTCCGTCGACCGCCGAAAGAAAAGAGGCCCGCAACAGCGGGCCTCGGTGCTTGTCGAGAGCAAGAACAGGCTATCGTGTGCCGGCCGCCGCGGTGCCCACGGTGCGCGACGTGTTGATCACCGCCACCGCCAGTTGCGTGACGCTCGCCGAGAGCGGGTAAGCGATTGCGACGCCGCGCGCGGGCTGCCCTGGCAGTGCGCACGGGGCGCTACCGAAGGTCAGCGCGGTGTCGAAGACGTTCTTGCCCGACGCGCGCGGCGAGATCGTGCCGCTGAAATTGCAGCCGCTGTTCGTCGCCGCGGTGAACGTGCCGTTGGCCGCGATGCTGATCGCAATCGTTTCGCCGAGCAGATCGGTGACGGTCCAGTTGCCGGCGATGGTGCCGAGCGATGCCGGTGCGTCGTAGTTGTAGGCCGACCCCGCCACCGGGCCACCGGCGAAGCTGGTCGACCCTGCGCCCGTCGACACCGTGCCGCTGATCGTCTTTGCCGCGGCGTTGTAGGTCGCCGATGTGCTGCCTGCCGCGGCGGGGAGGTCGCCGAAGTCCTTGGTATCGCTCGAGGTGAACGATCCGCTGTTCGAGTTCCCCGTACCCTGCAGGAAGCCGGCGACGTGGAACGCCGACGAAGACTGGGTTCCATAGAGGGCCCAGTACTCGCCGTTCTCGAGCACCATCAATTGGAACGCACCGGTGGTGCTGCCGCTGAGCGTGCCGCCATAAACGCCCTCTGCTGTCGGGCCGGGCGCCGGGGTCGAGTCACCGCCACCGCCGCCGCAGGCGACCAAGCCCAAAGCCAACAAGGTGGCGCCAGTCACGACCCGCACGCCGCTGTACAACTTCGTCATCAAGAAACTTCTCCAAAAAAATCGGCCATGCCGGCGCAGCCATCTGCACCACGGACATGACCAGTAGCGAAGATACAGGTGAATGCTTGGAGTACCAGGGCGCACTCTGAAGATTCGGCGTGACCTTTGTGGCGCCGCGCGTGGACTTCGGTGCCGGGTTTGCGCCAAGTCAAGGCCGCCGCGTTCGCGGAGACGTGCGCGCTACTATCGGTGTCCATCGTCGGGGACACGAAGGGGCATCGCATGGCAATCCTCCGGTTGTGGCGCGGCATGGCCGTGTTGGGTGTGGTGGCCTTTCTGGGGGCCACGCCGCACACGCTGGCGCAGAGCAAGAAAGACACTGCCGTCATCGGCATGACGCTCGAGCCGCCCGGGCTCGATCCCACCGCCGGCGCCGCCTCGGCGATCGGCGAGGTGGTGCACTACAACGTGCTGGAGACGCTGACCAAGATCCAGTCCGACGGCACCATCGGCCCACTGCTGGCACAAAGCTGGACCGTCACGCCCGACAACAAGACCTGGGCCTTCAAGCTGCGCCCGGGCGTCAAGTTTCACAACGGCGAGCCGTTCGATGCCTCGACGGTGAAGTTCTCGTTCGAGCGCGCGGTCGCGCCCGGCTCGGTCAACAAGGACAAGGCGGTGTTCAACAACATCGCCCACATCGCGTCGACCGATGAATTGACGGTGATCCTGACGCTGAAGAACCCGAACCCCGATTTCCTGTTCCAGCTCGGGCAGACCACGGCGTCGATCGTCGAGCCCAAGAGCGTGGCCACCAACAACACGCAGCCGGTGGGCACCGGGCCGTACAAGCTGGAGAGCTGGAACAAGGGCTCCTCGGTGGTGCTGGCGCGCTGGGACGGTTATCGCGACGCCAAGGCAGTGAAGTTGAAGCGGGTGACGATCCGCTTCATCAGCGACACCGCGGCGCAGGTGGCGTCGCTGCTGTCGGGCGACGTCGATGCCTTTCCGCGGGTGGCGGCGGCACGCAGCCTGGCGCAGTTCCAGAACGACAAGCGCTTCCAGGTGCTGATCGGCGGCTCGCGCTCCAAGACCATCCTGGCGATCAACAACAAGAGGAAGCCGCTCGACGACGTGCGCGTGCGCCGTGCGATCGCGATGGCGATCGACCGCAAGGCGGTGATCGACGGCGCGGCCGATGGCTTCGGCGCGCCGATCGGCAGCTTCTACGTGCCGGGTGCGCCCGGCTACGTGGACCTCACCGCGGTCAACGCGTTCGCGCCCGACAAGTCGCGCACACTGCTCAAGGAAGCCGGTGTCGCGACGCCGCTGGAGCTGTCGATCAAGCTGCCGCCCACGCCGTACGCCCGCCAGGGCGGCGAGGTGATCGCGGCCCAGTTGTCGAAGGTCGGCATCCAGGCCAAGCTCGAAAACGTCGAGTGGGCGCAGTGGATGTCGGGCGTGTACGGCCAGAAGGCTTATGACCTGACGGTGATCGCGCACGTCGAGCCGCTGGACTTCGGCAATTTCGCGCGGCCCGGCTACTACTGGGGCTACGAGTCACCGAAGTTCAACGAGCTGTGGGCCAAGGTCAACACCACCGCCGACACCGCGCAGCGCAACCAGCTGCTGGCCGATGCGCAGCGCCTGGTGGCCGACGATGCGGTGGCTGCCTACCTGTACCAGAACACCTGGATCCTGGTGGCCAAGGCGGGCCTGAAAGGCCTGTGGAAGGACGCGCCGATCCTGGCCAACGACCTCTCGGCGCTGTCGTGGCAATGATCGGCTGATGCGTGGGGCGTCAGGGCACGCCTAGCGGCGTGGTATCCGCCTGCTCGGGCAGGCCCTCGAGGTGCGCGGCATCGGCCCACTCGAGGATCTCGAGCGTGCCGTCGCGCCAGCGCATGCGGTTGATGCCGGTGTTGGGAATCTCGCACGCGCGCGGCCCGTGCAACGGCTCGCGGTGCGCTGCGCGCCACAGCATGTCGAGCACGCCGCCATGGCTGAACACCGCGACCCGCGCGCCGTGGTGTCGCTCCACCACCTGCTGCAGCGCCTGCAGCACGCGGCCGTGAAAGGTGCGCACGCTCTCGCCGCCGGGCAGCGCGTAGTCGGCGTCGTGGCGCAGCCACGATGCCCATAGCTGCGGGTGCTGCTCGATGATGGTGGCGGCATCGAGCCCTTCGAGCACGCCGAACGACTGCTCGCGCCACAGCGGGTCGCTGATGATGTCGCGGCCCGAGGCGGCCAGCTCGGCAGTGCTGCGCGCGCGCTGCAGGTCGCTGGCCACCACGACGTCGAAGGTTTCGCGCTCCAGGCGTTGCGCCAGGCGCCTGGCCTGCGCACGCCCTGCGGCGTTGAGCGGCACGTCGATCTGACCCTGGAAACGATGCTGGCGGTTCCAGTCGGTCTCGCCGTGGCGCATCACGATCAGCTCGGTCATGATGCAATTGTCCCTGCAATCGACGACAAAGCGATGTCGACAGTCTTGCTGTTGCCCGGCCTGGCGTGCGACGCCGCGCTGTGGCGTGATCAATTGCCAGCCCTGTCGGCGCGTCACGAGGTGCGCGTGAGCAGCGTTGCCGAGCGGCATGCCGACCTGCCGGCGATGGCGCGCGCACTGCTGACCGAGTTCGCCGGGCCGCTGGTGCTGGTGGGTAGCTCGATGGGCGGCATGCTGGCGCTGCACGCGCACCGCCAGGCACCGCAGCGCATCGCCGCCCTGGCGCTGCTGTCGAGCAGCGCACGCGCCGATACGCCCGAGCTGATCCGGCTGCGCAGCGATGCGATCGTCGAGTTCCAGCAGGGCCGCGCCGAGGCCGTGTTGCGGGCCAATGCGATGTTCGCGTTCCACCCCGCGCACGCCGGCGATGCCGAGCGCGTCAACGACTACGTCCAGCAGATCCTGCGCGTCGGCACCGCGCAGTTGATCGCACAGAACCGTGCGGTGATGGCACGCGCCGACATGCGGCCATGGCTGGTCGACATCCGATGCCCGCTGCTGGTGGCGTGCGGCGACGGCGACCTGCTGACGCCGCCGGAGCACTCGCGCGAGATCGCGCAACGGGTGCCGCAGGCGCGGCTCGAGGTGGTGCCCGATGCCGGACACCTGATGACCTGGGAGCAACCCCAACGCGTGACGGCGCTGTTGTTACAGTGGCTCGCGAGCTTGCAACCCGTTGCGTCGCTGCCGCCCTGATCGCCCCCCGGCATGAGCGGTGCACGAATGCCGGGCGCTTACGTTTCCGGTCTTGCCCCTGCCGCGGAAAGGCGACACCATCGCTGCAACACTGTCGTCGACTTCGAATGTTTCACATGGCTGCTCGCAAGTCTTCTCTCGTGTTCTCGCTCGTCTGGCTGGCCGCCGCTGGCGCCGCGCAGGCGCAGGCCGACGCCGCCAAGGCGGCCGACGATTGCGAGGCCGCGGTCACCGAATCGGTCAAGCGCATGCGCGGCAAGGATGCCCAGGACATCCAGTACGTGAAGGCCCGCCGCTCGGTGACGCCATCGGCCGACGACGAAACCAGCCTCAAGGGTGAGGGGCGCTACCGCGGCCCCGGCGGCCGGACCGTGCCGTTCAGCTACGGCTGCGCACTCAACACCAAGACCGGCGCCACCTCGGGCGTGGTGTTCCGTGAGCTGACCGCCCTGACCGAAGAAAAGCCCTTCCAGCCCGATCTGACCAACGTCTCGGTGAGCGACTGCGAGGGCGCCGCGGTGGCCTCGTTGAAGAACAAGAACCCGCGCGCCAGCCGCATCGTGCTCGACGCCGAATCGCGCCAGCTGCGCCCCGCGCAGGACGAGCGCATCGCGCTCGAAGGCCGTGGCGCATTCGAGCGTGCGCCCGGCATGAATTCGGCGCCGTTCACCTACCGCTGCGAGCTCGAGCCGCGCAGCGGCCGCATCCTCAGCGTGCAGACCAGCCTGTAGACGGCGCTCCGCCGCGCCGCCCGCGGCCCGGGTAGCATCGCGTCCCCTGCCAGCTTCCGGGAGACCGGGCCGATGCCGCGCATTCCCTACAAGACCGATCAAGAGGCCGAGCAGGCCGGCCCGGCCGAACTGATCGCGTCGATCCGCAAGCGCCGCGGCGGGCGCCTGGGCGCGCTCGATCGCATCCTGCTGCACAGCCCGCCGTTCGCCAGCGGCTGGGGCGAGCTGCTCGGCCGCGTGCGCGGCGAGCTGGCGGTGCCGATGGTGTTGCGCGAGCTGGCGATGTGCGCGGTGGCCGTGCTCAACGAGGCTGAATACGAATTGCACCACCACGGCCCGATCTTTCTGTCGAGTGGCGGCAGCCCCGCGCAACTCGACGCGTTGCGCCGGCTGCCCGCAGTGGACGCGGCCCTGTTCGACACCACGCAGCAAGCGGCGCTGCAGCTGGCGGTGGAGATGACGCGCCAGGTCAAGGTCAGCGATGCCACCTTCGAGGCGGCGCGGCGTGCACTGGGCAGCGAGCGCCACCTGTTCGAGCTGATCGGCGTGATCGCGGCCTACAACATGGTGTCGCGCATCCTGGTGGCGGTGGGGGTCGAGGCCACCGACTGAACGCGCGGCCGCTGCGGCGTGGCTCCCAAAGACCGTGCCGTTGACAGGCGCGGCGGCGGCTCCGATAAAGCCGCCATGCCACGCGCCGACAGCCCCGCCGTGCTCGACCTGATCGGCAACACGCCGCTGGTGCCGGTGACGCGCCTGGACACCGGGCCGTGCACGCTGCTGCTCAAGCTCGAGTCGCAGAACCCCGGCGGCTCGATCAAGGACCGCATCGGCCGCTCGATGATCGAAGCGGCCGAGCGCGACGGCCGCCTGCGCGCCGGCGGCACGGTGATCGAGGCCCCCGCCGGCAACACCGGGCTCGGCCTGGCGCTGGTGGCGCGCGCCAAGGGCTACCGCGTCGTGCTGGTGGTGCCCGACAAGATGTCGAGCGAGAAAGTGCTGCACCTGAAGGCACTGGGCGCCGAAGTGCACACCACGCGCAGCGACGTCGGCAAAGGTCACCCGGCCTACTACCAGGACTACGCGGCGCGGTTGGCGCAGGAGATTGCCGGTTCGTTCTTCGCCGACCAGTTCAACAACCCGGCGAACCCGCTGGCGCACGAGACTTCCACCGGCCCCGAGATCTGGCAGCAATGCGGCCATCAACTCGACGCCATCGTGGTAGGCGTCGGCTCCGGCGGCACGCTGACCGGCCTGGCGCGCTTCTTCAAGCAGGTGCAGCCGGCGGTGAAGTTCGTGCTGGCCGACCCGCTGGGGTCGATCCTGCGCGACCTGGTGCTGACGG
Source organism: Burkholderiaceae bacterium (assembly GCA_036520715.1). Taxonomy (GTDB): domain Bacteria; phylum Pseudomonadota; class Gammaproteobacteria; order Burkholderiales; family Burkholderiaceae_C; genus JAEUPI01. The sequence continues at coordinate 3,068 of DATDJF010000094.1, read as the reverse complement.
GCAAACACGGCGCGCTGGGCTCGTGGGCGGTCGAGGGCATCGGCGAGGACTTCGTGCCCGCCACCTGCGACCTGTCGGCGGTGACGCACGCCTACTCGATCCCCGACGACGAGAGCTTCGCCACCGCGCGCGAGCTGCTCAAGGCCGAGGGGCTGCTCGGCGGCTCGTCCACCGGCACGCTGCTGGCGGCGGCGCTGCGCTACTGCCGCGAGCAGACGTCGCCGCAGCGTGTGGTCACCTTCGTCTGCGACACCGGCACGCGCTATCTCAGCAAGGTCTACAACGACGCCTGGATGATCGACGAGGGGCTGCTCCAGCAGCGCCGCTACGGCGACCTGCGCGACCTGATCGCACGTCGCGCCGAAGACGGCAGCGTCGTCAGCGTCGGGCCGCAGGACACGCTGCTCACCACCTTCCAGCGCATGCGGCTGGCCGACATGCAGCAGCTGCCGGTGCTCGATGGCGGCAAGCTGGTCGGCGTGGTCGACGAGTCCGACCTGCTGCTGCGTGTGCAGCAAGACGCCGCGCGCTACAGCGAGCCGGTGGCCGGCGCGATGACCACCAGCCTGCAGACGCTGCCGCCGGAGGCCGACATCACGGCACTGCGTCGCGTGCTCGACAGCGGTCTGGTGGCGATCGTTGCCGACGCGAGCGGCTTTCACGGCCTGATCACCCGCTTCGACCTGCTCAACCATCTACGAAAGGCGCGACGATGAAGCGCGACAACTCCAAGGCCGTGACGGCCAAACAGGCCTTCGCCACGCGGGTGATCCACGCCGGCCAGGCGCCGGATCCCTCGACCGGCGCGATCATGCCGCCGATCTACGCCACCTCGACCTATGTGCAGAGCAGCCCGGGCGTGCACAAGGGGCTCGACTACGGCCGCTCGCACAACCCCACACGCTGGGCGTTCGAGCGTTGCGTGGCCGATCTCGAAAGCGGCGCAGTCGCGTGCGCCTTCGCCTCCGGGCTGGCGGCGATCTCGACCGTGCTCGAGTTGCTCGACGCCGGCGCGCACGTGGTGGCCAGCGACGACCTGTACGGCGGCACGTTCCGCTTGTTCGAGCGCGTGCGCCGCCGCAGCGCGAACACGAGCTTCAGCTTCGTCGACCTTGCCGACCTCGACGCCGTGCGCGCGGCGATCCGTCCCGAGACCAAGATGCTGTGGGTCGAGACGCCGAGCAACCCGCTGCTCAAGCTCGCCGATCTGGCGGCGCTGGCGCAGATGGCACGCGAGCACGGCCTGATCGCGGTGGCCGACAACACCTTTGCCAGCCCCTTCGTGCAGCGTCCGCTCGAACTGGGCTTCGACATCGTCGTGCACTCGACCACCAAGTACCTGAACGGCCACTCCGACGTGATCGGCGGCATCGCGATCGTCGGCGGCGACGACCGCCAGGCCGAGTGGCGCGAGCGGCTGGCGTTTCTGCAGAACGCGGTGGGCGCGATCGCCGGGCCGTTCGACAGTTTTCTGGCGCTGCGCGGCGTCAAGACGCTGGCGCTGCGCATGGAGCGCCACAACCACAACGCGCTGGCGCTGGCGTTGTGGCTCGAAGGCCAAGCCAAGGTCGCGCGGGTGCGCTACCCGGGCCTGCCGTCGCACCCGCAGCACGCGCTGGCCAAGCGCCAGATGCACGGCTTCGGCGGCATGGTGTCGCTCGATTTGAAGGCCGACCTCGCGGGCACGCGGCGCTTCCTCGAGACGGTGAGGATCTTCTCGCTCGCCGAGAGCCTGGGCGGCGTCGAGAGCCTGATCGAGCACCCGGCGATCATGACCCACGCCACCATCCCGCCGGCAACGCGCGCCACGCTGGGCATCGGCGATGCGCTGGTGCGGCTGTCGGTGGGCATCGAAGACGTCGACGACCTGCGCGCCGATCTGACAAGGGGATTGGCGGCGATCTGACGGCGCCTGGGCGCCGCGCCGCTAGGATGCGGCGCATGCCGAGCGCACCGACGATCCACGTGGCGTGCCTGTGCGCGGCGTGGTGCCGGCTGTGCGACGGCTACCGCGCGGTGCTCGAGTCGCTGGCCGACGAGTTCGATCGTGCCGGCGTCGCGCTGCAGTGGCATTGGGTCGACATCGAGGACGAGGCCGAGCTGGTGGGCGACCTCGACGTCGAGACCTTTCCGACCATCGTCGTTGCCGACGATTCGCAGGTGCGTTTCGCCGGCCCGGTGGAGCCGCAGCCCGAGACGCTGCAGCGCCTGTTGCGCGCCACCGTCGGCGCGGCGGCGTCGCGGGCGGACGTGACGCCGGAGGTCGACACCTTCGTGCGCGGGCTGCGCCGGCGGCAGCCCGATCGGCGCGGGGCGGCCGCGCCGCGGTCTTCGAAATCCGCATAAGCAAGCGCACAACGCTTCGTTCGCGATTCAAGCGCTGCTGCCTAGCATGCAGCGCATCGTCCATTGATCGCCGGCGCCTTCGAGCGCCGCACCCCATGACACAAGCTTCTTTCGCGCGCCGGCTGCTGCTCGCCGCGGCGCTCGGCGTCGGTGCCGCCAGCATGCCCGTCCATGCCAAGGACATCACGCTGCTCAACGTGAGCTACGACCCGACGCGCGAGCTCTACGCCGACTTCAACAAGGCCTTCGCCGCGTTATGGAAGGCCAAGAGCGGCGACACCGTGATCGTCAAGCAGTCGCACGGCGGCTCGGGCAAGCAGGCGCGTTCGGTGATCGACGGGCTGGAAGCCGACGTCGTGACGCTGGCACTGGCCTACGACATCGACGAGATCGGCGAGCGCGCCAAGTTGCTGCCGGCCGATTGGCAGAAGCGCCTGCCGCACAACAGCTCGCCCTACACGTCGACCTACATCTTCCTGGTGCGCAAGGGCAACCCCAAGGGCATCAAGGACTGGGGCGATCTGGTCAAGCCGGGTGTCTCGGTGGTCACGGCCAACCCCAAGACGTCGGGCGGCGCGCGTTGGGGTTACCTCGCGGCCTACGGCTGGGCGCTCAAGCAACCCGGTGGCAACGATGCCAAGGCGCGTGACTTCGTCGCCGGGTTGTTCGCCAACGTGCCGGTGCTCGACTCCGGCGCACGCGGCTCGACCGTCACGTTTGCC
>DATDJF010000093.1:0-5035 GCA_036520715.1 Burkholderiaceae bacterium | reverse complement strand
CGACTCCATCAGGTACGAGCCGGCCCAGGGGTCGACCACGTGCGTGATGTGCGTCTCTTCCTGCAGGATCAACTGCGTGTTGCGCGCGATGCGCGAGCTGAACTCGCTGGGCAGCGCGATCGCCTCGTCGAAGCTGTTGGTGTGCAGGCTCTGGGTGCCGCCGAACACCGCGGCCATCGCCTCGACGGTGGTGCGCACCACGTTGTTGTACGGATCCTGTTCGGTCAGGCTCCAGCCCGAGGTCTGGCAATGCGTGCGCAGCATCAGGCTCTTGGCGTTCTTGGCGCCGAAGCCCTTCATGATCCGGCACCACAGCAGCCGCGCGGCGCGCATCTTGGCGATCTCGAGGTAGAAGTTCATCCCGATCGCCCAGAAGAAGCTCAGACGCCCGGCGAACTCGTCGACGTCCAGGCCGCGCGCGACGGCCGCCTTCACGTACTCCATGCCATCGGCCAGCGTGAAGGCGAGCTCCAGCGCCTGGTTGGCGCCGGCCTCCTGCATGTGGTAGCCGGAGATCGAGATCGAGTTGAACTTCGGCATCCTGCGCGCCGTGTACTCGACGATGTCGGCCACGATGCGCATGCTCGGCTCGGGCGGGTAGATGTAGGTGTTGCGGACCATGAACTCCTTGAGGATGTCGTTCTGGATGGTCCCGCTCAACTGCTCCTGTCCGACGCCCTGCTCCTCGGCCGCCACCACGTAGCCGGCGAGCACCGGCAGCACCGCGCCGTTCATCGTCATCGACACGCTCACCTTGTCGAGCGGGATGCCGTCGAACAGGATCTTCATGTCCTCGACCGAATCGATCGCCACGCCGGCCTTGCCGACGTCGCCGGTGACGCGCGGATGATCCGAGTCGTAGCCGCGGTGGGTGGCGAGATCGAAGGCCACGCTGACGCCCTGGCCGCCGCCGGCCAGCGCCTGGCGATAGAAGGCGTTGCTCTCCTCGGCGGTCGAAAAGCCCGCGTACTGGCGGATCGTCCACGGCCGCCCTGCATACATCGTGGCCTGCGGCCCGCGCACGAAAGGCTCGAACCCGGGCAGCGTGTCGACGTGCGGCAGGTCGTGCAGATCGGCCGCCGTGTACAGCGGCTTGACCGTGATGCCCTCCGGCGTGACCCAGTTCAAGCCGTCCAGCCGCCCGCCCGGCGCCGCCTTGGCAGCGGCCTGACGCCACTGCTCGAGCGTGGCAGCGCGAAATTCACCCGACTGCGACATCTGCATCCACTCCTGTGCACACGCGGCGCGCACCTTGGTCACTCGACATTGGGCTCCTGATCGGGAGCGCTTGCCAGCGCCGCACGGCAGCCCTAAGATGGGCGCCATTATGCATAATTATAAATTCATAACCAAGCCGCCCAGCCGCTGCCATGCGCCGCCGGCGTGACCGATCCCCGTCCCGTGGCCGCCCCCAACGCCCTCGCCGCCGCAGCCGTGCCCAAGCCGGCCGCGCTGTCGCCGCGCGCGCTGTACCAGGAGGTGGCCGATCGCCTGCGCGAGAAGATCTTCGCGCGCGAGCTCGAGCCCGGCTCGTGGATCGACGAGTTGAAGCTCGCCGCCGAATGGGGCATCAGCCGCACGCCGCTGCGCGAAGCGCTCAAGGTGCTCGCCGTCGAGGGCCTGGTGACGATGAGGCTGCGGCGCGGCGCCTACGTCACCGAGATGTCGCGCGACGACGTGTCGCAGGTCTATCGGCTGCTCGCCCTGCTCGAAAGCGACGCCGCCGGCGAGGTGGCCGCGTCGGCCAGCGACGCGCAGATCGCCGCGTTGCGCGCGCTGCACGACCGGCTCGAAAGGCAGACCCGGCAGCGCGACGCATTCTTCGCCGCCAACGAGCGCTTCCATTTCAAGCTGCTCGAGGTCGCCGGCAATCGCTGGCGATCGCAGATCGTGGCCGACCTGCGCAAGGTGATGAAGCTCAACCGCCACCATTCGCTGTTCAAGCAGGGGCGCATCGGCGAATCGCTGGCCGAGCATCGCGCGATCATGCTGGCGCTCGAAGCACGCGACGGCAAGCGCGCCGTGCGCCTGATGCGCGAGCACTTCGAAAACGGGCTCGAAGCGGCCACGGCCTGAAGCCCAGGTCGGCTCGACGGCCGGCCTGACGCGCCAGGCTGTTACACAACCACCGAATAGCAGCGCCAAACACTCCGGCGCTCGCAGTCGCCAACGCGACGCAATGGTTCGCGTTGGCCGCGTTTGGTGTTTCTCCCATAGGCGCACGTGCGGGCCGAGGTGACGATCCACGCCCTGGCGAGAACCATTTCAGTTCGTTTACGCAAGGCGCCACAAGCGCCGAACCCCGGGGAGATTGACTCATGAAGCAATTCTTGCGCCGCGCCCTCAGCGGTGCCGCATTCGTCGTGCTGGCCTCCTGCGGAGGAGGCAATTCGCAGGACGCCACACCCCAGCAGCCGCAGGCGGCCGCTGCCGTGCGCAGCGAAGGCAAGCTCAGCATTGCCGACCGCGAGCGTGCCGGCCACACCTACATCGTGCGCCTGGCCGAACCGGCGGCTGCCGCCTATGACGGCAACATCCGCGGCCTCGCGGCCACGCGCCCGGCCAAGGGCAGCAAGCTCGATTCCAAGAACCCCGACGTGATGGGCTACCGGGCCCACCTGGCGGCGCGCCAGGACGCCGTGATGCGCAGCGCCGGCGTCGCCAAGCCCCAGCGCGGCTACGGCTACGTCTTCAACGGCTTCGCGGCGCAGATGAGCGAGGCCCAGGCGATGAAGCTCGCCGCCACGGCCGGCGTGATGTCGGTCGTCAAGGACGAGCTGCGCACGGCGGACACGTCGTCGACGCCGACCTTCATCGGCCTCACCGGCAAAGACGGCTTCTGGAAGGAGCAAGGCGCCAAGGGCGACGACATCATCATCGGCATCATCGACTCGGGCATCTGGCCGGAGCACCCGAGCTTCTCGGACCGCAAGCCCCGCAAGCACGGCCATTGGTTCTGGCACGACCGCCACGGTGACTTCGACTACAAGCCGATCCGCGGCTGGCACGGCACCTGCGTCACCGGCGAGCAGTTCACCGCCGACGACTGCAACCGCAAGCTGATCGGGGCACGCTTCTACAACGCCGGCTTCGGCGGCGACGCCGGCATCAAGGCGGTGTTCCCGTACGAATTCAACTCGCCGCGCGACTACGACGGCCACGGCACCCACACGTCGTCCACCGCCGGCGGCAACGAGGACGTTCGCGTCACCGGCGACGCCTCGGCGTTCGGCAAGATCAGCGGCATCGCGCCGCGGGCCCGCATCGCCATGTACAAGGCGCTGTGGCACGACAGCTCGGTGCCCACTTCGACCGGCTTCAATTCCGACCTCGTGGCGGCCATCGACGATGCGGTGGCCGACGGCGTGGACGTGATCAACTATTCGATCAGCGGCACACGCACGAACTTTGCCGATCCGGTGGAGATCGCGTTCCTGTTCGCCGCCGATGCCGGCGTGTTCGTGGCCACTTCGGCCGGCAACAGCGGCCCGACGACCAGCACGGTGGCGCACCCGTCGCCGTGGGTCACCACGGTGGCCGCCGGCACCCACAACCGCGACGGCAAGGGTTCGGTCACGCTCGGCAACAACACCACCTTCAGCGGCGCGTCGTACACGGCCGCCGTCGGGCCGGCGCCGCTGATCGACGCCTCGCTGGCCGCGGCGCCCGGCTCGCTGCCGGCCGACGTGGCACGCTGCTTCCTGGCCGCCGACAGCACGTCGGGCGTCGCGCAGCTCGACCCGGCCAAGGTGGCCGGCAAGATCGTCCTTTGCGACCGCGGCGGCAACGTGCTCGTCAACAAGGCGCAGGCGGTCAAGGAGGCCGGCGGTGTGGGCATGATCCTGGCCAACACGCCGCCGCCCGGCGCCAACACCACGCTGCCGATCCTGCACGTCATTCCGACGGTGCACATCCCGTTCACCGACCTCACGGCGTACAGCGGCCTGAAGAGCTACGCCGCCAGCGCCGGTGCCACCGCGACCATCGCCGCGGCAACCCTGGTGTTCGACCTGCCGGCGCCTCTGACGGCCAGCTTCTCGTCGCGCGGCCCTCTGCTGGCAGGTGGCGGCTCGGTGCTCAAGCCGGACATCATCGCCCCCGGACAGGACATCCTGGCCGGCGTGGCACCGCCGGCGAACAACGAGCGCCTGTTCGACCTGTACAGCGGCACGTCGATGTCGAGCCCGCACGTCGCCGGCCTGGCGGCGCTGATGAAGGAGGTGCACCCGCGGTGGTCGCCGATGGCCATCAAGTCGGCGCTGATGACCACCGGGTCGGACGTGCTTGACGGAGCCAACACGGATCCCGTCGTGATCTTCCGGCAAGGTGCCGGCCACGTGCAGCCGAACAACGCGGCCGATCCCGGCCTGGTGTTCGACTCCGACTTCAACGATTGGCTGGGCTTCCTGTGCGGCACGGCCATCGATCCGGTCAATTGCACGGCCGACGGCATTCCGGTGCTCGACCCGAGCGACCTCAACACGCCGTCGATCGCGGTCGGCAGCCTGGTGGGCTCTCGCACCATCACGCGGCGGGTCACCAACGTGAGCGGCGGCCACGCCACCTACCGGCCGTCGATCGCCGGGATGGCGGGCTTCAATGTCACGTTCTCGCCGACCTCGCTGACCCTGGCGCGCGGCCAGACCAAGTCGTTCAGCGTCACCTTCACGCGCACCAGCGCCCCGCTGAACGCCTACACCGGCGGCCAGCTCACGTTGACCGGCGGCACGTCGAAGAAGGCGCGCGATCAGCACGCCGTGCGGGTGCCGGTGGTCATCAAGCCGGTGGCCCTGGCGGCGCCGACCGAAGTGAGCGACACCTACAGCGTGAAGTTCGGCTTCACCGGCCCGTTCACGGCCACACCGAGAGGGTTGATTCCGGCTGCCACCACCACAGGCTCCGTGGCCACCAATGGCAATGTCGACACCGTCGTCAACATTCCCGCCGGCACGACCTACGCGCGGTTCTCGTTGTTCGACGCCAACGTCAGCGCAGCGAGCGACCTCGACCTGGAGGTCTACAGGGGCACCACGCT
>DATDJF010000092.1:0-5572 GCA_036520715.1 Burkholderiaceae bacterium | reverse complement strand
GTTGCGGTCGAAGAAGTTCGACGGGCGCAGCTCGAAGCTCATCTTCTTCATCGACATCACCGGCCAGTCCTCGGCCTGCGTCACGTGGTGATGGCCCAGCGTCAGCCAGAGCACGAGGTCGCGGTTGGTCAGGCGCTCGTGATTGCCTGCGTATCGCGGCAGGCCGGGCGAGCCGGGGTGCTGGTTCGGCGTGTCGCCGGCGGCATAACGCTCGTCGGCATCGTGCGCGGTCACCCACAGCGGGTGCGCGATGAAGGCTGCGCGCCGGTAGTCGTCGAAGGCCAGCAGCGGCTCCTCGAAGTCGTGGCTCTCCAGCACGTAGCCGCTGGGCTGGCCGAACGCGTTGCGGCGGTTCGGGTTGACGACGCGCCATTGCGCGTGCTCGTGCGGATCCATCCGGCCCTCGGCTTCGCTGGCGATCACCTCTTCATCCAGCGTCCACACGCTGCGCCGCGGGCCGGGGGCCTGGGTCTGCTTCAAGCGGCCGAGCACGAAGCTGTTGTTCGGCCCGTCGATGTCGACGTCGAGGCGGAAGCTGAAGTGGTGGCTGTGATACGGCGCCACGAGTTGCGGCGCGATCGGCGCGCTGACGCGATTGCCGTGCTCGCCGAATCCGTGACCCGCGAGCGCCTTGGGCGCATCGATGCCGGTGAGCCCGACCTCGGCGCGCACCACCCCGTTCTGCGTGAACACCCAGTCGATCAGGTAGTCGTAGTTGCCGACCTGGGAGATGCTGCGCACCACCAGCTCCACCGCGGCGCGCCCCTCGTAGCGGCCGCGGAAACTCTCGAAGTGCCGCCACGCCGGATCGCCGGTGAGGCGCTCGAAGATGCCCACCACGCGCGGCAGCGGCAGCGGCACCACCGGCACCGAGGGGTCGGGCAGCGCAGCAGCGACGAGCGCGTCGAGCAGCACGGCATTGGCGGGCACGTCCAGGCCGAGCGTCAGCGGCGAGGCCATCAGCCCGAAGCCGAACTCGCCCGCATCCATGTAGGTGCGGTAGTACCAGTTGGGGCCGGGATCCTGATAGGGCACGAAGATCTCGCCCAACGAGCCTTGATAGAGCACCGAGCGCCCGTCGTACCGGACCAGCGAGATCACCGGGCCGGCGCGGCGCTCGAAGCGCACGTGAAAGCGCCACTTCTGCCACTCGACGAAGTTGCCGTCGATGCGGAAGTTCGCCCCCTCGGGCTGCGTCACGCGCAGCGGCTTGAGCGCCGGGCGCAGGCCGACCAGCGCGCCGACGCTGGCCTCGTCGAACTCGTGCGTCGCCGTGGGCACCGGCACGACGCCGGTATCGAGCACCTGCAGCACGCGGCGTTCGTCGAGATCGATGATGGCCTGCATGCCCTCGATCGGCCGTGCGTACAGGTTGATGCTGGCGCCGTCGGTGTAGTACATCTGCGCCTTCACGATGCGGCGCTGCTCCTCGGGCAGGCCGAAGCTGCCCGGCGTGAGCGGCGTCACCAGCACCTGCTGCAGTTGCGCCGGCGTGGTGATGCCGCGCAGCGCCAGCGCGCGCAGGAAGGCGGGATCCTGGAATGCGAAGCTGAAGTCCACCACCTCGGTGATGGTCAGGCCGAGCTGGCCCTGGCTGCGCGGGATGAGCTGCGGCCGCGTGAAAGTGCCGTCGCTCAGGTTGACCGTGCTGGTGAAGCTCTGCTTGTTCTGGCGCCAGAACACCGTGGCCCGCCGCTCGCTGGCGCGGCCGTTCAGCACCGCCGCCTTCGCCGGCTCGCGCAGCTCCACGCTCTGGAAAATCGCGCCCTGCTGCGCCGCGCCGCCGGCCAGCAGCGTGTTGGCGGCAGCGAGGATCTCGTCGGCCGTCAGCGGATCCAGCGGATGCGCGGCGGCGATGCCGCTGCACAGGCAGGCGGCGAGGGCCTGCAGCCCTCGTTGAATCAGTGACCTGTGCATACGGGCTCCTGTTGTTGGCGTTGGCGGGGCGTGCAACGTACTCCCGCGCAGTGCGGCTGTCCATCGCCCGCCGAAATACTTCGCATCGAGTGCGGGGCTTGCCGGCGTTGTCAGCCCACTGCGTGCGGTGCTGCCCAGGCGAGCGCTGCCGCGATGGCGCCGGTCAGCACGAGGCTCACCGCCCACACCGCATCGAGGTTGAACCAGCTTCGCGTGACGAAGCGCAGCCCGAGCCAGCGGTACACCGTCCACGCCAGCGCGAGGCCGCAGGCGATCATCACCGCGGTGTGCACGAGCGCCATCAGCAAGGCGGTGGCCACGCTGCTGCCGACGCCGAGGTGGCTGTGCTGCGCGGCCTCGCTGGCACACAGCCCGAGCGCGATCGGCACCAGCATCAGACCGGCGCCGTGCGCCGTGGCCATCAGGAACGACCACCACGCCAGGCGCGTGGGCGGCACACGCGCCAGAAAACGCGGATGGCGCGGCTGCACCAGGCGCCACACGCCGAAGCCCAGCACCAGCAGCCCCGACGCGATGCGCACGGCGCGGCTCCACTCGACGTACCAGGCGAGCAGCGTGAACGGCACCAGCACCACCGCCATCGCCAGCAGATGCCCCAAGCCGAGCGGCCACACGGTGGCGAACACCGCGGCGTCGCGGCGCGCGGCCAAGCCGTTGGCCACCGCCAGCGGCCAGCCCATCGACGGGTTCAGGCCGTGGTAGACGCCGAAGCCGACCACGCCCAGCCAGGCGGCGGCCTCGGCGCTCAGCATGTCCGTGCGAACGGGCCTAGGCCGACGTGTAGCAGAACGAATCGGTCGAGCAGTCGCCGCCTTCCAGGCGGATCTGGTGTGCGCCGTAGTCGCGGCCGAACTCGATGCAGAACTCGCGGTCGAGCGTGAGGCCGCCGTTGGCACCGACGTTGCACATCACCTGCACGCCCGGCACGCCGTCGGGATAGAACTGCGTGTCCCAGCGGCTGTACAGGCCGTTGGTGAAGTACACGCGTTTGCCGTCGCGGCTGATCTCGGTCATCTGCGGGCCGCCCGGAAACGCCTTGCCGGTGGGGTGCTTGTCGTGGCGCGCGATGCCGCCGATGCGCACGCTGCCGGTCTGCTTGGGCGCCATCGGGTCGCTGACGTCGTACTGCTTCAGCTCGCCGGTGCCCCAGCAGGCGACGTAAAGGAAGCGGTCGTCGAGCGAGAGGTCGATGTCGCTGATCAGCGGCGGCGCGGCGCCGAAGCCCTGCAGCAGCGGCGGCAGCAGCGACTTGTCGGCCGGCTCCGCCGGGATCGTCGCGGTTTTCTTGGCGTGGAACTTGCCGCCTTCGCGCCACCACGTCCACACCGAGCCTTCGAGGTTGGTGGTGTCCACCACCACGCCGAGGAAGCCGTACTCGCGCGTCGGGTCGTGCGCGGGACGGATCTCGAGCGCCATCTGATGGTTGGCGCCGAGGTCGATGGTCTGCAGGTGCTTGCGGCCGCGCAGATCCCAGAAGTGCAGCTGGTGGCCGTACTTGTTGGACAGCAGATCCTCGGCCACCAGGCCGTTCTCGAACTGCGGCGGACGGCCCCACTCGCTGGACACCATGTAGTCGCGCGGCAGGTTCCACCAGAAGTCGTAGTGCAATTGCTGCGGGCCGCGGTCGATCTCCCACTTGCCGAGGATCTCGAAGCTCTCGCAATCCATCAAGAACACGCCGGCCGGCCCCTGCGTGCCGTCGGCACCGCCGCCGCCGAGCGTGCTGATGTAGATGCCCTCGGGCCCGCAGTGCGTGGTGTGCGGCCGCGAGTAGCCGGTTTTCTTCAGCACCTCCTCCGGCTCGATCACCTTGGCGAGCGTGGGCTTGCGCGGATCGGGCTGCGTGTCGACCACGTAGATGCGCGACGAGCGGATGCCCGGAATGATGAGGTAGCGCCGCTTCAGGAACGTGTGGCCCGACATCGGCGACAGCGCGGAGGAGCACGCATTCCAGCCGAAGTGGTGGAACTCGTCGCCCTTGTGCGGCATGTCGAGCCGGTGCAGCACCTGGCTGTAGGTGGGCGAGCCGGGATCGACGTCGACCACCGCCAGGGCGTCGGGCCGCGAGCCATCGGGCGACAGCAGCGCCGTGTACGCGATGCGCTCGCGCGGTGCCTCCATGGCCAGCCGCGGCGACGGATGAAAAGTGGGATCGGGCCGAAGGGTGTCGAGCATATTCGCCTCCGAAGGATTCGTGCGTGCAGCATCCGCCGGGCACGCGCAGTGTCAAGTGACACTGGTGGGCGAAGGGTTGGCGCGCGAGGGCGATGCCGGCCGCTCCCCTCTTTGGGTGTGACTGACTTTCCCCACGTCAACGGCTCGCCCCGACCCGTGAGAATCGGCGCCATGGCCCGCATGCGGATCACGCACGTCTCGGAAGTGGCACAGCCCGCGCTGCTGGGCGAGGCGGGCGCACCGGTGCCCTGGCCCGGGGAGCATGCCGTGCCGGGCCCGGAGTCTTCCGCCGCGTGGACCCTGCCGTCCGACCACGGGACGAAGCCGTTCCCGCTCGCCCCGGGGCGCTGGCAGCAACTGCGCCAACGCCTGGGTCTCGACAGACGAATGGGTTCAGCGCTGCTGCTTTCCCTGGTGACGCACGCGCTGGTGCTGAGCCTGAACCTCGGCGGCGATGGACTCGGGCTTCCGGGACTCACCTTGCCGTGGCGAGAGCGGCGCATCGAGGTGCCCGACATCCGCCTCGTGCTCGTTCCGGCGCGCGTGACGCCCGCGCAGCCAGTGGTCAAGCCGGTTGCGCCGCCGTCGCTGCAGGCATCGATCGAGCCGGCTCCGGTCGCGCCGCCCGCCCCGCCGCCGGCGAAGAAGGCAGCGGTGAAGGCGCCCGCAGTCAAGCCGACGGCACAGGCCAAGCCCAAAGCGAACGCTGTCGCCGCTGCGGCCCCTGCCCCTGCGAAAGCGCCTGTGCGCACCGATCCGCGCGCCCGCGAAGCGCCTGCGCAGATCGCGGCGCCGGCCGTGATCGACGCGCAGCCGCCCCAACCGGTGGTGCCCGCCGCTGCGCCAGTGCCAACGGCGGCCGTTGCGCTGGCGCCGAGCGCTTCGAGCCCGAAGGTCTCGAAGCCGCCCGCCGAAGACGAAGCTGCGCTGCGGGAGGCTGCGCTGCGGGAGGCCGCTCGTCTCGAATCCGCTCGCCTGGAAGCGGCGCGTGTCGAGGCTGCGCGGCTGGAGGCCGAGCGCCAACAAGCCGCGCAACTCGCGGCGGCCCAGTTGGAGGCGCAACGACAGGAGGCTCCTCAAGTGGAAGCGGCTCGGCTCGAGGCGGCACGCTTGGAGACCGAACGCCAGGAGGCCGTGCGGCTGGCGGCAGCGCAACTGGAGGCACAGCGACAGGAGGTCGCTCGTCAGGAAACGCTGCGCGCGGAGGCTGCGCGGCTGGAGGCTGAACGCCAGCAAGCCGCACAACTGGCGGCGGCACAGTTGGAGGCGCAACGTCAGGATGCTGCTCGTCAGGAAGCGGCCCGTGTCGAAGCCGCGCGCGTGGAGGCCGAACGCCAGCAGGCCGCGCGACTGGCCGCGGCACAGGCCGAGGTGCAGCGGCAAGAGGCCGTGCGTCAGGAAGCGGCTCGCGCCGAGGCCGCGCGACTGGCGGCGGCACAAGCGGACGCACAGCGGCAGG
>DATDJF010000091.1:0-15088 GCA_036520715.1 Burkholderiaceae bacterium | reverse complement strand
GGCTCCGACGACAGCGGCCGCCGCTGGGACGGCGCCAACCTGCAGGCCTTCGAGGGCACGTATGGCGACTACGTGAGCGCGAAGGTCGGCAAGGTGTTTCCGGAGTTGCGGCAGTCCGTCATCAGGTGAGAGGACGACGAGCCTCGCACGCGGCGTATAAGGTCGTCGTCAAGCCTCCAGGCACCTGGCAATCGTCGCGGGTTGTCGGCACTTGCTCCCGTGGGAGGGAGAGCCCGGTCAAAGAGATCTCGACGGCGGCATCGTTCGCCGATGGATCGCCACGGCCGCAAAGGAGGCTCCATGCGACACACCACCACCAGCCCACTGCGTGCGGGCTTGTCGTTGCCCACGACACTCCGGTCTCGCTGTCTTCGCCAGGTGGCGGCCATCGGGTTGGCCCTCGCTGCCGCGGCGCCGGCCATCGCGCAGCAGGAGATGCTGATGGGCGGCTTCGATACCAATGCGTGGGAGATCGGCAACCAGACCCGCAACCAGAACCAGATCGTGGTGGAGTTCGTGCGTCCCGGCGAGAAGGTCACCAGCTGGACCGAGCTGCTGACGATGCAGGTGATTCGCAAATCGAGCACGTCGGGGTCGCTCGACGATATGGTGCCCAAGCTCTTTGAGGACCTGACCAAACGTTGCCCCTCCGTGAAGTGGAACGTGGTGCACCGCAACTCTTCGAGCGACACCGAAGAGGCGGGCATGGTCTACGAGTGGGTCCTCAAAGACTGTCCGCCCGATGCCGACCAGCACGAGATTGCGCGGGTGGCGGTGGGCCGCCACAACATCTTCCGCCTCGCCTACGTGGCCAAGACATCGGCGCTCGCGCCAGAGAAGCGCGAAAGCCTGATCAAGGAAATCTCCACCGCCCGGATCATCCGCCGCTAGGCCGCCGCCAAACCTCTGCAAGCCTTCGGGGTTGGTGGCCCGAACTTCCTCGTGCGCTCCATTCGGCGCGGCGCACTACGCGCTGGTGTCGAAGGCCACCACGTCCGCTTCGCGCTGCTCGTGCAGCAGAAAGAATCGCATCATTTCGCGTGACGCATCGGGCCCTTGCGGCTCGGTGAAAGATCCGGCAGCGCTGCCGCCAGACCATGCGTGCCCGCCGCCATGCACGGTCCACTGCTCCAACACGGCCAGCCCATCGCCGGCCCAATAGGTGATTCGAGTGCAGCGCCGTCCGTGTGCCGTGCGCTCTTGCACCTCGCGCGTGAGCGGGCCTCGCTCGCGCTCGAGGTTCGACACCGCCTGATCGGCGATCGCCGAACCGTTCTTGAGCGCCACGGTGGCATCGAGATCGCCATGAAAGACGATCGTCGCCACGCCTCGCGATGCTGAAGGTGCGCGCCACGCTGATGCGATGCCGCGTGCGCTCACGCTCGGCGCCACCTTGGCGCCGCCATGCATGGCCGCAAACGCCGAGGCCACGTCGTGCGCGGCGCCGTACGGCAAGCCCGAATGGGCGCCCACTGCCGCAAAGACATCGGGGTAGGTTTCACCCAGCACCACGGCCATCGCGGCCCCGGCCGACAGGCCGGCCACGTATACGCGCCGCTCGTCGACACGGTAGGCCTTGGCGATCTCGCCCACGATGCCGGCAATGATCGACGGCTCGGCTCCGGCTCGCGCTTGCGCGTGCGGCTCGAACCAGTTCCAGCAGTTGGAGCCGTTGGCACTCGCCGCCTGAGCGGGGTAGGCCACCAGGAAGCCCTGCTCTTCGGCGAGGTCGTTGAAGCGTGTGCCGGCCGCAAAGTCGTCGGGATCTTGCTTGCAGCCGTGCAGCATCACCACCAGCGGCATCGGCTCGGCGCGATATGCGCCAGGCACGTACAACTTGTATGCACGGCTGCCGAGCGGGCTCGTGTACACGAAGCTCAGGAACTGCCCGCGTTGTGTTGCGGGGCGCTCGCGGTCGACGGGCGGTGGCGGCTCGTCTTCGACGACGACACGTGCTTCGATGTCGATGGTGTCGACGATGTCGGCAGCGCTGGCGGTGTCCGACGAGCGCTCGGCGTCGGGTTGCTGGGCGATTCGCGCGGCCTCCAAGGCGTTGCGAATGGTCTCCATCACCGTCGCCATGGTGCCGGTGCGTGTGTCGAGTCCGGCCGCGGTGAGCGCCTGGTCGATGGTCTTCGAGATGGTGTGGATGGACATGCAAACCCTCGTTGTGCTGCAATGCAGCATAATGGTTTCGACGCCATCGCGTACGAGACGGTGAACCACTGAAGCAGCAGGCCGCAGCGGGCGTGGCCGTGTGCGTGCGTGGCCATCCGATCGAGCGGATCAACGACGTCGCTCCACCGCGTGCGCACGACAGCGACAAGTCACGTTGCTGCGCAGGGGCTATTGCCGGTTGACGCGGCCAATGCGCCTCCAGAGAATCGCCCGGCGCACGAGGCGTGCAGCCGGCAAGGCCGCTGAGCACACGCTCCACGCAGACAAGGAACATCATGAAACCGCTTTCGCTCCGTGATCGACCATCGTCCACGCACGGCCTGCTCGGGGCCACGTTGATCGCCGCCGCGCTCGCGCTGGCCGCGTGCGGCAAGAAGGAGGAGCCCGCCAAGCCTGCAGCTGCGCCGGCGGCGGCATCCACGGCCGGAAAGAGCGCCGCGCAGGTGGCGGTGGATGCAGCCAAGCCGCTGTGCCAGGGCGGCAAGACGATCACGATCGTGTGGGAGGCCGGCCTGCAATCGCTCGACCCGAAGAATTTTTCCGGGCCCAAGTGGGAGCAGGCCACCGGCTGCAAGGTGAGCGTGGTCGAAGTGCCCACCGCCGAGATGTTCACCAAGATCATGCAGGAGTTCCGCGCCGGCACCGGTGCCTACGACGCACTCAACGTGATTCCGGCGTGGATGCCAGACCTCGCGCAGGCCGGTGCGCTCGAGCCGCTCGACGCGCTGGTCGACAAGTACGGCTACCGCGACGAGCTGAAGACCATCGCGGCCACCTACCGCGACAACCAGATGACCGTGGGCGGCAAGATCTACGGCTTCCCCGACGACGGCGACGTGTTCGTCATGTACTACCGCAAGGACCTCTTCGCGCGCGAAGACCTGCAAAAGGCCTACAAGGACAAGTTCAAGGCCGATCTCGCGGTGCCCAAGACCTGGGACGAGTTCCAGCAGGTCGGCAGCTTCTTCACCGACAAGCTCAAGAGCGAGGGCATCTACGGCGCGTCGATGTTCCGCGAGCCGGGCTACGGCAACTTCATGTTCCAGGAGCGCTTTCGCAACGAGGGCGGCAAGTTCTTCGATGCCAACATGAAGGCCACCGTCAACGGCCCTGCCGGCCTCAAGGTGTTCAAGGGCTGGCTCGACGAAAACAAGTTCATGGCCAAGGGCGTGGAGAAGTTCGGGTTCGTAGAGAACCTGGCGGTGTTTCTCAAGGGCGAGAGCGCGATGACGATCTCGTGGCCGCCGTACGGCCGCTTCGCCGCGGGCTACCTGGCCAACGAGAAGGCGCTCGACTGGGTGCCGAAGTCGCAGATCGCCGGCAAGGTCGGCTACGCGCTGCCCCCGGGCGGCCACCCCGAGCTGGCAGCGGGCTTTGCGCTCTCGGTGGCGTCCACCTCGAAGAACAAGGAAGCGGCCTACCTGTTCATCCAGTGGCTCAACAGCGAAGAGATCAGCGCGCAGCGCGTGAAGCTGCCCTACGCACTGCGCGACCCGTTCCGCGATTCGCACTTCAAGGACCCGGGCTACCTGGCGTTGTGGCCCGATGCCAAGGACTACCTCGCCGCATTGGGCCAGGGTGCGCAGACGGGCCTGCTCGACCTGTCGCTGATCCAGACCGACAAGTACGAAGAGGCGCTGCGCCAGGGCGTGAGCAAGCTGTGGGCCGGCGAAGACCCGCAGAAGATCCTCGACAAGATCGCGACCGACTGGGACGCCACGACGCAGCAGGTCGGGGTCGACAAGCAGAAAGCGGTCTACTCGGCCTGGGCTGAAAAGTCGGGCGCCTACCCGAAATAAGGCCTTGGCGACGATGCAGGCGAAGGCGGGCCGTTGCCCGCCTTCTGTCGTTTCATGACACGAGACCGCCACTTCAAGTACACGCTGATCGCGCCGTCGATCTTCGTGCTGCTGCTGATCGGCGTGTTCCCGCTCGTCTACCTGATCGTGGTGAGCTTCCAGGGCATCACCATGACCAACAACGACGCGAGCTTTCAGGGCCTGCGCAATTACGCGCTGTTGTTCAACGACACGCGCCTGTGGGAGTCGTTGCTGCACACGCTGATCTTCACGGCGATCGCGTTGCCGATCGAGCTGGTGCTCGGGTTGTGGATGGCGCAGCTGTTCATCGACCACCTGCCTGGCCGGCCGATCTTCATCGCGCTGCTGGTGCTGCCGGTGGTGATTTCACCCATCGTCGCCGGCGCGACCTGGTCGCTGATGTTCGACAACCGATTCGGGCCGATCAACCAGGTGATCGGCTGGTTGGCGGGGCGCGAGGCGGTGCTGCTGTGGACGATCAGCCCGCAGCTGGTGTATCCGGCGATCCTTGCGGCCGAAGTGTGGCAGTGGACGCCGTTCATGTTCCTGCTGCTGCTGGCTGCGCTGTCGGCGGTCGACCCGTCGCAGCTCGAAGCGGCGGCCATCGATGGCGCCGGCTACTGGCGCACGTTCTGGCGCATCGTGCTGCCCGCGATCTGGCCGGTGATGGCGGTGGCGATCCTGATCCGTGGCCTGGATCTCTTCAGGCTGTTCGACATCGTGTGGGTGCTGACGCGCGGCGGGCCTGGCACCAAGACCGAGACGCTGTCGATCTTCACCTACGTCAAGGGTTTCCAGCAGTTCGAGACCAGCTACACCGCCGCGGTGGCGCTGCTGATCATCATCGGGCTGTCGGTCGTGGTCACGCTGGCGTTGCGGCGCGTCGAGTTGTCGCGATGAAGGCGCGCCAACGGCAACGTTTCCGGCTCGCGCTGCGTTTTGCGGCAGCGCTGGCGCTGATCGTCTTTTTCCTGTTCCCGCTGTACTGGCTGTTCATGATGTCGTTCAAGACGGCCGACGAGATCTACGCCTACCCGCCGGTGTGGTGGCCGGCAGGGCTGAGGTTCGACAACTACCTCGTGCTGTTCAAGGATGGCGACGCGCGCACCGTACTCAACAGCCTGATCGTCGCCAGCCTGAGCACGCTGGCGGCCATGCTGCTCGGCACCCTGTGCGCCTACAGCCTGGCGCGCCACAAGACCGGCGGCGAGCACCTGGCCAACTGGATCATCTCGCAGCGCATGGTGCCGCCGGTGGCGGTGGTGTTCCCGATCTTCCTGCTGTACGTCTGGTTCCGCGGCGTCGACACCTACTTCGGGCTGATCCTGCTGTACACCGCGTTCAACCTGCCGTACGTCATCTGGATGATGCGTGGCTACATCCTCGACATTCCGATCGCGCTCGAACAAGCCGCCCTGGTGGACGGCTACACGCGCTGGCAGGTGCTGTGGAAGGTGGTGTTCCCGATGTGTCGCGCGGGCCTGTTCGCGACCGCGGTGTTCACGTTCGTGTTCGCCTGGAACGACTTCATCTTCGCGCTGGTGCTCACGCGCACCGAGGTGACGACGTACACCGTGCAGGTGACGCACTACTTCGGCGGCCAGTCGAACTTCTGGGCCAAGATCTCGGCGATGTCGGTGCTCGGCACGCTGCCGGTTTTCATCGTCGTGGGCTTCCTGCAGCGTTACCTGGTGCGCGGCATCTCGCTCGGCGCGGTCAAGGGCTGAACACGTGGCTGACCTGAAAATCTCTGCACTCCACAAGTACTACGGCGCGGTGCACGCCGTGCGCGGCGTCGACCTGGAGATTCCGGCCGGCGAATTCACCGTGCTGGTCGGCCAGTCGGGTTGCGGCAAGAGCACGTTGCTGCGCACGATCGCCGGGCTCGAGGACATCGGCAGCGGGGACATCGCAATTGCCGGCGAGGTGGTCAACGACTTGCCGCCGCGCGAGCGCGACATCGCGATGGTGTTCCAGAACTACGCGCTTTACCCGTACATGACGGTGTACGACAACATCGCCTTCGGCCTGCGCGCGCGCAAGACGCCGGCGGCCGATGTCGACACCAAGGTGCGGGCGGCGGCCAAGATGCTCGCCATCGACCACCTGCTCGCACGGCGCCCACGCGAGCTGTCGGGCGGCCAGTTGCAGCGCGTGGCGATCGGGCGCGCCATCGTGCGCAACGCCCGCCTGTACCTGTTCGACGAGCCGCTGTCGAACCTGGATGCGCAACTGCGCGACGAGATGCGCGGTGAGATCAAGCGGCTGCACCAGGAGCTGGGCAAGACGATGATCTACGTCACCCACGACCAGATCGAGGCGATGACGATGGCCGATCGCATCGTGCTGATGCGCGACGGCCGCATCGAGCAGCAGGGTGCGCCGCTCGATCTGTACGAGCGCCCCGCGACCAAGTACGTGGCGGGGTTTCTGGGCTCGCCGGCGATGAACTTCATTCCCGCACAGCTGGTGGCCGAGGGCGGCGGGCTGGCGGTGCGCCTGGCCGACGCCACGCTGCTCGTTTTGCCGGCGTCGCGCAGCGATCGTTACGCGGCGCAGCGCGACCGCGCGGTGACCTTGGGCGTGCGGCCCGAACACATCGGTCGTGCGCGCGAGCTGGATGCACACCCCGGCCTGGCGCGCTGCACGGCCACGGTCCAACTGGTGCAGCCCACCGGGTCGCGCACCTACGGAACCCTCGAGCTCGCCGGGCACGAAGTGATTGCCGAACTGCAGGCCCACGACGTGCCGAAGGTGCACGAGCGGGTCGAGCTCGCGATCGACATGAACCGCGCGCTGCTGATCGATCCACAGACCGAAGCGGTGCTTTGAGGAGACGCCGGTGACCCACATCTCACGCGCGATCAAGCTCTGCGGAACCGACGAGCCCGACGTGACGGGCCGCATCCTGAAAGCCGGCCCGATGCAGGTGGAGTTCGGCAACGGCCAGTTGCGCTACCTCAAGGTGGGTGGCGTCGAGGTGCTGCGTGTGCTGGGCTTTCTGGTGCGCGACGAGAACTGGGGCACCTACACGCCCAGGATCAGCGAGCTGATGATCGACGAGCGCGCCGACGGCTTCTCGCTGTCGTTCCACGCGGTGTGCAGCAGGCCGGGCCAGGAAATTGCGTACGACGCGAAAATCGAAGGCTACGCCAACGGCGACCTCGAGTTCGAAGGTACCGCCGTGCCGACGACCGACTTCCTGACCGCGCGCACGGGCTTCGTGGTGCTGCATCCGCTCAAAGGCGTGGCAGGGTGCCCGGTCACGGTGGAGCATGTCGACGGTAGCGTCGTGAATGCGAAGTTCCCGCCGCTGGTTGATCCGATCCAGCCGTTTCTCGGGGTGCGCGCGCTCACCCATGAAGTGAGCCCCGGGCTGAAGGCGACCGTGCGCATGGAAGGCGACACGTTCGAGATGGAAGACCACCGCAACTGGACCGACGCGTCGTTCAAGACCTACGTGCGCCCGCTCGCACTGCCCTGGCCCTACACGCTGCCCGCTGGTGAGGCGGTGACGCAGTCGGTGAAGGTCACGCTGACGGGCGCCCCACCGGCCGGCGCGAAGGCCGGCGCCGGCGCGAGCATCGAAGTGACGCTCGGCGCCGTGTCCACGCACACGCTGCTGCCGCTGGGCCTGGGCGTGCCGGCGGAGGAGATCGAGCCCGCGTTGCAGCGCGCCGCGCTGCTGAAGCTGGCGGCCCCGCGCACGCTGCAATGCCACTTCGACCCGCGCCGCCAGCACGGCCCGGCGCAGTTGAGCGGCTATCGCCAGCTGGCCGCACACGCGGGCGCCGGCGTCGTGCTGGAGGTGGTGGTCGAGAGCCTCGATCGCTACGAAGCCGAATTGCAGCGCCTGGCCGCACAGGTGAAGCAGGCCGGGCTCGTGCTCGAAGGCGTGGCCGTGTGCCCGGTAGGCGACCTGAAGTCGGTGTTGCCCGGCGGCGTGCGCCCGCCGGCGCCGCCATTGGATGACCTCTACGCGGCGGCGCGGCGCGCGTTCCCGGGCGTGAAACTGGGCGGCGGCATGTTCTCGTTCTTCACCGAGCTGAACCGCAAGCGCCCGCCGACGCGAGAGCTCGACTTCGTGATGAACACGACGTGTCCGATCGTGCACGCGGCCGACGACCGCTCGGTGATGGAGACGCTCGAGGCGCTGCCGTTCCAGGTGAGCACGGCGCGCACCTACTTCGGCGGCTGCGGCTACCGCGTGGGCCCGAGCGCGATCGGCTGCCGCGACAACCCGCATGGCGCGACCTTCACGCCCAACCCCGACAACCTGCGGGTGTGCCTGGCGAAGATGGATCCGCGCATGCGTGGCCTCTTCGGCGCGGCGTGGACCCTCGGCTACATCGCCACCTTGGCGCGCACCGGCATCGATGCGCTGACGATCGGCGCGCCGACCGGGCCGCTGGGCATCGTCTACCGCAAGGCCGAGTACGCACAGCCTTACTACGATGATCTCGGCGCACCAGCGGTGTACCCGGTGTTCCACGTGGTCGGCGGGCTCACGCGCGGCGCCGGCGCGAAGCTTGTCGATGCAAGGTCATCCGACAGCCAGAAGGTGCAAAGCCTGGCTTACCGTGCCAAGGGCGGCGGCACCACGCTGTGGCTTGCCAACCTGACGGCCGAGCGGCAGCACGTGCACATCGCGGCGAGCCAGGGTGCCGTGCTCGGCGCGATGGTGGGCGCGCTGCTCGACGAGCACAGCTTCGACGTGGCGACCGCGCACCCGGTGCGGTTCCAGGGTTCCTGGCAACCGATCGGTGAGCGGGTGATGCTCGAGCCCTACGCCGTGGGCATCGTTGCCATCGGCGACCGGTAGCCCGGTGACGGCAGACCCGAGCGCCCGGGTGTCGGCGCTCGGTCTGCAAACTCGAGGTAGCTTCTGGCGGACTCAGGCAGCCTCGCCGGCTCGCACGATCTGGTGGTTCCGGATCGCCTCCATCGTCTCGGCCTTGCGTTCGGCGCGGGTCTTGGTCGAATGCGCCAGCGCGTCGGCCGGCTTGCCGGTGTAGCCCTCGTACCGCGTCGCAAGCGCGCCGTTGCGGTTGGCGGCGAGCGTCTCGGCCTTGCGCTCATCGCGGCTCCTGGACCAGGTCATGTGCACCGGCGCGCTCATTTCGCCGGCCGGCACCATCTGCCCGGCCTGCATGGCGGCGCGGGTTTGTTGCTTCACCTCGTGGCGCGTGAGCGGCGTGCCGTCGTCACCGGCCAGCGCGGCGGGTGCGGTGGCCGCGGCGGCAGCCAACACGGCGGCGAAGGCGACGAGGCGGGTCAGTGGGGCGGTGTTCATCGATTCACTCCAAGGGGGTTGCGGGTGATCGGCAGTGTCGGCGCGCGAAGTCACGCGATGAAGGCCCGCGCGACGCCGCCCGGTCGTTCACTAATGACTTGCGGCGGCTTCGAGCGCGGGCTCAGGCGACCGCGGCCGCGCCGAGCGGCATCACCAGGCCGACAGCGCCCGCATCAGCCGCGCCTTGACCGCGGCGTCGGCAAAGCTCGCAGCGATCGACGTGCGGGCGATCGCGCGCACGTCCTCGTCCGACCAGCCGAACGCTTGCGCGCACAACGTGTACTCGCCGACCAGGCTGGCGCCCAGCAACGCGGGGTCGTCGGTGTTGATCGACACCGCCACGCCGGCGCGGCGCAGTCGGTCGATGGGGTGATCAGCGATGCTGGGGTAGACGCCCAGCTTCAGGTTCGACGTCGGGCAGATGCCGAGCGGGATCTGGCGCTCGACCAGCAGCGCCACCACGGCGGGGTCTTCGATCGCGCGCACGCCGTGATCGATGCGGTCGGCGCCGAGCAGCTCGATGGCATCGCGCACGCCCTCGGGGCCGCTGGACTCGCCGGCGTGCACGGTGCGGCGCAGGCTTGCTGCTCCGGCGCGGCGGAATGCCTCGGCAAAGCGCGGCCCGGTGCGGCCGGCGGCAGCCTCGTTGCCGTCGATCGACAGTGCCACCACGCGCGGATGGCGCAGCGCCACCAACGTGTCCACCACTTCGGCCGCGGCGCTGGCCGATTGTGTGCGCAGCAGGCTCACGCACAGGCCCACCGGCGGCAGGCCGTCTTGCTCGGCGGCCGTGAGGCCGGCGTCGATCGCGTCGATCATCTCGCGCAGCCGGCCGTGCCACGCCTGCCAGTGCGTTGGGTTGACGATCACGTCGGCATAGCCGGCGCCGCCGTCGGCCAGCCGCCGGCTGTAGCCGTAGCTCAGCTCGGCCAGCCGCTCGCGGGTGGAGGCCAGCGCGCAAGCCCAGTCGAGCACGTGCAGGAAGTCGGCCAGCCCCGTGAACTGCAGCAGTTGCTCGCGAGGCCGCGGCATCGGCACGCCGGCCTGCCGGGCCCACGACTCGAGCACCGCGGGCTCGAAGCAGCCTTCGAGGTGGGCGTGGACCTCGGCTTTGGGCAGCGCGCGAAGTCGGTCGGGCGCGATGGTCGGCATGACGGGATTCTCCAGCGCGCCGTACGCTGGCGCCAGCACGGCGACCCGCGTCAGCGAAGGTGAGCATGGGCGGCCGGGGCCGCGTTCAGTCGCTCTTCGGCGCGGGCGGTAGGGTCGTCAGCTCGCCATGCAGCGTCGACCGCGGCGCCCCGCCGCTGCGGCGCAGCGCCTTGATGCCCTGCTCGATGCGCTCGGCCATTTCGCGCTCGCGCTGCAGCGCACGCAGCGTGTTGTGCGCCTCCTGCAGCGTGAAGTCCAGCCGCGCCAGCTTCTCGCCCACGTGGTCGACCACCGCACGCTGCTCGCCCAGCATCTCCAGGTTCAGGTTGATGTCCTGCAGCATGTGGACGATGCCGTTGGCGCGCGACTGCACCTCCTCGACCATCTTGCGGCGCGACTCGATCATCTCGATCTTGCCGTCGGTGTCGTGCACACGAGCCAGCAGGTCCTCGACCTTCGCACGCAGCTCGCTCACCTCGCCACGGTGCTCGCTGACGAACTGCAGGTCCGCCTTGCTGCGTCCGCTGATCTCACTGATGTCTTCCAGTTGCGCCCTCAGGGTCTGCAACTGCTTCTCCTGGTCGGCCAACGCACCGAGCTGCTGCTGCAGCCGATCGAAGCGTTGCTCGATCTGCTCGAGGCTGGCGAACCGCGCTTCCAGACGCGCGAGCTGAGCGTCGAGGTCGGCCTGCAATCCGGCCGGGCGCGCGGTGGTGCCTTCGTCGGCGCTTGCCGCCTCGCCCGGCACGGCGCGCTGGCGGGACTCGAGCTCTTCCTGCTTGCGCGCGAGTTCGTCGGCCTGTGCCATCAGCACCTGAAGAACACCGCCGAGCGCGCTGGCCTTCTTTTCAGTCGCTGCACTGGCAGCGCCGTCTTCCTGTCGTGAAGCGGCCGGCTCGGCCGGGGTGAGGTCGAGCACGCAGGCCATGGCCTGGCGGCCGCTGCCCACGCGCACCTCGCGGGCGTCGAAGGTGAAGCCGTGTTCCACCAGCAGCAATGCGAGCTGCGGCGTGACGACCACCTCGCCATTGCCTGCCGCGACGGCGAGGTCGTGAGCCAGCGCGATGTAGCGGTTGCTGATGCTGAAGGCGTCCTGGCCGGCGCGTGCACGGTCTTTCGAGCCGGAAGCGAAGCCGAAACGCAGCGACGAGCCGTCGCGGCTGGTGGCCGCCGCGCACGCCATCGAGATCAGCCTGGCATCGGGCGCGTTGAAACGCACGAAGGTCGCCTGCTGCGGGCTGCGCGAGGTGACCAGCCCGCGCTCGCGGCGCACGCCGGTGACGAAACCATCGATCAATTGATCGGCCGGCTTCGACGACAGCAGGCAGCCAACGATTTGAAAGGGCGCTTCCATGAGTCCCCGATGAGGCGCGAGCACACGGACGGTGCATTCGCATGGGATGCAACTGGACCATCTTCGCACTCGCGCCGGTGCAGTCACAGTGTTGCAAGACGCATAGTCGGCAACAGTCACACGGCATTCACCAGCGCGCGGGAGTCGCGGGCATTCCGTCACAGCAGTAACAAGAGCAGCGGCGGCACGATGCGTCCCACGCTTGCAGCCGATGCCGACCCGCACTGATGGCGTGCGGCCGCGAGCGAGCAACTCCCTTCGTCCCCTCGCAGTGAGACCCCACCATGCTCGACACGATCTTCAAGAGTGGCGCAGACCGCAAACAAGCCAACGATGAGTTGCGCGACCTGGTGACCCAGGCGCGCGACGAACGCGAGGCGCTAGGCGCCATGCTGGCGAAGATGAACGCCCAGGGGCTGCTGCACAAGTGCGAGACGCTGGCCACCATGGTGGGCAGCTACGACGAGCGCGCCAAGGGCTTCCAGCAGCTGCAGGCGCGCATGAGCAGCCTGCTCGGCCAGGTGGCCGAAGCCAAGCAGGCGTCGGAAGCGCTGACTGCGCCCAACGGCGCGCTCGCGTCATGCCGGCAGGCGGTGGACGAACTCAATGCCCAGGCCCGCGAGGCCCAGGCCACCGTGGCCGCCTTGCGCAAAGAGAGCGCGCAGTTCGAAGAACAGCGCGCCCGCCTGCGCCAGGCCACCGCGGAAGTGAGCCAATCGGCCGCCGCCGTGGCCACGCTGAAGGGCGAACTCGAAAGCCTGCGGCGCTCGGAGTCGCAGCTCGAGCAGGAGTTGCAGGGCATCCGAGAGGGCGCGCGCGAGGCACGCGACCACTCCGCCGCCGCCACCCAGGCGGTGCAGGGCGTGCAGGAGAAGCTGCAGTCGTTCACGCGGCTGCAGGAGCTCAGCGAGACCACCGAGCAGCGGCTGGACGCGCTCAACGCGCTGGCCGAGCACGTGTCGCACAAGGCCAAGGCGCTGGAGACCCAGAAGGCCACCGTCGAGCGTGCCGTCGTCGAGGCCACACGCCTGAACGAGATGGTGTGGGCCATGGATGCGCAGATCGCCCGCCTCACGCAGGGCCGCGAGCAGGTCCAGCAGGCAGAGGACACCGTCGCGCGCATGGAGGAGGTGGCGCGGACCACGGCGCAGGAGCTGGCCGCGGCCGGCGCGGCGCGCGAGGAATTCCTGCGCGAGTCGGCACGCATCGATGGCCAGGGCCGTGCGCTGTCGGAGCACCTGAAGTCGACCGTCGAACGCCTGACGGTCGACAAGGAAGAGATCGACGCCTTCGACCAGCGCCTGCAGGCGATGTCGCGGGTGGTGGAGGAGACGCAGGCGAGCGTGCAGGGGCTGGCGTCGAAGCAGCAGGCGCTCGCCGCGATCGAGCGCAAGACCGACGCCATCGACAAGGCGTTCGTGACGCTGCTGGCGCGTGCCGACGACCTGGCGCACAAGCAGAGCGGCCTCGATTTCCTGGCTTCGCAGCTCGCTCAGGTGGAGGCGCTCGGCAAGCGCACGGCGGCTCAGCACGACAACCTGCTGCAGTCGCAGAAGGACGTCGAGGCGGTGCGCCTGGAGCTGGCCGAGTTCCACAAGGCACATGCCGAGGCGGTGCAGCTGCGCGACCGGCTGGCCGTCGACCGCGCCGCGCTCGATGCCTTCGGCGAGCGCACGGCCGCGTTGCTGAGCCGCACGCCGGACCTCGAGGCGCGCATGGACGCGGTGCTGGGCAAGCTGGCGCTCATCGACACCGGCAACCAATCGGTCGCCCGGCTGGGCGAGCTGGCCGCCGAGCTCGACGCGCAGGTGTCGCGCGTCGGCGCGCGGCTGCAGTTCGTGGAGAAGCTGGAGCAGCGTGTCAACGGGCTGCACGTGGTCACCTCCGAGGTGGAGCACAAGCTGGCCGAGCAGCTGGCGCGGCGCGCCGAGGTGGACGGCCTGAAGAACCTGTGCGACACCTTGCTCACGCAGGTGGTCGATGCGCAGCAGAAGCTCGACGGCGTGGCCTCGTTGCAAGGGCGCGTGCTGCCGGTGGCCTCGCAGGTAGCGACGCTGCTGCAGACGCTGGAGCGCTCGCAGCAGCTGATCGAATCGCTGAAGACCGACGAAGCGGTAGTGAACGAGCAACGCGCCCAGCTCGCCGATCTCGTCGCGCAAGGCAAGGCGCTGGCCGCCGAAGCCGCCGAGCGCTTCAAGCAGGTGCGCGGCGTCAGCGACGACCTCGGCCGCGCCACCGCGCTGAAGGAAGAGCTGATGGCCGAACTGGCGCGCGTGCAGACCACGCAGCGCGACGCCGTCGCGCAGACCGAGGTCGCCGAAGACCAGATCCAGCGCGCCGACGCGCTGGTCAAGCAGCTGCAGCAGCGTTGCACGCAGGTGCTGCACGGCGAGGAGAAGGTCGCCGCGATGGCAGGGCGGCTCGACGAGCTCGACCGCAGCGCCGATGGCGTGCAGCACAAGATCCAGTCGCTGGCCGATCAGGAGGTGCTGGTGCAGGCGGTGAAAGCGGAGGTGGAGAACATCCGCCAGATCAGCGGGCGCAGCAAGGCGGACCTCCAGTTCGTCAGCGAGCACCGCGGCGAGGTGAGCGAGTTGCGCGCCAAGGTCGAAGACCTGCTGGCTCGTGTGCACGACACCGACGGCAAGATCGAGATGATCGAGTCTCGCCGTGCCATGGTGGAGGAGGTGCAGTCGCGTGCCAACGGCATCGTCCACATGCTGGAGGACATCAACCTGAACCTGGAGATGCTGGGCGAGCAGCGCGCGGTGGTCGACCACGTGGGCGAGAAGCTGGCGCGGCTGGACTTCACGCTGCAGGAGGCGCACAACACGCTGCGTGCGCTGCAGCGCGAGCGCGAGGTGGCCGAGCGCATCGAGCAGGGCATCAAGGCGCTGCGCACGCGCAGCGCGGCGGCCGCCGACTCGGCGCCGGTGGCGCCTTAGGGCAGGCCATGAGTGGAAAGCTCGCTCCCTCGCTGTGCTTGGTCACGCTGCTGTATGCCGCCGCGGCAGCGCAGGCGGCCAAGCCATGCGAGGAGCTGGCGCTCGAGATCGCCGCCAAGCTCGACGCCAAGGGCGTCAAGGACTACAGCCTGGAGATCGTCCCCAACGAGCTCGCGGAAGGTGAAACGGTGGTCGGTTCCTGCGAGGGCGGCACCCGCAAGATCACCTACGCCAAGGTGCGGCCGAAGAAGCCCGAGCCGCCGCCGCCGAAGAATTGACCGTGCCGGCGCAGCGCGCCGGCGGTGCGCTTCGCGGCGCTAGGACTTCGCTTCGGGTGCCGGTGCCG
>DATDJF010000090.1:0-14090 GCA_036520715.1 Burkholderiaceae bacterium | reverse complement strand
CAGGTGCTCGTGCTGGAGATGGGCGAGCCGGTGCGCATCGTCGACCTGGCCCGACAATTGATCCGCCTGGCGGGCCGATCGGCCGACGAGGTGGCCATCGAGTTCAGCGGCCTGCGCGCCGGCGAAAAGCTCTACGAGGAGTTGCTGGCCGACTCCGACACCACGGTGGCCACGCAGGTGCCGCAGTTGCGCGTGGCCAGGCTGACGCAGGAGCGCGCGTCGCTCGACGGCTTGCTCGAGCTCGCGGCACCCTCGGCGCTGCAGGCCGACGATGCCGTGGTGCGCGCCGCGCTCGAGCGCGCGGTGCCGGAGTACCGAAGTTCCGACCGAAAGACCGACCCATGAGTGCACGAGACGACAACGGCCCTTTGATCGACATCATTGCCGGCGCCAGGCCCAACTTCATGAAGATCGCGCCGATCATCCGTGCGATCGAGGCGCGGCAGCGCGCCGGCAGCCGCCTGCGCTGGCGGCTCGTGCACACCGGCCAGCACTACGACGCGCGCATGTCGGCCGACTTCTTCGACCAGCTCCACATCCCCAAGCCCGACGTCAACCTCGAAGTCGGCTCGGGCACGCAGGCCGAGCAGACCGCCGCGATCATGGTGCGCTACGAAGAGCTGCTGCTCAAGACGCCGAGCCGCCTGTGCCTGGTGGTGGGCGACGTCACCTCGACGATGGCCTGCGCGATCGTGGCGCAGAAGCTGTGCATCGCGGTGGCGCACGTGGAGGCCGGCATCCGCTCGGGCGACTGGACCATGCCCGAAGAGATCAACCGCATGGTGACCGACGCGATCACCAACTACTTCTTCACCACCAGCGAGGTGGCCAACCAGAACCTGCGCCACGCCGGCGTCGGCGGCGAGCGCATCTTCTTCGTCGGCAACACGATGATCGACACCCTGCTGGCCAACATGGGCCGCCTGACGGCGCCGCCGTTCTGGGGCGAGGCCGGGCTGCAGGCGGGCCAGTACTTCGTGATGACGATGCACCGCCCGGCCAACGTGGATACCGCGCAGGGCTTCGCGGCGGTGCTCGAGGCCATCGGCAACGGTGCCCGCGGGATGACGGTGGTCTTTCCGGTTCACCCGCGCACCGCCAAGACGCTGGCGGCACTGGGCGACCTGCCGAAGAACCTGCTGTTCGTCGACCCGCAGCCGTACCTGGAGTTCAACTACCTCGTCAAGCACGCCAAGGCGGTGATCACCGACTCCGGCGGCGTGACCGAGGAGACCACGGTGATGGGCATCCCGTGCATCACGATGCGCGACACCACCGAGCGGCCCGAGACGGTGACGGTGGGCACCAACGAGCTGATCGGCACCGACCCCGACAAGCTGAAGCCGGCGCTGGACCGGCTGTTCGCGGGTCAGTGGAAAAAAGGCCGCGTGCCGCCGCTGTGGGATGGCCAGACCGGGGGGCGCATCGTCGAGCGGCTCGAGGTGCTGCTCGGCGCGCAGCCGCCGGCGTAGCCGGGCGCGTCGGCGCCCATCCTCTGGGGTGGCCGACTGCAGGCAGGGCATACTCCGGCCCGACCCTGCAGTCGCCTCACCAGCATGACCCTCCTCGTCACCGGCGGCGCCGGCTTCATCGGCAGCAATTTCGTGCTCGACTGGCTTGCAGCCAGTGACGAGCGCGTCGTCAACCTCGATGCGCTGACCTACGCCGGCAACCTGCACAACCTCGATGCCCTGCGCGGCGATGAGCGGCACCTGTTCGTGCAGGGCGACATCGCCGACCGCGCGCTGACCGATCGGCTGCTGGCCGAGCATTCGCCGCGCGCCGTGCTTCACTTCGCCGCCGAAAGCCACGTCGACCGCAGCATCCACGGACCCGGCGAGTTCATGCGCACCAACGTGCTCGGCACCTTCTCGCTGCTGGAGGCGGTGCGGGCCCACTGGGGCCGCCTGGAGGGCGAGGAGAAATCGGCATTCCGGTTCCTGCACGTCAGCACCGACGAGGTCTACGGCTCGCTGGCCCCAGGAGCCGCCGCGTTCAGCGAGCAGCATCCGTACGAGCCCAACAGCCCGTACTCCGCCAGCAAGGCCGCCAGCGACCACCTGGTGCGCGCCTGGCATCACACCTACGGCCTGCCCGTGGTCACCACCAACTGCAGCAACAACTACGGCCCGTACCAGTTTCCCGAGAAGCTGATTCCGCTGATGATCGTCAACGCGCTGGCAGGCAAGCCGCTGCCGGTGTATGGCGACGGCATGCAGGTGCGCGACTGGCTCTACGTCGGTGACCACTGCAGCGCGATCCGCGCGGTGCTGGCCGGCGGCCGCGTCGGCCAGACCTACAACATCGGCGGCTGGAACGAAAAGCCCAACATTCAGATCGTGCAGACCATCTGCCGCCTGCTCGACGAATTGCGGCCGCGCCGGCAGGGCCCGCACGCCGGCCTGGTCACGCACGTCACCGACCGCCCCGGGCACGACCGCCGTTATGCGATCGACGCACGCAAGATCCATCAAGAGCTCGGCTGGCGGCCATCCGAGACCTTCGACAGCGGCATCCGCAAGACGGTGCAGTGGTACCTCGCGCACGCCGACTGGGTGGCCAACGTGCAAAGCGGCAGCTACCGCGACTGGGTCGCGCAGAACTACGCCGGCCGCTGACGAACGATCCGCCGCGGGCGATGAAGATCCTGCTCTTTGGCAAGAACGGCCAGCTCGGTTGGGAGCTGCAGCGAGCCCTCGCGCCGCTGGGCGATCTGGTCGCGCCGGCACGTGACAGCACCGAGCACCATGCCGACTTCGCACGGCCGCAGGCGCTGGCCGCCACCGTGCGCGCGGTGCGGCCCGACGTCATCGTCAATGCCGCGGCGCACACGGCGGTGGACAAGGCCGAGAGCGAGCCCGCGCTGGCCGCCGCGCTCAACGCCGAGGCGCCGCGTGTGCTGGCTGCCGAGGCGGCCGCCACCGGCGCCTGGCTGGTGCACTACAGCACCGACTACGTGTTCGACGGCAGCGGCAGCGAGCCGCGTGCCGAAGATGCGCCCACCGGGCCGCTGTCGGTGTACGGCCGCACCAAGCTCGAGGGTGAGCAGCACATCCGCGGCAGCGGCTGCCGGCATCTGATCCTGCGCACGAGCTGGCTCTACGCCGCGCGCGGCGGCAACTTCGCGCGCACGATGCTCAAGCTGGCCGCCGAGCGCGACGCCCTGAAGGTGATCGACGACCAGTTCGGTGCGCCCACCGGTGCCGACCTGCTGGCCGACGTGACCGCGCATGCGCTGCGCAGCGCGCTCGGCGCGCCGTCGCTGGCCGGCACCTACCACGTGGCTGCCGCCGGCGAGACCACCTGGCATCGTTACGCGACGCTGGTGATCGAGTGGGCGCGTGCGCAGGGCCTGCCGGTGCGCGTGGCGCCCGACGCCGTGCGCGCGGTGCCGACCAGCGAATTCCCGACGCCCGCGCGCCGGCCACTGAACTCGCGCCTTGACACCGGCAAGTTGCGCGCGGCGTTCGGCCTCACGCTGCCGCCCTGGCAGCCGGGCGTGCTGCGCATGCTCACGGAGGTGATCCCACGATGAAAGCGCGCAAAGGCATCATCCTGGCCGGCGGTGCCGGCACGCGGCTGCACCCCGCCACGCTGGCCGTGAGCAAACAGCTGCTGCCGGTGTACGACAAGCCGATGGTCTACCACCCGCTCAGCACGCTGATGCTGGCCGGCGTGCGCGAGGTGCTGGTCATCAGCACGCCGCAGGACACGCCGCGCTTCCAGGAGCTGCTCGGCGATGGCGCCCGCTGGGGCATCAGCCTCACCTACTGCGTGCAGCCGCGCCCGGAGGGGTTGGCCCAGGCGTTCATCCTGGGGCGCCGCTTCGTGAATGGTCAGCCGAGCGTGCTGGTGCTGGGCGACAACATCTTCTATGGCCACGGCCTGCAGCGCCTGCTCGCCGACGCCGGCGCGCGCACAACCGGCGCCACCGTGTTCGCCTACCACGTGCAGGATCCCCAGCGCTACGGCGTGGTCGAGTTCGACGCGAAGCAGCGTGCGTTGTCGATCGAGGAGAAACCACGTCAGCCCAAGAGCTCGTACGCGGTGACCGGCCTTTACTTCTACGACGAGCAGGTGTGCGACATCGCCGCGTCGATCAAGCCGAGCGCGCGCGGCGAGCTCGAGATCACCGAGGTCAACGCCAGCTATCTGCGCCAGGACCAGTTGGCGGTGCAGATCATGGGTCGCGGTTACGCGTGGCTGGACACCGGCACGCACGACAGCCTGATGGAGGCCGGGCAGTTCATCGCCATGCTCGAAAAGCGCCAGGGCCTGAAGGTGGCCTGCCCCGAGGAAGTGGCCTACCGCAGCGGCTGGATCGATGCCGCGCAGCTCGAGGCGCTGGCGCGGCCGCTGGCCGGCAACGGCTACGGCCAGTACCTGCTGAAGCTGGCGAGCGAAAAGGTGTATTGATGAGCCCCCGCCCGGCCGCCCGAAGGGGGCGAATCCCGCTCGGCGGGAAGGGGCCGCAGGCCCCAAGGGTGCCCCAATGAAGGCCACCGCGACCGCGCTGCCCGGCGTGCTGGTGCTCGAGCCGGCGGTGTTTCGCGATGCGCGCGGCCTGTTCTTCGAGAGCTTCAACCAGCGCGCCTTCGACGAGGCCGTGGGCCGCCACGTCGAGTTCGTGCAGGACAACCATTCATCCTCCCAGCGCGGCGTGCTGCGCGGCCTGCACTACCAGCTGCCGCCGCACGCGCAAGGCAAGCTGGTGCGCGTGGTGCGCGGCAGCGCCTTCGACGTGGTGGTCGACATCCGGCGCGACTCGCCCACGTTTCGCCGCTGGCTCGGCGTCACGCTCGATGCCGAGAGCCAGCGCCAGGTATGGATTCCCGCCGGCTTCGCGCACGGCTTCATCTCGCTGCAGGACGACACCGTCTTTCTGTACAAGACCACCGACTTCTATGCCAAGGAGTGCGAACGATCGATCCTCTGGAGCGATCCGGAGCTGGCGATCGGCTGGCCCGACGTGGGCGCGCCGCCGTTGCTGGCGGCCAAGGACGCCGCGGCGCCCGTGCTGGCACAGGCCGACCTGTTCTGATCCGGGATGACCAGTTCCCCGGTGCACGTCCTCATCAACGGAAAATTCTGTGCACAGCGGATGACGGGTGTGCAGCGTTATGCGTCGAGCCTGCTGCATGCGCTCGATGCGCGATTGGCGGCCCGTTTGGCGGCCGGTGCGGCGGCCGCGCCGTGGACGTTGCTGTTGCCGGCGCAGGCACCGGCTCCCGCCCTGCGCGCCATCGCCGTGCGCCGCGTGCCGTGGCGCGGGCCAGGCGGCCTGCACGGCTGGGAGCAGGCAGCGCTGCCGCGTGCCGCGCGCGGCGGCCGCCTGATCAATCTCGCGGGGTCGGCTCCGGCGTTCGGCGTGCCCTCCCAGGTCTGCGTGATGCACGACGCGGCGCCGTTCGACCAGCCGCAGGCCTACACGCGGGTGTTCCGCCACTGGTACCGCTGGTTGTTTCGCCACCTGGCGCGGCGCCCGACGACGGCGCTGGTCACCGTGTCGGCCTTCTCGCGTGAACGGCTGGTCGCCGCACTGGGAGTGCCCAGAGAGCGCTTCACCATCGTCGCCGGCGCCGGCGAGCACCTCGACGGCGGGGCGGCCGACACGGCGTTGCTCGCGGCTCAGGGGCTGGACCGGCAGCCCTTCGTGCTCGCGGTCGGCAGCCGCAACCCCACCAAGAACCTGGCCCGCCTGCTGCAGGCCTGGCGCCTGCTCGGCCGTGCCGACCTGCGCCTGGTGCTGGTGGGAGGCGTCAACCCGCAGGTTTTTCACAGCGGCGGCGGCGCCGAGGTGCCGGGCGTGATCGATCTCGGCACGGTCGACGACGCAACGCTGAAGGCGCTGTATCAGCGGGCGCTGGCGCTCGTATTTCCCTCGCTGTACGAAGGCTTCGGGCTGCCGCTGCTGGAGGCCATGCACAACGGATGCCCGGTGGTCGCTTCGAATGCAGCGGCCGTGCGCGAGGTCTGCGGCGACGCGGCCGTGTACTGCGATGCGCTGCAACCGCAAGGCATCGCCGATGCGCTGCGCGAAGTGATCGAGCAGCCGGCACGGCGCGACGAGCTGCGCGAGCGCGGACGCAGCCGTGCCGGGCAATTCGGCTGGGACACGTCGGCGCAGTCGCTGCTTCAGCTCGTCGAGGCCACTCGATGAAGGTGCTGCAGCTGTCGAAGTTCTATGCGCCCGACCATGGCGGCATCGAATCGGTGGCGCGCCAGCTCAGCGCCGGATTCCTGCGCCGTGGCTGCGAGGTGGAAGTCTTGTGCGCGCACAAGCGCTGGCAGTACAGCGACGAGCGCGATGGCAGTGGGGTGCGCGTCACGCGCGCGGCGTCGCTCGGCATGTGGTTGTCGACCTCGATGGCGCCGTCGCTGCCGTGGCTGCTGTGGCGGCGCCGTTATCACGCGGACGTGGTGCACGTGCACATGCCCGACCCGCTGGCCGCGCTGGCGGTGTGGATCGCGCGGCCGCGCGCGAAGGTGGTGCTGCATTGGCACAGCGACGTCGTGCGCCAGCGCGTGGCACGCCACGTCTACCGCGGGCTCGAGCGCTGGCTGCTGCGGCGCGCCGACGCGGTGATCGCCACCAGCCAGGCCTATGCCGACTCGTCGCCGCCGTTGCAGGCGTTTCGCGACAAGGTGGTGGTGATCCCGATCGGTACGCCGGCGCCGGAGCCCGTCGAGGCCGCGCGCATTCAGCAGCTGCGGCGCCGCTACGGCGAGCGCCGCGTGGTGTTCGCGCTCGGCCGCATGACGTACTACAAGGGCTGGGAGGTGCTGATCGACGCCGCCCGGCACCTGCCGCCCGATGTGCTGCTGGTGGTCGGCGGCGGCGGCCCCGACTTGCCGCGTTATCGCGCACTGGCCGAGCAAGGCGGCGTGGCCGAGCGGGTGCACTTCGTCGGCCCGCTGTCGGCGGCGTCGCTCGAGGCCCACTTCGCGCTGGCCAGCGCCTTTTGCCTGGCGTCGACGTTGCGTGCCGAGGCCTTCGGCGTGGTGGTGCTCGAGGCGATGGCGCGTGGCCTGGCGGTGGTGGCCACCGACATTCCCGGCTCCGGCCTCGGCTGGCTGCAGCAGCGCGACGTCACCGGGCTGCAGGTGCCGCCGCGCGATGCCCAGGCGCTGGCCGATGCACTGTGCCGCCTGCTCGACGACCCCGACCTGCGCGCGCGTTATGGTGCTGCCGGCCGCGCACGCTGGGCCGCACTGTTCACCGCCGACGCGATGGCGGACCAAACCGTGGCGCTATACCAGCGCCTGCTGACCGCAAGGCCCACACAATGAAAATACTCTTGGAAATGCGCCCTGCGCTCGAAGGGCATGCGGGAATTCCGCAAGAAGTGCGCTTGCTGTTTCACGGCCTGTCGAGCCTGGAAGGCATCGCTGTCGAGGGCCTGCTGCAAAGCAGCAACCGAGTCATCGCGCGCGGCCTGCCGCACCCGGACAGCGCTGCCTACCGGCGATTGAAGATCGACCAGCGCATCCACCGCCTGTCGCGCGTGGTGATTTCGCTGCGCGCCAGCCAGCACCCGCGGTTTGCCGAGCGGCTGGCCCATGGGCTGCACATGGTGGCGGCGCCATTGGGCATCGGCGCGCGTGCGCTGGTGGGTCGCGAGCACAAGCTGGGCATCTTCGAAGGCGAGCACTTCCGGGATTTCGTCTGGCGCGAGATGTTCGCCCGCACGCTGCCGGTGGCCGACATGCCGGCCGTGGTGAATGCGCGCATGCGCATCGCGCGGGTGCCCTGGAACCTCACGCACTCGGTGGCGCTGCTGACGCACAAGCTCGGGCGCGCCGTGTACCCGCGCATCGACACGCGCGACTTCGACGTGATGATCGCCGAGACGCCATATCCCGGCATCGTCTCGCCGCGCACGCAGATGGTGGTGCGCTACCACGACGCGGTGCCGATCCTGATGCCGCACACCATCACCGACAAGGCGTTTCACCAGGCCGCGCACTACCACGCGCTCAAGCGCAACGTGGGTAGCGGAGCCTGGTTCTCCTGCGTGTCGGACGCGACGCGGCGCGACCTGATCTCGATCTTCCCGGAGGTGGAGCCGCGTTGCCTGACGATCCACAACATGGTGTCGCACCACTACTTCGAGGAGAGCGCATCGGCGGGCCGGCTGTTCGAGATCGTGCGCACCCGGCGGCACAGCTTCGAGGAGAAGACGACGATGGGCCGCCTGCGCAGCCTGGTGGCCACGTTGCGGCCCAGCGCGGTCACCGGTGCCGAGCCCGATCCGCTGCGCTGGATGGGCCCGTCGCACCAGTACCTGCTGATGGTGTCGACCATCGAGCCGCGCAAGAACCACGCCACGCTGCTGGCGGCGTGGGAGCAACTGCGCCAGGACCGCTTTCCCGACCTCAAGCTGGTGATCGTCGGCGGCCTCGGCTGGGACCACGCCAACATCCTGCGCCGCTTTCGGCCCTGGCTGGCCAGCGGCGACGTGCAGATGCTCGAAGACGTGCCGGCCGCCGAGTTGCGAGTGCTCTACCACCACGCGGCGGCCACCGTGTGCCCGAGCCTCGGCGAGGGCTTCGACTTCTCGGGCGTCGAGGCCATGCGTTGCGGCTGCCCCGTCGTGGCCTCCGGGATCCAGGTGCACCGCGACGTCTACGGCCCGGCGGCCGAGTACTTCAGTACCTACTCACCGGCCGACCTGGCGCGCGCCATACAGGCGGTGATCGACCCGGCGCACGCGGGTTACAGCCAGGCGCTGGTGGAACACGGCCGCAGCGTGTCGGCGGCCTACCTGCCCGAGCGCATCCTGCCGCAGTGGCAGGCCTTCCTGCAGGGCCTGCCGCGCCGCGGTTAGCGTGGGCCTGGGCTCAGCCCGGCGGGCGCACGCAGCGACCGCTGGCGAGCACGGCCATCACGCGTTCGGACACGATGCGGTGCCCCTCGGCGTTGAGGTGCACGCCATCGCCCGCCGCATACGCAGGGGCGATGCGGCCCTGCGCATCGGACAGGTCTGCACGCACGGCGACGAAGCAGGCGCCGAAGGCCTCGGCAGCCCGGCGATCGGTGTCGTCGAGGATGGCGCGCTGCGCCGCATTCAAGCCGTCGCGCGGCTGCGTCGACAGCACCAGCGCGGCGGCGCCGGCCTGTGCGGCACGCTGCCCGATGAGCTGCCAATGGCCCACGGTCTCGGCGGCCGGCACGCCGGCCATCGCGTCGTTGGTAGGGAAGGCCAGGATCACCAGCTTCGGCGACAACGTCAGCGCACGGTCGATGTTGACCGCCGAGTCGGGCGGCGCCCTTCCGGGCGTGAGCGACGTGCCCATCGGCAGGGCCTGGCTGGTCAACAGCCCCGAGCGCGCCAGGTTGTTCAGCACGACCCCCCGGGGCTGGTAGGCGGCGCTCAGCAGCGCGGCCCAGCCCTGGTCGGCCGGCGCGCCCACACCGGCCGCGGTGGACGAGCCGAGCACGGCCCACGCCTCCGGGTTGACCCGCGGCGCTGCGGCACTTTCCGAACCCCCGCCGCACGCGGCATTGCCGCCGAGCAGGCACACAAGCAACAACACCGGCCAGGCGCGCGCACAGCGCCGCCCCGGTGGCGACTCCACCCCCATCCTCGCTCCCCATCGCGTGCCCTCGAGAGCCGCGTGGAGCGTGTTCTACCATTGGCTCATCCAACGCCTGACCGAACCGCCTTGCTCAATCGCCTGATCCGCAAACTTGTGCGCAGCGCGCGACCCCGGCCGCAGCGAGACCCGAACTTCATCGACGTGCAGCGGCTGATCCACGAGCTCAGCGACGAAGACCTGCTGCGCAGCGCCGACGACTACTTCGCGAAGATGTCGCTGGCGAGCGAGCAGTGCCGCAAGCCGTTTTCCAATCCAGCGGGCGCGACGCACCAGACCCGGCACCTGGGCCTGCTGTTCGAGGCGGCCGATCTCTTTCGCGGCGCGCGGGTGCTGGATTTCGGCTGTGCCACCGGCTGGCTGACGGTAGGCCTGGCCCAGATGGGCTGCGACGCCGTCGGCGTCGACATCTCCCCCAACGCGCTGAAGCTGGCCGAAGGTCTGAAGGCCGCGCGTCCCAAGGCGCATGGCGCCGGCCCCATCGAGTTTCTGGCGTACGACGGGCATCGTTTGCCGTTGCCCGACGCAAGCGTGGACCGCATCGTCTGCTTCGACGCCTTTCACCACGTGCGCGACCAGCGCGCAACGATCGCCGAGTTCGCGCGCGTGCTCAAGCGCGGCGGGCGCGCGGCGTTCATGGAGCCGGGGCCCAACCACTCGAAAACGCCTCAGTCGCAGGCCGAGATGGCGCAGTTCAAGGTCATCGAAAACGATGTGCGGATGGAGGACATCGCGCGCCACGCGCTGGACGCTGGCATGGATCGTCCGATGATGCTGCTGCAGTTTCCCCAGCCGCTGACGGTGGGGGTGGACGATTTCAATGCCTGGGCGCGCGACGGCATCGCACTGCGTTGGTCGTGGCGGGCGATCGACACGCTGCGGCGTGGGCTGACCAACGGCCAATGCTTCTACATCCTGAAGGGCGATCCGGTCGAGGCCGATCGCGACAGCCGCCGCGCCGAAGGGCTGGCCGCCGAAATCACCGTGCAGCGCGCCGCCCGCGTGGCCGCCGGCGCCGGACACGGCATCGAGTTGCAGGTGGCGGTGCGCAACAACGGCACGCGGGCATGGATCGCCGCGGCCATGCCCGGCCAGGTCAATCTGGGTGTGCACCTGCTCGATGGGAACGGCCGGCTGCTCGACAACAGCTACGCGCGACTGAAGCTGCCACGCGGCCCGGTGGAACCGGGCGAGCAGGTGCTGATCAGCGGCACGATGCACTGGCCGGGGCTCGAATCCTTCGCGCTGCGCCTGGACATGGTGGCCGAACTGGTGGCCTGGTTCTCGGAGCGCGGACCGACACAGCGCGTGACGATCGCGTCGCGCGATCTCTAGCTGCGCTGGCGCAATCCGCCCGCGCGGCGGCGTAGCCCGCGCCAAACACGACTCAGCAGTCCGGGGGGTGCGGGTGCTGGCACCGGCGCCATGCCCCGGGCGCGAGCCTTGGCGTGCAGGGCGATCGAATAAGGGTCGTAGGGATCGAACGTGAGCGCCGCTTCGATCGCGTTTTGCGCTTCGTCCCAGCGCTGTTGGGCCAGGCGCACCAGGCCCAGCGTGCGATGGGCGAGCATGCGCTTGGGGTTCAACGCCAGCGCGCGCTGCACCAGCGCATCGGCCCATGCCACGTGGCCATGCTGCACGCACAGCAGCGCGAGCACCTGGTGGTAGGTGGCCGAGCGCGCGCGATGTGTGCGGCGCTGCAGCGTTGGCCGCTCGGTATCTGCGATGACCGCGCGCACGTAGGGCGCGATGTAGCCGATGTCGCCCAGGAACTGGTTTGCCGGGTGGCCGGCGAATGGCACCCGCACGACCTCGGCGCTTCGGAACTGCGGCAGCACCTCGCCCTGCAGGTAGCGGCGATCGATGGCATCACGAGGGTCGAAGAAGATCACCGCGTTGCAGCGGGCCGGCACATCAGGCTTGAAGGGCTCATGCAGGAACTCGCAACGCTGCTGCCACACCTCGGTGCCGTAGACCGGGTGCGCCGAGACGCGCGGCGAACTGGCGATCACCGTCCACGGCAGATCGCGGCCGAAGTACAGCGCGGCGTAGGCGCCCAGGCTCGAGCCGTAGACCACCACCCGAGGGTAGCGTGAGGCCAGCGGCGCCAGCGCAGCTTCGAAAGCCGTGCGAGCGAGCGGCTGGTAGAAGTTCTCCTCCTTCTTGCGCACCGCCACCACGTCGAGCCCCTGCTTGCCGAGGAACTCGTGGCCGAAGGGCGGCCTGGTCCACAGGTAGAGCAGGGGGTCGAACGTCACGACCAGCGCTGTGCCTTCGCCGCCGCGCTGCCAGTGCTCGATGCGCACGTGCTCATCATCGAGCAGCGTGGTGGCGGCTCCAGTGGTCATGCCAGAAGCTCGATGGCGTCGAGCTGAAACGCCAGCGCGCGCCGGTCGCTCGAGCGAGGGTCGATCGCCGCCGGGACGAAGGGCGTGTCGCAACGCAGGGTCAGCGGCAGCGCGGCATCCGGTTTCGGCGGCAACGGCAGCATCAGGTTGAACGCGCCGGCCGCCGATACACCGCCCTGCCACAGCGGCGTGCCGCTGCAGTCGAGCAGCGACAGGCGCAACGGGTTGCGCTGCGGTGATGCATGACGGCCCCACACGCGCAGCCGACGGTATGGCGGCCCGGCTGGCTGCTTCAAGCGCAGGGCCAGTTCGGGCGGTGCCCAGCCGTCGGCGTGCACGTCGGCAACGAAATCGGCGCGCGCGAGCTGCCAGCCGCGGTGCGCAGCCAGATGCTTGCGAAACTCCGCCACGCCGTCGGGCACCAGCCACACGCGCGCCTGCTCGGCCAAGCCCAACAGGTGGGCACGCACGGCATCGGGCGCCGCCTCGAACGGGCAGCGGACGAGCGCCTCGCCGGCGTGGGTGAGCAACCAGTGCACCGGCGCCGGCCCAATGTGGCGGTGCACGACCTGCAGGCCTTCGAGGGCCACCTGCTCGCGCATGCGCAGCGTGATGCCGGCCGCGTGCAGCCGCGACAGTGCCTGCACCTCCGGCACGAAGCCGATCTGCCCCGGATGAGCTTTCCAGACACGGAGCCAGAACTCGTAGTCGAACGCGGTGCGCAGGCCGGTGTCGAGCCCGCCCAATCCGACGAAGCAGTCGCGCCGAAAGAACGCCGTCGGCTGACACACCGGGCAGCCATCGGCCCAGGCGGCCAGTGGCGTCTGCGGGCTCAGAGTCGGGTAGCGTCCCAGCGAGGCGCCATGCGAGTCGATGTGCTCGCCTTCGCCGTAGACGAGCACGAGATCGGGTCGCTCGTCGAAGGCGCGCAGCGCGCGCGTCGCAGCGCCCAGGGTGTAGAGGTCGTCCGAGTTGAGCCAGCCGATCACGCTGCCGCGGGTGCGGCCGACCGCTTTGTTCACCGCGTCGGCAGGCCCGGCGTCGCCTTCCGATACCCAGTGCAGGCGGCCCGGATAGGCTGACGCGAGCTCCTGCAGGATCGCCTGCGTGCCGTCGGTCGACCCACCGTCGGCCACGACGAGCTCCAGCACCTCGGCCTGGTCGAGCACGCTGCGCACCGCGCTGTGAATGAAGGCGGCCTGGTTGCGCGTGGGCATCACCACGCTCAGCGTCGCGCGACCCTCGGGCATGCTGTCAGCGGCGCGCCTGGGCGTGATGCTCGACGAACCAGCGATAGGCGTCGCGCAGCCCGTCTTCGAGGCCGATGCGCGCGCGCCAGCCCAATGCCGCGAGCCGCGATACATCCATCAGCTTGCGCGGCGTGCCGTCGGGCTTGCTCGCGTCCCAGGCCAGGCGCCCGCTGAAGCCGGTGATCCGTGCAATGGTCTCGGCCAGCTCGCGGATCGTGCAATCGACGCCGCTGCCGACGTTGATGTGGCTGAGCATCGGCTGCGTGTGCTGGCGATAGACCTCGTGGGGCAGCTCCATCACGTGCAGGCAGGCCGCGGCCATGTCGTCGACGTGCAGGAACTCGCGCATCGGTGCGCCGCTGCCCCAGATCACCACCTCGCGCGTACCTGACTGCACGGCTTCGTGAAAACGCCGCAGCAACGCGGGAATGACGTGCGAGTTCTCCGGGTGGAAGTTGTCGCCGGGCCCGTACAGGTTGGTCGGCATCACGCTGCGGTAATCACGGCCATGCTGGCGGTTGAAGCTCTCGCACAGCTTGATGCCGGCGATCTTGGCGATGGCGTAGGGCTCGTTGGTCGGCTCGAGCGCGCCGGTGAGCAGCGCCTCCTCGTGCATCGGCTGCGGCGCCATGCGCGGGTAGATGCACGAGGAGCCGAGGAAGAG
Source organism: Burkholderiaceae bacterium (assembly GCA_036520715.1). GTDB lineage: Bacteria > Pseudomonadota > Gammaproteobacteria > Burkholderiales > Burkholderiaceae_C > JAEUPI01. Next base: position 231 of record DATDJF010000090.1, on the reverse strand, counting down.
CAGCTTCTTCACCCCGGAGCGCCACGCCTCGTGGATGAGGTTGGCCTCGATCATCAGGTTGTCGTAGATGAACTCGGCCGGGAACGTGTTGTTGGAGAGGATGCCGCCCACCTTCGCCGCCGCGAGCACCACCTCGTCGGGACGCTCGGCGGCGAAGAACGTCCGCACCGCCGCCTGGTCGCGCAGGTCGAGCTCGGCGTGCGTGCGCGTTACGAGGGAGGTGTCGGTCCG
>DATDJF010000089.1:0-5591 GCA_036520715.1 Burkholderiaceae bacterium | reverse complement strand
CAGCGGCGAGGCGCGATGCGAGAACATCGGATCGGTCAGCACGTTGAGACCGCCGAGTTGTGCCAGCACCGTGGCATGCCCGATCCAGGTGACGGCGGGCACCATGCGCGCACCGGCCTTGGCATTGCTCTGGACCAGGCCGAGATCGGGCACGATCGCAGGCGTCGCCGTCTTGGGCGGCGCAGGGACGTCGTTGCGCCAGGCCTCGAAGCGCCAGCGCGCCAGCGCGGCCAGCCCCGGCGTGATGAGGTCGGTGTAGTTGTTGCGAAAGCTGCCATCGCGGCGCTGCGTACCCGGGCTTGGCGGCGCCGTCGGTTCGTTGGCGCAGGCCGACAGGGTCAGTGCAGTGGCGGCCGCGCACACGCCGCGCAGCCGCCAACGCAGGGCAAGGGGTTTGTTTGGCATCCGCGAATTGGAGCGCATGGTGTTGCGCGGTGACGGCGGGTGTCGGAGGCTGCGGGTATTTCCGTATAATCCGCCGGTTTTGTCCGACCCACGAGCGCGCGATGTCCGAGCGCAATTTGTCATCTGGCACGCGCAGTGCGTGGGACGAGGCCGACGAGCGCTTCAGACCGCTGACGCCCTCCGAAGCCGCGGTGTTTAGGGCCGACAACCCGCAGTTGTCTCCCTGGCGGGTGATCGCGGTGCAAGCCGCGGTCGGCGGGGCAGTCACGCTGTTGGCGTGGCTGCTCGGTGGTGGACGTGAGCATGCGTGGTCGGCGTTGTATGGCGCCGTCACGGCGGTGGTGCCGAGCGCGTTGTTGGCGCGCGGCATGACCAGCCGGCTGTCCAGCGTGTCGCCGGTGGTGTCGGCCGCCAGCGTCATGCTGTGGGAGATGGTGAAGATCGGGGCCACGGTGGCGTTGCTGGTGGCGGCGCCCACGGTGGTGCCGTCGCTGAGCTGGCCGGCGCTGCTGGCCGCCTTGGCGGCGTGTCTGTCGGTGAATTGGTTCGCGCTGTTGTGGCGTGGCCGCGGAACTAGCGAAAAGAAGTGAGTTGAGGGCGATCTGAATGGCAGCCGAATCGCACGCCGCACCGAGTGCTGGCGAGTACATCGTCCACCACCTGACCCACCTGCAGAACGCCAAGCCGACGTCGCTGGTCGACCTGTCGGTCGTCAACTGGGATTCGGTGTTCTTCTCGGTGCTGCTGGGTGCGCTGGGCTGCTGGGTGATGTGGCTGGTGGCGCGCAATGTCACCTCCGGCGTCCCCGGACGGCTGCAAGCCGCAGTGGAGTTCCTGGTCGAGATGGTGGAAGACCAGGCCAAGGGCATCGTGCACAACGCCCACAGCCGCCGGCTGGTGGCGCCGATGGCGCTCACCGTGTTCATCTGGATCATCCTGCTCAACACGATGGACCTGCTGCCGGTGGACCTGCTGCCGCTGATCTGGCAGTGGATCTACGGCGCCGCCGGCCACGACCCGAGCCATGCCTACCTGCGCGTGGTGCCCACCGCCGACATCTCGGTGACGATGGGCCTGTCGGTCGCGGTGCTGCTGGCCTGCCTGATCTACAACGTGAAGATCAAGGGTGCCGGCGGCTGGGCGCACGAGTTGATCGTGGCGCCCTTCGGCAACGTCAAGCTGACGGCCAACCCCTTGAGCTGGCTCGGCTTCCTGGCGCTGGCGGTGGCCAACTTCGCGATGCAGTTGCTGGAGTTCGTGTCGAAGACGGTGTCGCACGGCATGCGTCTGTACGGCAACATGTACGCCGGCGAACTGATCTTCCTGCTGATCGCGTTGCTGGGCGGCGCGTTCACGCTGTCGGCCGGCGGCTTCGTGCTCGCCTTGCTGCAAATCTTCGCGGGCACCGTGTGGGCCATCTTCCACATCCTGATCATCGTGCTGCAGGCCTACGTCTTCATGATGCTGACGCTGGTCTACATCGGCCAGGCGCACGATTCGCACTGACGCGCCACACGCGCGCAGCTTCTCTCCTTTCCTAGGCAACTTTTCTACTCTCGAGGAAATACAACATGGAACTCATCGGTCTCGTAGCGGTTGGCGTCGGCTTGATCATCGGCCTGGGTGCCATGGGTGCTTGCATCGGCGTGGGCATCATGGCCAGCAAATACCTGGAGTCCGCCGCTCGCCAACCCGAGCTGATGGGCGAGCTGCAAACCAAGGTGTTCCTGCTGCTGGGCCTGATCGACGCCTCGTTCATCATCGGCGTCGGCATCGCGCTGTGGTTCACCACCGCCAACCCGTTCCTGGCGCAACTCGCGAACCTGCCCAAGTGACGCCCGACGCCGGGCTGGAAGCAGCCCGGCGCGACGTGGCCGCGCCCCTCAAAGGGCCGGCTCACTCACCACTGATTGAGGCTTGAGCCGTGAGCATCACCAGCACCCTGATCATCCAGATCATCGTCTTCGGGATCCTGATCTGGTTCACGATGAAGTTCATCTGGCCGCCGATCATTGCCGCGCTCGACCAGCGCGCCAAGAAGGTGGCCGAGGGCCTGTCGGCCGCCGACAAGGCCAAGGCCGAGCTCGCCAACGCCAACAAGCGCGTCGAGCAGCAGCTCGCGGCCGCCCGCGAAGACGCCGCCAAGCGCTTGGCCGACGCCGAGCGGCTGGCGCAGCAGATGGTCGAAGAGGCCAAGGGCAAGGCCAGCGAAGAGGGCGCCAAGATCATCGCCCAGGCCAAGGCCGAGGCCGAGCAGGAGGCGACGAAGGCGCGCGAGGCGCTGCGTGGCCAGGTGGCGGCGCTCGCCGTGAAGGGCGCCGAACAGATCCTGCGCAAAGAGGTCAACGCCGGCGTGCACTCCGATCTGCTGAACCGCCTGCAGACGGAACTCTGAGCATGCGCCCCCACGCTCACATTCGTTCGCTGCCCCCCGAGGGGGCGCGTCAGTGCCTTCGGGCGGCCGGGCGGCACTGACATGGCCGAACTCGCCACCGTTGCCCGGCCCTACGCCGAGGCACTCGATCGTTCGGTCAGCGGCGCCGATGCGTTGGCGCTGATTCCGCAGCTGCAGGCATTGGCCGCGGTGGCCGGGCATCCGGAGATGCGGCAGTTCGCCGACAACCCGAAGGTCACCGCCAGGCAGGTGCTCGACGTCATCACCGGCGTGTCCCAGGCGACGCTCGACACGAAGGTGGCCAACCTGCTGCGCACCGTGGTCGAAAACGGCCGCCTGTCGGCGCTGCCGGAGATCGCCGCGCAGTTCAACGCGCTGGTGAAGTCGCGTTCCGGCACGTCCGACGCCACCATCGAGAGCGCATTTCCGATCGATGCCGCGCAGCTGCCGCAGGTGGTGGCCGCGCTGGAAAAGCGGTTCGGGCGCAAGCTCAACGCCAGCGTGGTGGTGGACCCCGAGTTGATCGGCGGCATCCGCGTGGTGGTGGGCGACGAGGTGCTCGACACCTCGGTGCGCTCGCGGCTGGAGAAGATGAAGCTGGCGCTGGTGGCGTGAAGCCCTCGCCAGCCAACGAATCGAGATCATTGCTGCCGGAGTTGAAACGCCGGCACCGGAGCTGAACATGCAACTCAATCCCGCTGAAATTTCCGAACTGATCAAGAGCCGCATCGAGGGCCTTGGCGTCTCGGCCGACATCAAGAACGAGGGCACGGTGGTCAGCGTGACCGACGGCATCGTCCGCGTGCACGGCCTGTCCGACGCGATGCAGGGCGAGATGCTGGAGTTCCCGCCCACCAAGGCCGGCCAGCCGACCTATGGCCTGGCGCTGAACCTCGAGCGCGACTCGGTGGGCGCGGTGATCCTGGGCGAGTACGAGCACATCTCCGAGGGCGATACGGTCAAGTGCACCGGCCGCATTCTCGAAGTGCCGGTGGGCCCCGAGCTGATCGGCCGCGTCGTCAACGCGCTGGGCGCGCCGATCGACGGCAAGGGCCCGATCAACGCCAAGATGACCGACGTGATCGAGAAGGTCGCGCCCGGCGTGATCGCGCGCCAGAGCGTGAGCCAGCCGGTGCAGACGGGCCTGAAGTGCCTCGACTCGATGGTGCCGGTGGGCCGCGGCCAGCGCGAGCTGATCATCGGCGACCGCCAGACCGGCAAGACCGCGGTGGCGATCGACACCATCATCAACCAGAAGGGTCAGAACATGACCTGCGTCTACGTCGCGATCGGGCAGAAGGCCAGCTCGATCAAGAACGTGGTGCGCTCGCTCGAGCAGCACGGAGCGATGGACTACACCATCGTCGTCGCCGCCTCGGCCTCCGAATCGGCTGCGATGCAATACGTCTCGGCCTACTCCGGCTGCACGATGGGCGAGTACTTCCGCGATCGCGGGCAGGACGCGTTGATCATCTATGACGACCTCTCCAAGCAGGCCGTCGCCTACCGCCAGGTGTCGCTGCTGCTGCGCCGGCCGCCGGGCCGCGAGGCGTTCCCCGGCGATGTGTTCTATCTCCACTCGCGGCTGCTCGAGCGTGCCGCGCGCGTGAATGCCGACTACGTCGAGCAGTTCACCAAGGGCGCGGTCAAGGGCAAGACCGGGTCGCTGACCGCGTTGCCGATCATCGAGACACAGGCCGGTGACGTGTCGGCGTTCGTGCCGACCAACGTGATCTCGATCACCGACGGCCAGATCTTCCTGGAAACCTCGCTGTTCAACAGCGGCATCCGGCCAGCCATCAACGCCGGCATCTCGGTGTCGCGCGTCGGCGGCGCGGCGCAGACCAAGCTGATCAAGGGCCTGTCGGGCGGCATCCGCACCGACCTCGCGCAGTACCGCGAGCTGGCGGCGTTCGCGCAGTTCGCCTCCGACCTCGACGCGGCCACCAAGAAGCAGCTCGACCGCGGCGCCCGCGTCACCGAGCTGCTCAAGCAGGCGCAGTACTCGCCGCTGCCGATCTCGCTGATGGCAGCGTCGATCTTCGCGGTCAACAAAGGCTACCTCGACGACGTCGATCTCAAGAAGGTGCTGTCGTTCGAGCACGGGCTGCACCAGCATCTGCAAAGCAGCAATGCGGCGCTGCTGAAGAAGCTGGAGACCGACAAGGCACTGGACAAGGCGGCCGAGGACGAGTTGGCCGCCGCCATTGCCGCGTTCAAGAAGTCCTTTGCCTGAGCTTGCGCTGAAGGAGTTCCGCCATGGCGGCCGGTAAAGAGATTCGCGCCAAGATCAAGAGCTTCGAGAACACGAAGAAGATCACCAAGGCCATGGAAATGGTCTCGGCCTCGAAGATGCGCAAGACGCAAGATCGCATGCGCGCGGCGCGTCCCTACGGGGACATGATCCGCAACATCACGGCCAACCTGGCGAAGGCCAACCCGGAGTACCGCTCGCCGGTGATGCGCAAGGTCGAGGGTCCGCTGAAGTCAGTGGGCTTCATCGTCGTCACCACCGACAAGGGCCTGTGCGGTGGCATGAACACCAACGTGCTGCGCGCCGTGACGCAGAAGATCCGCGAGGTGCAGTCCGCGGGCGGCAAGGTGCAGGCGGTGGCCGTCGGCAACAAGGGCCTCGGGTTTCTCAACCGCATCGGTGCCAAGGTGGTGAGCCAGGTCACCCAGCTCGGCGACAGCCCGCACATGGACAAGCTGATCGGGCCGGTGATGACGATGCTCGATCTGTTCGCCAGCGGCCAGCTCGACGCGGTGTACCTGTGCTACACCAGGTTCG
>DATDJF010000088.1:0-43496 GCA_036520715.1 Burkholderiaceae bacterium | reverse complement strand
TCGAACAGGAACAGCGTGCCCTTCAAGGCCCGCGGCTGCCGCGGTGCACTTGCCGCCTCGGCGAGAAATCCGGCGAGCTTCAGGCGCTGCGCCTCACCGCCCGACAGCGTCGGCACCGGCTGGCCGAGCCGCACGTAGTCGAGGCCGTCGTCGACGAGCGGCTGCAGCCGCGCGATCACCTCGCGGTCGTCGCGAAACAGCTCGCAGGCTTCGGCCACCGTGAGGTCGAGCACGTCGGCCACCGAGAGCTGCCGCGCGCCGCGCACGAGGTGCACTTCGAGGATCTCGGCGCGGTAGCGGCGGCCGTCGCAGTCGGGGCAGCGCAGGTAGACGTCCGACAGGAACTGCATCTCGACGTGCTCGAAGCCCGAGCCGCCGCAGGTCGCGCAGCGTCCGTCGCCGGCGTTGAAGCTGAACATGCCGGCGCCGTAGCGGCGCTCCACCGCCAGCGGAGCACCAGCAAACAGCCGGCGCACTTCGTCGAACGCGCCGACGTAGCTGGCCGGGTTGCTGCGCGCCGTCTTGCCGATCGGCGACTGGTCGACGAAGGTGGCGTGCGCCAGCCAGTCGGCGCCGAGCAGACGATCGTGCTCGCCGGGCGACTCGGTGGCCTTGCCGAAGTGGCGCAGCAGCGCCGGCACCAGCACGTCCTGCACCAGCGTGCTCTTGCCGGAGCCCGAGACACCGGTGACCACGGTCAGCCGTTGCAGCGGGAACGACACGTCGAGGTTCTTCAGGTTGTGCTCGCGCGCACCTTCGAGCACCAGCTTGGGCGTCGCGTCGCTCACGTAGCGACGGATGCCGATGCCCACGTGCTTGCGCGCGCCGAGGTAGGCGCCGGTCAGCGTGTCGGCGCGGCGGGCTTCGTCGGGCGTGCCGTCGAACACGATGCGCCCGCCCATCGCGCCGGGCCCTGGCCCCATGTCGATCAGGCGGTCGGCGGCCAGCATCACCGCCGGATCGTGCTCGACCACAACCAGCGTGTTGCCGGCGTCGCGCAGCCGCCGCATCGCCTCGATGATGCGGCCCATGTCGCGCGGATGCAGCCCGATGCTGGGCTCGTCGAGCACGAACAGCGTGTTGACCAGCGACGTGCCGAGCGCAGTGGTGAGGTTGATGCGCTGCACTTCGCCGCCGCTCAACGTGCGGCTCTGGCGGTCGAGCGTGAGATAACCCAGGCCGACGTCGCACAGGTATTTGAGGCGCGTGCGGATCTCGCCGAGCAGCAACTTCAACGCCTCGTCGAGCGCGGTCGACTCCGGCACCACCGAATCGAAGAAGCGCCGCAGCCGCAGGATCGGCAGCAGCATCAGGTCGTGCAGCGTGAGGCCGGGCATGGCCTGCAACTGCTCCGGCGTCCACGGCACGCCGGCGGGCATGAAGCGGCGCGACCCATCGATCACCGCATCGGCGCCCTCCTTCGACCCCACCCGCCACAACAGCGCGTCGAGCTTCAGCCGCGCGCCGTTGCACACCGTGCACGGCGTATAGCTGCGGTACTTCGACAAGAGCACGCGGATGTGCATCTTGTAGGCCTTGCTCTCCAGGTAGCCGAAGAAGCGGCGCACGCCGTACCACTGCTGGTTCCACTTGCCCTTCCACAGCGGCGAGCCTTCGATCACCCAGTCGCGTTGCGCGGGCGTGAGCTGGCTCCAGGCGGTGTCGCGCGGGATGCCCTCGATGCCCGCGTGATTGAGCAGGTCGTCCTGGCACTCCTGCCACGCCGGCGTCTGCAGCGGCTTGATGGCGCCGCCGCGCAGGGTCTTGCGGTGGTCGGGGATCACCAGGCCCCAGTCGACGCCGATCACGCGGCCGAAACCGCGGCAGGTGTCGCACGCGCCGTAGGCCGAGTTGAACGAAAACAGCGCCGGCTGCGGGTCGGGGTAGCGGATGTCGCTCTCGGGGCAGTGCAGCCCGGTGGAGTAACGCCACAGCTCGGCGGCCGCGTCATCGCGCAGCACGTACACGTTGACGCGCCCGCCGCCACGCTTGAGCGCGAGCTCGATCGCCTCGACCACTCGCGCACGTTCGGCACCGACGATGCGCAGGCGATCGGCCACGACGTCGAGGACTTTCACATGAGCCCCCACGCTTGCGGCTGAAGCCGCGGCGCTGCCCCCCGAGGGGGCTCGCGCGGCTTGGGGCGGCCCGGCGCCGCGCGTGCGCTCGACCACACGTTCTGCCTGCACCCGCGTGAAGCCGCTGGCCGACAGCCACTGCTCGACCTCCTGCGGCGTCACGTTTTCGGGCAGATGCACCGGGAACGTGATCGCCACCCGCGGATCGCCCGCCTGCGTGGCGCGATCCACCAGGTCGGCGTGGATCGAGTCGGCGCTGTCGTGGCGCACCGGCAATGCGGTCTGTTTGTCGAACAGCGCGCCGGCGCGAGCGAACAGCAGCTTGAGGTGATCGTTCAGCTCGGTCATCGTGCCGACCGTCGAGCGCGACGTGCGCACCGGATTGGTCTGGTCGATCGCGATCGCCGGCGGCACGCCCTCGACGCGGTCGACCGCCGGGCGGTCCATGCGGTCGAGGAACTGGCGCGCGTAGGCGCTGAAGGTCTCGACGTAGCGCCGCTGGCCCTCGGCGTACAGCGTGTCGAACACCAGGCTCGACTTGCCCGAGCCCGATGGCCCGGTGACGACCGTCATCTCGCCGGTGTGCAGGTCGAGGTCGAGATCCTTCAGGTTGTGCTGGCGCGCGCCGCGAATGCGGATGACGCCAGTGTTCTGGGAGCGGGCTCTGGGCATGGGGCCGGACATTCTACGGAAGTGCGCACAGCGCGCGTGCACGACCGCACGGATGCCCATTGCCGCGCATGCAGATGCGCGGCGCCGCACATCTGTAACCCGCGGCGAATTTTTCACGACGCGTGCGCGCAGGCGGTAACGGCAACGAATGGGTGGGCGCATCTCACGCGTACGGCCGGTCGCACGTGATGGGTGCATGACATGATCGCGGACATCACCCTGTCTCGTTTCTCTTCAGAGCCCATGTCCGACAACCCAGGCAAGCAACCGTTCAACCCCTCCGGGCTGATCGAGTTCGAAATCACCGACGTCAATGAGGCGCGCAAAGAGGCCGACAAGCCCGCCGCCATCGTGGCGCTGGAAAAACTGCTGCCGGGTCATTGGGAAGAGCAGCGGCGCCCGCTCTCGCCGAGCGACCGCGCGCTCACCGGCAAGGCCATCGACTGGCTGCTGGCGCTGCCGCAGAAGGCCCGTCCGAAGGCCTTGAGCGAACAATATCCGCGCATCGCCAACCACCTGGCCGAGCACTGGCACGACCTCGCCTGCTCGCAGATGGCGCTGTTGCGGCTGCTGGCCGACGAGCGCGGCGGCCGCAAAGGCTTCTCGCTGCAGATCGAGCAGGAGATCGGCCGCCTCGCCGTTCACCTGCAGATGCTGCTCGAAGGCGCACCCACCGAGCCCGCGACGCTCTGAAATCCGGGCCGGGAGGCCCGTCGGCTGCGCGCGCGGCCACGCTTCTAGCGTAATCCCTGAGTCGATATCCGAATCCGTTCGCCGGATGGGCGCGTATCGCGGCTGCGTACACACGGCCAGCGGCGCACGATTGCTCCTTCCTTGTAAGAAGCACGGGCGCACACCGACGTAGCCTCGCCCGAACGGGCCCACCAAAGGAGAGCGCATGAAGACCTGGATTGGCTGTCTCACCCTCACGGCTGTCGCATCGGCAGGCGTGTCGGCCCAGGATGCAGGCGCCGGCAAGGCACGCGCGGAGGCCGTGTGCTCGGCCTGCCACGGCCTCAACGGCGTCAGCGTGGCCGACAACATCCCCAACCTGGCCGGGCAGAAGTCGGCGTACCTGGCCAGCCAGCTGCGGCAGTTGAAAGACGGTTCGCGCAAGAACGCCGTGATGGGCGCGATCGCGGCGCAACTGAGCCCCGAAGACATCGCCAACGTCGCTGCCTACTTCTCGTCATTGCCGGGCGCCGGCACCTCGACGGCGAAGTCGGACTTCCTGCCCAACCTCTCGACCACCAAGGTCGGATTCCCCGAGAACTACCGCTCCACCTTCACGCTGTACCAGACGGTGAACCGGCCCGACATCAATCAGGTGCGCTACCTGTACGCCAACCCGGTCGCGCTGCAGGCGGCCAAGGAAGGCAAGGCATTGCCCGACGGCTCGGTGCTGGTGCTCGAGCAGTTCGCCGCCAAGCAAGGCGCCGACAAGAAGCCCGTCGCCGGCGCCAACGGCTTCTTCGAGCCCGAGCGCTTCGTCGCCTTCGCGGTGATGGAGCGGCGCGAGGGCTGGGGCAGCAGCGTTCCCGAGATGCTGCGCAACGAAAACTGGAACTACGCCGTCTTCACGGCCGACAAGAAGCACCGGCCCGGGGTCAACCAGGCCGAGTGCCTGGCCTGCCACAAGCCGCTCGACAAGAAAAGCTTCACCTTCTCGATCGATCCGCTGACGACGGTGGCCAAGCGCTGACGTCCTCTGCGACGCACAGGGCCTGCTTGCAGGCCCTTTTTCATTGCCCGGCCGGTGCAGTGGTCGGCGGCGCGGCCGCTGCCGCGTCGCGCGGCAGCCGGATCGTCACCTCGGTGCCCCGAGCGGGCTCGCTGTGCACCGCCACCTCGCCGTGGTGCAGCTCGACGATGCGCTTGACGATCGCCAGCCCGAGCCCCTTGCCGCCATCGGCATCACCGCGGGCGCCGGAGCCGGTGTACAGGCGGTCGAACAGGTGCTGCAGGTGTTCGGCGGCAATGCCGCTGCCGTCGTCGCGCACGGTGACCTGCACCTGGTGGTCGACGTTGCGCGCCTGCAGCGTGACCTGCCCGCCGGCAGCGGTGTGCTTGAGCGCGTTGTCCACCAGGTTGGCGACGGCCCGCTCGAACAGCTCGATGTCGACCGCAGCGGCCACCGTGCCATCGACGCTGCCATCGTTGCGCAACGCCACCTCCTGCTGCGCCGCCCGATCGGCGAACCGCATCACGATGTCGTCGAGCAGTTCGCCCAGGTCCACCGTCATCGGCTGCAGCTTGAACGCCGGTTCGTCGAGCAGCGCCAGGTCGCCCAGCGAGCGCACGAGTTGCGCGGCGTTGCGCGTGTTGCGCAGCGCGACCTCGAGCATCGCGCGGTCGTCGGCACGCGCCGGGTCGGCCGCCCAGCGGCGGTCGAGGGTTTCCAGGCACGCCACCGTCGCAGTCAGCGGCGAGCGCAGGTCGTGCGACAGGTTGCTGACGCTCTCGCGGCGAAACTGGTCGAGCCGCCGCAACGCATCCCACTGCGAACGCAGGCGCGTCAGCATCGCGTGAAAGCCCGCGCGCAACTGCGCGAACTCGTCACGAGGCCGCGCCGTCGGTGCCGCCGGCGCCGCGTCGACCGCTGCCGCACCATCGAAGCCTTCGCGCTGTGCGCGTGCCACCGCGTCGCTCAAGTCGCGCAGCGGCCGCGTCACGGTGGCGACGATCCACGCCGCCAGCAGCGTCATCAGCACGATCAGGCCCGCCAATCCGAGCAGCGAGGTGCCCATCAGGCTGCTGCGGTAGACCTCGACATGGCCGACGTTGAGCCCCGGCGGCTGGCACACCAGGTACAGGTAACCCGCGGTCGCGGCGTCGGGGCGGATCACCGCACGCCGCAAGGGCCGCGCCGCGATCACCGCATCGAGGTTCATGTGCTCCGGGTCGTCCCCCATCACGTACGGCGCGCGGCGGCGGTCGCCCGCGATCGCCACCGCCTGCCGCACCGGGTCGAGCCGCACCTTGAAGCCGGGCGCCGGCTGCACGCGGCCGCTGGCGGCCAGCACGGTGCCACCGGCATCGAGCAGATAGAGCTGCGAATCGGGCTCGAACAGCAGCAGGTTGCGCAGGAAGCCGGTGAAGCCGACCGGATCGCGCATCTGCAGGTCGAGCAGGTCGGGATGCAGGTCGACCACGCGGCCGACGAAGGCGTTGGCGCGCTCGTAGGTGCTCTCGTGCTCGAAGCGCTGGAACGCCATCGCCACCGTGACCAGCACGCCGAGCGCGGTGCACACGCCGATCACGAAGATCGTCAACGCCAGCCGCAGGCGGACGGTCATTCACGCCTCATGGCGGCGCGTCGCGCATCTTGTAGCCGGCGCCGCGCACGGTGAGGATCACCGTCGGGCGCATCGCGTCGGTTTCGAGCTTGGCACGCAGGCGGTTGATGTGCGTGGTCACGGTGTGCTCGTAGCCCTCGTGCGAGTAGCCCCACACCGCATCGAGCAACTGCGCTCGCGAGAACACGTGCCCCGGGTGCTGCGCGAAGTACAGCAGCAGGTCGAACTCCAGCGCGGTCAGCTCCACCGCCTGCCCGCGCACGCGCACCTCGCGGCGCGCCACCGCGATCTCGACCTCGCCGTTGCGCAGCGCGCTGCCCGCGCCCTGCGCCTGGCTCTGCGCCTGGCGCATCAGGTCGGCGCGGCGCAGCAGCGCCTTCACGCGCGCCAGCAGCTCGGCCATCGAGAACGGCTTGGTCAGGTAGTCGTCGGCGCCGAGCTCGAGGCCCAGCACACGGTCGAGCTCGGTCGACTTGGCGGTCAGCATCAGGATCGGCATCGCGCGGCCCCTGCCGCGCAGCGCCTTGCAGACCTCCAGGCCGTCCAGGCCCGGCATCATCAGGTCGAGGATCAGCAGGTCGCTGCTGCGATCGGCCTGGCTGTCCAGCGCGGCGCGGCCGTCGGCCACCGGCGTCACGTCGTAGCCGGCGTGGCGCAGGTTCAGCGTGATCAGGTCGCGGATGTCGGCCTGGTCTTCGGCAACGAGGATGGCTGCTCCCATCACGGCTTCCATGTCGGGACTGTCGCCCCGTTGTGGCGCGTTCTTACATCGATGTTATCTGGCTGTGAGCTTTGGTGAGGCTCGCGCGAGGGTGTGCCGCGACAGTGCCGGCACCCGAGCACGAACCAAGCGCACAGCATGAACCCTTTGGCCACGCCCACTGCCCCATCCGCGCCCATCACGCTCGGCTGGAGCGACCTCGCCGAACACCGTGCCTTCCTGGTGCACTACGCGCGGCGGCGCCTGCAGGATCCGGCGCTCGCCGAAGACCTGGTGCACGACGTCTTCGAGGCGGTGATGACCGGCCGCGCCAGCTTCGGCGGCCGCTCGGCGCCGCGCAGCTGGCTGGTGGCGATCCTGCGCCACAAGATCGTCGACCTGGTGCGCGAGCGCTCGGGCCACGACAGCCTGGACACCTGCGATGCCGACGACGAGTGCTCGCTGGCATGCCCGTTACCGCGCCCCGATGAGGTGGCCGAGCACCGCGAACTGCTGGCGAGCGCGCTGGCGCGCATCGCCGCGCTGCCTGCCGGCCTGCGCGACGCCATGCAACTGCGTGTGATGCGCGACCACACCAGCGAGGTGGTGTGCCGCATGCTCGGCATCAGCGAGCAGAACCTGTTCGTGCGGCTGCACCGCGCGCGCCGGCAGCTGATGGCGAGCTGACGCGGCAACGACGTTCGAGCGTGCCGCGCGCCGCGATGCGGCGCGAAAGCCATGCCGTCGCCGTGGATTTGCCTGCTGCGGCAAACTTTGCCTAGTCAATCATTGACGCGCCAATGGCACCGACCCCCAAACCCTGCTCGCTGTACGACGGCCGCAACTACGACCTGAGCAACAGCGTGGCGCACCAGCTGTTCAGCGTGATGCTGCAGATGCGGCGCGAGGTCGACCGCCGCATGGTGCAGCACGACCTCACCGACGCGCAGTGGAAGCCGCTGTGGATGCTCAAGCTCGGCCGTGCCAGCAACGCGATCGAGCTGGCCCGCGAGATGGGCATCGACGCCGGCGCGGTGACGCGCATGCTCGACCGCCTCGAGGCCAAGGGCCTGCTCGAACGGGTGCGTTCCGAGGCCGACCGCCGCGTCGTGCACCTGCGCCTCACGGCATCCGGCGAAGCGGTCGCCAAGAAGATCCCGTTCGTGCTGGCCGCCGTCAACAACGACTTCCTGCGCGGCTTCAGCGAGACCGAATGGAAGCAGTTGCGCCGCCTGCTCACCCGCATGGCCGACAACGGCGCGGCGCTGCAAACCGACAGCGAGGCCGCATGAAGCGCTCGTTGCGCCAGTGGATGCACCTGCCGCATCTGCCGCACCTTCCGCACAAGATCGGCGAAAGAGCGCGTGCCGCGTCGCTGACGGCCGGCACCGCCGCCATCGCGGTGCTGGCCAGCGCGGTGCTGCTGATGGGTTGCGCCACGCCGACCGCGGCGCCGCCGGGCCCGCCGATGGCCGAGGCCGGCGCGCTGGGCGCCGCCGCGACGCCGATCACCTGGCCCGACAGCCGCTGGTGGAGCCGCTATGGCGACGCCACGCTCGACCGCCTGGTCGAGCAGGCGCTGGCCAGCCAGCCGCAGCTGCATGTCGTGCAGGCCCGCATGCGCATGGCCGACGCCGCGGTGCGCGCCGCCGACGCGGCGCGCAAGCCACTGGGCGCGCTCAACGCCGATGCCACGTACCAGCGCTTCAACGAGAACGGCATCTACCCACCGCCGCTGGCGGGCTCGACCCGCTGGACCGCCGACGTGACGGCCGGCGTCAGTTGGGAGCTCGACCTCTTCGGCCGCCAGCGCGCCACGCTCGATTCGGCGATCGGCCAGTGGCGCGCCACGCAGGCCGATGCCCAGGCCGCACGCGTGCTGCTGGCCGCCAACGTGGCCGGCAGCTACTTCAATCTGGCCCGCCTGATCGAGTTGCAGGTGGTCGCCAGCGAGGCGCTGACGCAGCGCGAACAGGTGGTGTCGCTGGTGCGCCAGCGCATCGGCGCCGGCCTGGACACGCAGGTCGACCTCAAGCAGGCCGAGGGCCTGGTGGCGCAGTCGAAGGTCGAGATCGAAACGTTGAGCGAAGCGATCGGTCGCGCTCGCCACGGCCTGGCCGAACTGGTGGGCATCGGCCCGCAGGCGCTCGACGCGCTGGCGCCGACGCTCGATCCGATCGCCTCGGTCGCCGTGCCCGCGAGCTTGCCGGCCGATCTGCTCGGTCGCCGTGCCGACCTGGTGGCGCAGCGCTGGCGCGTCGAGGCGGCGCTGCGCGACAGCGATGCCGCACGCGCGCAGTTCTATCCCAACGTCAATCTCACGGCGTTCGTCGGCCTGTCGTCGCTCGGGCTGAACCGCCTGTTCGATGCCGGCTCGCTGGTCTACGGCGCCGGCCCCGCGCTGCACCTGCCGTTGTTCGACGCCGGCCGCCTGCAGGCCAACCTCGACGCGCGGCGGGCCGAGGTCGATGTGTCGATCGAGGCCTACAACGGCGCGCTGCAACGCGCGCTGCGCGAGGTGGCCGACGAACTGACCGGCCTGCGCGCGATCGAGCGCCAGCAGCTGGCGCAGCGCGACGCCACGGCCGCCGCGGAGGCGGCCTACGAACTCGCGGTGCAGCGCTATCGAGCCGGCCTGGGCAACTTCCTGGTCGTGTTGACCGCGCAGACCAACGTGCTGACGCAGCGCAGCCTCAACACCAACTTCAAGGCGCGGCATCTGGCCAACGAGGTCGCGCTGGTGCGTGCGCTCGGCGGCGGCTACGACGGCGCTGCTGAGCTGCCGCAAAAGACCGCGGCGCGCTGAGCCGCGAGCCGCTCACGAGGGTTCCCTGATGGATCAAGACAAACAAGGCATCGCCGCTCCCGCCTCCAAGCGCAAGCCGGCGTTGTGGGCGGTCACGGCCGCCGTGTTGGTGGCCGCGGTCGGCTATGGCGCCTACTGGGTGCTGGTGCTGCGGCATCACGAGTCGACCGACAACGCCTACGTGCAGGCACCGGTGGTGCAGATCACGCCGCAGGTGGCAGGCACCGTACTCGCGGTGCTGGTCGACGACACCGACGTGGTGAAAGTCGGCCAGCCGCTGGTGCGCCTGGACCCGGCCGATGCACGGCTGACGCTCGAGCGTGCCGAGTCGCAGTTGGCGCAGACGGTGCGCGAAGTGCGCACGCTGTACGCCAACAACGGCGCGCTCGACGCGACGATCCAGTTGCGCCAGGCCGAGGTCGCGCGCATGCAGGCCGAGGTGGCACGCGCCGCCGACGACGTCGCGCGCCGGCGCCCGCTCACCATCACCGGCGCGGTGGCCGGCGAAGAGATGCACCACGCCGAAGCGGCGCTGGCGGCGGCCAACAGCGCGCTGGCCGGTGCCCGCTCGGCGCTGGCCGCGGCGCGCGAACAAGCCGCCAGCAACCGCGCCCTCACCGAAGGCACCAGCGTCGAGCACCACCCCAACGTCGAACGCGCCGCCGCCGCCGTGCGCGAGGCCTTCCTTGCGGTGCAGCGCAACGAGTTGCCGGCGCCGGTGGCCGGCCAGGTGGCGCGGCGCACGGTGCAGGTGGGCCAGCGCATCACGCCCGGCACGCCGCTGATGTCGGTGATCCCGCTCGACCAGGTGTGGGTCGAGGCCAACTTCAAGGAAGTGCAGCTGCGTGACATGCGCATCGGCCAGCCGGTGAAGCTGAGGGCTGATCTCTACGGCAGCCGCATCGAATACGACGGCCGCGTCGCCGGCGTCGGCGCCGGCACTGGCGCGGCGTTCGCGCTGCTGCCGGCGCAAAACGCCACCGGCAACTGGATCAAGGTGGTGCAACGGGTCCCGGTGCGCATCGAGCTCGATGCGCAGCAACTCGCGAGTCATCCGTTGCGCGTGGGGCTGTCGATGGAAGCCAGCGTCGACGTGCAACAGACTTCGGGCGCACCGGTGCTGAGTGCCCAACAGGCCGCGCCGCGCGCCAGCAGCCAGACGGCGGTGTTCGACACACCCAGCGCCGAGGCCGACCGCCGCGTGCACGACATCGTCGCCGCCAACCTCGGCCGCAGCGGTGCACGCCCGTCGCCGCTGGTCACCGCGCCGGCCATCGGCGCGGCGGCGTCGATCACCACGCACTGAGGCGTCGCATGAATGCCGTGCCAGCGGCCGACGGCCCGGCTGCCGCTTCGCTGCCGGCGCCACCCGCTGCCAAAGCACCTGCCTTCGCGCCGCTGCAAGGCAGCGAACGCGCGCTCGGCACGCTGGTGCTGTCGCTGGCCACCTTCATGACGGTGCTCGACACATCGATCGCCAACGTGTCGATTCCTGCGATCGCGGGTGATCTGGGCGTCAGCCCCAACCAGGGCACCTGGGTCATCACCTCGTTCGCAGTGGCCAACGCGATCGCGGTGCCGCTCACCGGCTGGCTGACGCAGCGCTTCGGCCAGGTGCGCCTGTTCGCGATCAGCGTGCTGCTGTTCGTGCTGGCGTCGTGGTTGTGCGGCATGGCGCCGAACATCGAATCACTGATCGCCTTCCGGGTGTTGCAAGGCCTGGTTTCCGGCCCGCTGATCCCGCTGTCGCAGACGCTGCTGCTGGCGAGTTATCCGCCGGCGATGGCCGGCATGGCCATCGCCTTCTGGGGCATGACCACGCTGGTGGCACCGGTGATCGGGCCACTGCTCGGCGGCTGGATCACCGACAACATCAGCTGGCCGTGGATCTTCTACATCAACGTGCCGGTGGGCCTGCTGTCGGCCGCCTTCACCTGGTCGATCTACCGCTCCCGCGATCCCGGTCCGCGCAAGGTGCCGTTCGACGCGCTAGGTCTGGTGCTTTTGGTGCTGTGGATCGGCGCCTTCCAGATCATGATCGACAAGGGCAAGGAGCTCGACTGGTTCGCCTCGCCGCAGATCATCGTGCTGGCAGTCGTGGCCGCGGTCGGCTTCCTGTACTTCCTGGCCTGGGAGCTGACCGAGAAGCACCCGATCGTCAACCTGCGCTTGTTCGCGCGCCGCAACTTCCTGGTGGGCACGGTCGCGCTGTCGGTGGGCTACGGCCTGTTCTTCGGCAACGTGGTGCTGCTGCCGTTGTGGCTGCAGCAATGGATGGGTTACACCGCCACCTGGTCGGGGCTGGTGCTGGCGCCGGTGGGGCTGCTGGCCATCGTGCTGTCGCCGTGGGTCGGCAAGAACGTGTCGCGGCTCGATCCGCGCAAGCTGGCGACGGTGGCCTTCATCGGCTTCGCGTTCGTGCTGTGGATGCGCTCGAACTTCAACACCAACGCCACCGTGTGGGTGATCCTGGTCCCCACGCTGCTGCAGGGCGCGGCGATGGCGTTCGTCTTCATCCCGCTGCAGGCCATCGTGTTCAGCGGCCTGACGCCGGAGGAGTTGCCCAGTGCGTCGGGCATGTCGAACTTCGTGCGCATCACCGCCGGCGCGTTCGGCACCTCGGTGTTCACCACGCTGTGGGACAGCCGCGCCTCGCTGCACCACGCGCAACTGACCGAGTCGCTGCACCGCGGCAACGACGCCGCGATGCAGGCGTTGTCGCGCCTGGGCGCATCGGGGTTGTCGCCGGAGCAGGCGCAGATCGCGCTGAACCGCCTGGTCGACCAGCAGGCCTACACGATGGCGGCCACCGACCTGTTCTACCTGTCGGCGCTGCTGTTTCTCGGCCTGATCGCGCTGGTGTGGTTCGCGCAGCCGCGCAGCGGCGATGCCCCTGCGGAAGCCAGCGGCGCCCACTGAACGCGGCGTTCAAGGTTCAAACTGGGGACATCGCACCATCCTGTTAGGGGTGCAGGCGCAGCCTGTTAGGGATGGGGGACTGCGACGCGACGCTTCATATTGGCAGCACTCGAACTTGCCAGGGAGCAGTCGCTCATGAAACCCAAGCCCACTTCGCCGCGCAGCCACGGCTACAGCACCTCCGATGCCAATCCGGTGCGCAGCAACCTGGTCAAACCCGGACGTTTTGGCCTCATGTTCCCGGAACTGGCCAACGTGCCCTGGACCACCGGCAACAGCGCACGCGACGACGAAATCGCCCTCGAACTCGGCAAGTCGATGCACGCGCCGTCCCGCAACGCCGGCGTGATCGCGGCCGGCTTCACCTACTTCGGACAATTCGTCGACCACGACATCACCTTCGATCCCACCAGCCTCGGCGAAAACGCGGTCGACATCGGCGACCTCGTGAACTTCCGCTCGCCTGCGCTCGACCTCGACAGCTTGTACGGCTCGGGCCCGCGCGACCAGCCGTTCCTGTATCGGCGCGACAGCGGCGGCACCGCCAAGCAGTTCCTGATCGGGCCGGTGGTGCAGCCCGGAGCCACCGCGCCCGGTGGCGCCGACGCCCAGGTGGTGGCACTCGACGGCGCCAGCTACGACCTGCCGCGCTCCTGCGACGGCATCAGCGAACGCACGGCCATCGTCGGCGACAAGCGCAACGACGAGAACCTGATCGTCGCGCAGTTGCACCGCACGCTGCTGCACTTCCACAACGCGCTGTGCCTGGATCAACCGAGCGCGCCGTTCGAGCAGATCCGCAAGCAGGTGATTCACCACTACCAGCGCATCGTGCTCAACGAATTCCTGCCCGCGGTCGCAGGCCAGGCGGCGGTCGACGCCGCACTGCAGGAGCTGCGCTTCTACAAGATCGGTCCGGGCCAGCTCGCCACCGAGCCCTTCATCCCGCTGGAGTTCTCGGGGGCCGCCTACCGTTTTGGCCACAGCATGGTGCGCTCGGCCTACAACTTCAACAAGGTGTTCGACGCCGGCACCGACTTCAGCCTGGCCTTCACGTTCACCGGCGACGGCGGATTCTTCGGCGCGCCGCGCTATCCGACCAACTGGCTGCTCGATTGGCGTCAGTTCTTCCCCGGGCTGGGCACACCGCCTCAGATGGCGATGTCGATCGACGGCTCGATGTCCGACAAGCTGCTGATCGGTCCCGACAAGATTCCGCTGGCGACGCTCAACCTGAAACGCGGCGCACGCCACTACAAGCTGCCGCCCGGGCAGGCGGTGGCGGCGCGCATGGGCCTGCCAGCGCTGACTCCAGACCAACTGATGACCGGCGCCGGTGGCGACGTGATCAAGCGCTTCGACCTCACCGCATACACGCCGCTGTGGGTCTACGTGCTCAAGGAAGCCGAGGCCCTGACCGGTGGCAAGCACCTGGGACCGCTGGGCGGCACCATCGTCGCCGAGGTCATCGTCGGCCTGCTGCGCGACGACCCGGAAAGCGTGCTCAACGCGGCGACCCCGGAGCTGCCGTCGGCCGACGGTCGATTCAAGATCGCCGACCTGTTCAACTTCGTCGAGGGCAAGAAGGGCCAGGGCAACATCCCGGCGGCTGGCGTGATCAACCCGCTGGGTGCGTGAACGAACGGCCAGCGCGCAGGCGCTGGCTCGTGTCCTCAGTCCGCTTTGGCCCCCGACTCCTTCACCACCTTGGCCCACTTGACGATCTCTTCGCCCTGGTACTTGGCGAGTTCTTCCGGCGTCGACAGCCACGGCTCGAGGCCGATCATCTTGAGCCGGTCCTGCACGTCGGGCAGTGCGAACACGCGCTTGATCTCGCCGTTCAGGCGCATCACCACGTCGCGCGGCGTGCCGGCCGGCGCGAATACCGCGAACCAGGTGGTCGCTTCGAAGCCCGGCACCGTCTCGGCCACGGTGGGCACGTCGGGCGCCGCCGCCGAACGTTTGGCGGTGGTCTGCGCGATCGCGCGGATCTTGCCCTCCTTGGCCATCGGCAGCGCCGAAGGCATGTTGTCGAACATCAGCTGGATCTGCCCGCCCACCAGGTCGGGGATCGCGAACTGCCGCCCCTTGTAGGGCACGTGCGTCATCTGCGTGCCGGTGAGCGACTTGAACAGCTCGCCCGACACGTGCACCGACGTGCCGATGCCGGGCGACCCGAAGCTCAGCTTGTTGGGGTTGGCCTTCATGTAGGCGATCAGCTCGGCCACCGACTTCACCGGCAGGTCGTTGGTCACCACCAGCAGGTTGGGCGCCGACGCGATGTGGGCCACCGGCACGAAGTCTTTCACCATGTCGTAGGGCATCTTCGAGTACAGCGCGCCGTTGATCGAGTGCGTGCCGACGGTGCCCATCACCAGCGTGTGGCCGTCGGGCGGCGACTTGGCCACGAAGTCGGTGCCGATGTTGCCGCCGGCGCCGGGCTTGTTGTCGACCACGATCGACTGCCCGAGTTGCGCGCGTTCGCTGAACAGGCGCGCCAGGATGTCGGGCGCGCCGCCGGTGGGGAACGTCACCACCAGACGAATCGGCTGCTTCGGATAGGCCGTTTGCGCCAGCGCGGGGCCGGCCGCAAGGGCCAGCATCGCGGCGAGCGCCAGCGTGAGGTGGCGAATGACAGTCATGTGGGATGTCTCCTGCGTGATAGCGGCGCGATCGATGCGCCTGAAGCAGGATAGCCGAGTGCCGGCGCCGTCGAGTGCGAGCGCTCAGCCAGGCGCAGCGAGCGCACGCTGCAGGCGCGGCGCGAGATCGTGCAGGCGCTGCACCGGCTCGTTGGCAAACACCAGCCGCAGATAACGCGCCGTGTCGTCCTCGCCCCAGTTCTCCATCGACGTCGCGGCCACGCCGTGCTTCAGCAGTGCCGCCGATGCCTGGGCGCCGGTGAGGCCGTGCGGCGCCATGTCGATCAGCAACGACCAGCCGCCGGCCGCCGGAATCACGCGCCACTGCGGCGACAACGCCTGCACGATGAAGTCGTGGCGCTGCTGCCAGGTGGCCACGCAACGCGCGATGCCGTCGTCGGGTGCCTCGATCGCCGCCGCCACCGCCTGCTGCGCGATGCCCACCGGGCACACCACGTTGGAGATGGCGACGCGGCCGATCGCCTCGGCCGCCTGCAGCGGGCACACCACCCAGCCGACGCGCCAGCCGATCATGCGGTACTCCTTCGATGCCGCGCCGACCGTGACCGTGCGTTCGGCCATGCCCGCAAAGCTCGCCGGATGCCAGTGCGCCACGCCGTCGAACAACAGCCGCTCCATCGCGCTGTCGTAGATCATCCAGGCATCGGCGGCCACGCAGGCCGCGCACACCGCCGCCCACTCGTCGCGGTTGAGCACCGCACCGCTGGGCATCGACGGGCTCATCATCAGGAACACGCGCGTGCGCGACGTGATGGCGGCCACCAGCGTGGACGGATCGAGCCGCCAGCCACCGCTGTCGGCCACCAGGCGGATGAAGCGCGGCACGCCGCCGGCCAGCCGCACGCGGTTGATCAGGCCCACGTAGGTGGGGCTGGTCAGCACCACTTCGTCGCCCGGCTCGATCAGCGCCAGCAGCACGTTGAGCACGCCGCTCAGGCCGCCGGCCGAGATGAAACACTGGCGCCGCCAATCGATGCTGCCGCCGGCGTAGTGCCCCGTGCGCTCGACCAGCCGGCCGGCGGCCTGGCGCAGGCGATCGTGGCCGAAGAACGGCAGGTAGCTGTTGGCATCGTCGTCGTCCACCGCGGCGCGGGTGGCGTCGAGCGCCTCGCGCGGCGGCGGCAGGTCGGTGTCGAGGTTCTCCAAGCGCAGCACTGAAGCGTCGCGCAGCAGGTCGGCGGCGTCGCCCAAACGTTCGACGCCGATCGGGGTCATCGCGGCGGTGCGCGCGCCGGGCCGCGGCGCGCTCGAGTCGGACATCGGCATCGGAGGTCTCCGGTTCAGCGCATGCGGTGACGCACGCTTTGTACGATCATCGTCGCCCGTTGTCGAAATCGCGGGCCGCCGCACGACATTGTCCAGGCGAGGCATTCCCGCACCGCCGCCACCCTTGGAGCGCCGACATGGACTACATGTTGCTGATCTATTCCGACCCCAACGGCTTCGACAAGCTGCCGGCATCACAACAAGCCGAGGGCCTCGCGGCCTACGGCGCCTACCACGAGGCGCTGAAGAAGGCCGGCGTGCTGCGCAACAGCAACCGGCTGCGCCCGGCGTCGTCGGCCACCACGGTGCGTTTGCAATCGGGCAAGACGCAGGTGCTCGACGGCCCCTATGCCGAGACGCGCGAGCAACTCGGCGGCTACTTCCTGATCGACGTGCCGGACCTCGACGCCGCGCTGTCGTGGGCAGCGCGATGCCCAGGCGCGGCGCACGGCATCGTCGAGGTGCGGCCGGTGTGGGAAATGTGATCGACTGGACCGCGTGACTGCACAAGCCGACGCTGTCGCCGCCGCCGAGACCGCGGCGCGGCGCAGCTACAGCAAGCTGATCGCGTTCCTGGCCGCGCGCACGCGCGACGTCGCCGGCGCCGAGGATGCGTTGTCCGAGGCGCTGGCGGTGGCGCTCACCGAGTGGCCGCAACACGGCGTGCCGCAGGCACCCGATGCCTGGCTGCTGACGGTGGCGCGGCGCAAGCTGATCGATGCGCTGCGGCGCCGCCGCCTCGACGAGGCGGCCTCGGCGCACCTGCAGTGGCTGGCCGAGTTGCCAGCCGACGACGATGACGAGCAAGCGGCCTGGCCCGACCGCCGGCTCGGGCTGCTGTTCGCCTGCGCGCACCCGGGCATCGCGCGCGAGCTGCACGCGCCGCTGATGCTGCAGGTGGTGCTCGGCTTCGATGCGGCCGCCATCGCATCGGCATTCCTGGTGGCGCCGGCGACGATGGCGCAGCGGCTGGTGCGCGCCAAGACCAAGATCCGCCAGGCCGGCATCGGCTTCGACGTGCCGCAGGGCAGCGCGCTGCGCGAGCGCCTGGGCACCGTGCTCGACGCCATCTACGCCGCGTACGCCGAAGGCTGGTCCGACCCCGAGGGCGTCGACGCGCGCCGCCGCAACCTCGCCGACGAGGCGATCTGGCTCGGCCGCCTCGCGGCCTCGCTGCTGCCCGACGAAGGCGAGGCGCTCGGCCTGCTGTCGCTGATGCTGCACAGCCACGCGCGCCGCGATGCGCGGCGCGATGCCGCGGGCGACTACGTGCCGCTCAGCGAGCAGGATCCGGCGCGCTGGGACGCCGCGCTGGTCGATGAAGCGGAAACGCTGCTGCACCGTGCCAACGGCTGCGCAGGCGCACCCGGGCGCTTTCAGCTCGAGGCGGCGGTGCAATCGGCGCACGCGATGCGCCGGCGCAGCGGCGTCATCGACTGGCCGGCGATCGAGCACCTGTACGACGCGTTGTGCGAGCTCACCGGCTCGCCGGTGGCAGCACTGAACCGCGCGGTGGCGTTGGCCGAGACCCGGGGCCCCGCAGCCGGCCTGGCCGCGCTCGACGTGCTGGCGGCCGACCCGCGGCTGGCCGACTACCAGCCGCACTGGGCGGCACGCGCCGAGCTGCTGGCGCGCAGCGGCGCGGCGGCAGCGGCGCAGCAGGCCTACGCGTTGGCCATCGGCCTGGAGCGCGAGCCCGCAGTGCGGCGCTATCTGCAGCGGCGCGCCGCCGCGCTGTCGCCAGCCGCCGCGGCGCCGCATGACGCGCGGTAGGTCGGGTCAGGCGCTGCCGACGGCCACCGACTCGCCGAGGTCGAGGCCGGCGCTCAATCGCCCATCGGCGCTCGGCACGCCGCCGCGGTAGCCGGGCACGACGTTGCCGTAGCGCTGCGCGAACACCGGCGGCAGCGGCCGTGCGGCGGCGGGCGCCAGCCACAGCCGCAGCAGGTGGCGCTGGCGCTCGCGCTCGGGCCAGTCCTCGTATCCGGTGCGGTCGTGCAGCAGGGTGTGGTTGTGCACGAACTGCATGTCGCCGCTCTGGAACTCCATCGTGAAGTGCAGCGCCGGGTCGTCGGCCAGCGTGTCGAGCAGATCGAGCGCGGCGATCTGCTGCGCGCTCAGCCGCGGCGCGTCGGGGAAACGTTGCGCCGAGTCGATGTACTGGCGCTGATAGATCGTCGACAGCCGGCCGGCAAACCAGCTGAACACCGGGATCTCGAAGTACGGTTTGGCGCCCGGCGGCACCTCGCCGCGGCGGTCGGTGGCCAGCGATGCGAACAGGCACGCCGCGAGGTCGGGCCGGCGCGCCCGCAACTCGTTGTACAGCGTGATCGACGACACCAGCGCCGAGGCGCCGCCGCGGCGCGCCGGCTGCAGGCACAGCAGGCCCACCAGATCGGCCGAGTCGGTGTGAAAGGTCTGGCGTTCGCGCGTCTGGTAGATGCGCACGTGGGGGTCGCTCGACGACAGCCCCTGGTCGCGCACGTGGCCGAGCAGATGCCCCTGCGCGTTTTGCGACAGCGGGCGGCCCAGGTGCACGCCCAGCCCGTAGAAGGCCACTGCACAGCGGCGTCGGCCCCAGGCGGCCATCGGCAGCGCGCGCAGCAGCACGAAGCCACGGCCCTCGAGCAGCTCGCGCTGCACCCGCGCCAGGCGCGGCGCCAGCGTCGGCAGCACGAAGCGCTCGCGCGACAGCTCGCTCCAGTCGGCGCGCTCCGACAGCCACGGCGCGCTGGCGGCGGCGAGCTCGTCGAGCTCGGCGGCCGTCAGCGTCTCGATCCAGTCGGCGCGTGCTGCCATCTGCGGGCCCTGCCAGGCGCTGGGGCCGTCGATGCGCGCGGGCAGCCCGGCTGGAAAGGGGTCGGCCTCGGTCATCGTGCAATTGTCGCCGCTGGCCCGCGGGCGCAGCCGGCGCGCCTATCATGCGAGCCCCGAGGCGCGGCCCGCGCGGCCGCGCCTCACCCACGGCAGGAGCAAACCATGGCCAAGAAGAATGCGGATACCGGCGTCTATCGGGTCACCGAGATCATCGGCACCAGCCCGGTGTCGTGGGAGGCTGCCGCCAAGAACGCGGTGGAGACCGCGGCCAAGTCGCTGCGCGACCTGCGCATCGCCGAGGTCGGCCAGCTCGACATGAAGCTCGAGGGCGGCAAGGTCGTTGCCTACCGCGCCCGCGTCTCGCTGTCGTTCAAGTACGACTCCTGAGCGGCACGGGCGCAGGCTGCCGGCCCGGGCGCCGGCGGCCTGGCGGCGGTTGGCCCCCACGCTCCCTTCGGTCGCGGCCCCCCGAGGGGGCTCAGCCGGCTTGGGAGCGGCCCGGCGCCGACTGACGCCTGCCCGGTCCATGCCATCGGTCACGCCGCGCAGCATTGCTGCGGCGCGGGGTCGCCTTTGTCCTACAGCCGGCACGCTAGGCTGCCGATGTGTCGCCAGTGCGTTCGAACGACCTGCCCGTGGCCGTGCTCGACCGGCCCTTGCCGGACGAGACGCCGGCGCGTGCGGAGCAACTCTATGTGGTGCTGAGCGCCACCAACGAGGCCATCCTGCGTGCCGCCTCGGCGGCCGACCTGTATCAGCGCGTCTGCGACGCCGCCACCAGCAGCGGGCTGATCAGCATCGCCGCGGTGATGGTGCCGATCGACAGCCCGCCCGGCATGCTGCGCGCCACCGCCAGCAGCGGGGCCGATCCGAGCAGTGACCACGGCATCTCGGTGGACGCTTCGCGCCCCGAGGGCCGCGGCCTGGCCGGCAACGCCTTTCACCACCGGCAACCCTTCGTCAGCCAGGACCTGCTGGCCGACCCGCGCACGGCGCCGTGGCGCGCCTCGCAGGCCGCCACCGGCGTGCGCTCGGGCGCTGCCGTGCCGCTGGTGCGCGGCGGTGTGTCGGCGGCGGTGCTGCTGTTTTACTCGCCGCTGCGCGGCGCGTTCGACACGGCCACCGTGCGCCTGCTCGAGCGCCTGGCCGAGAACATCTCGTTCGCGCTGGCCAACTTCGAGCGCGAGGCCGAGCGCACGCGCCTGAGCGAGACGCTGCAGCGCTTTCGCGCGGCCATCGACATGTCGGGCGACACGGTGTACCTCACCGACGTCGAGACGATGCGCTTCATCGACGTCAATCAAACCGCTTGCCGGCGCCTGGGCTACACGCGTGCAGAGTTGCTGACGATGGGCCCGAAGGACCTCACGATCAAGCCGATCGACGAGGTCACGGCGATGTTCGAGCGGGTGATCGCCTGCGCGCCCGAGGCCATCGTCACCGAGCAGGTGGCGCAGTCGCGCGATGGCAATCACTGGATCAGCGAAGTCTCGCGGCGCGCGGTGCGCAGCGGCGAGCGCTGGATGATCGTGACGATCTCGCGCGACATCACCGAGCGCCGGCGCCAGGAGCGGCTGCAGGCGCTGCAGCACGACGTGACGCGCCAGCTCGCCCAGACCGGCAGCCAGCGCGCCGTGCTCGAGGCCGTGATCGCCGACCTCGGCGCGGCGCTCGGCTGCGAGCAGGGCCTGTGCGTGATCGGCGACGGCGAGCGCGCCGGCGAGCGGCGCCTGGCCGCGTGGCATGCCGACGGCACGGTGCCCAGCGATCCCCTGTTCGAGACCGACATGCTGGCCATCGCCGAGGCCACGCCGGTGGGCCGCGTGGCCGAGCGCACGCAGGCCGGGTGTCAGCGCTACATCGTCGCGCTGCGCGCCGACGGCAAGGCGCTCGGTGCGCTGGCGCTGCAGGGCGCCGCGGTGGCGCCGCTGGCGCAGTTCGAGCACGTGCTGGTGACCGTCGGCGACCAGCTCGGCCAGTACATCCGGCGCAAGCAGGCCGAGCGTGTGCTCGCGCACAGCGAAGCACGTTTTCGTTCGCTCACCGAGCTGTCGTCCGACTGGTACTGGGAGTGCGACGTCCACCACCGCTTCGTCAGCTTCGGCGGGCACGACCTGCGCGACCTGGGCGTGCACGACTGGCGCAGCGATTTCATCGGGCGCACCGCGTGGGAGCTGCCGCGGCTGGTGCACGAGAGCGCCGATTGGGCCGCCCACCGCAGCCAGCTCACGCGCCGCGAGCGCTTCATCGACTTCCAGTTCGCGGTGCGCCTGGCCGACGGCACGCTGCGCTGGACCAGCGCCAACGGCGAGCCGTGCTTCGACGCCGACGGCGAGTTCACCGGCTACCACGGCGTGTCGCGCGACATCACCGAGCGGCGCCTGGCCGAAGATTCGATCCGCCACCTGGCGACGCACGACACGCTGACCGGCCTGCCCAACCGCACGCTGTTCATCGAGGAACTCGCCCGCTCGATGCGCGAGGCGCGCCGCGAGGGGCGGCAGCTGGCGCTGCTGTTCGTCGACCTCGATCACTTCAAGATCATCAACGACACGCTCGGCCACGACGCCGGCGACCTGCTGCTGGCGAAGATGGCGACCTCGCTGCGTGAATGCCTGCGCCCGCACGACCTGGTGGCGCGCCTGGGCGGCGACGAGTTCGTGGTGCTGGTGCGCCACCCGGCCGGCCACGACGAGGCTGCGGTGGTGGCGCGCAAGCTGCTGGCGGCGGTGACGCAGCCGATGTCGCTCAAGGGCCAGGAGTGCCGCGTCAGCGCCAGCGTCGGCATCTGCATCTTCCCCGACGGCGCCGACGACGAAGCCTCGCTGATGAAGGGCGCCGACATCGCGATGTACGAGGCCAAGCGCGAAGGCCGCAACGCATTCCGCTTCCATTCGAGCGATGCCGTGCCGCAGTCGCCGCTGCGCCTGCGCATGGAATCGAACCTGCGCGCGGCCATCGAGCGCGACGAGTTCACGCTGCACTTCCAGCCCAAGATCGATCTGGCGAGCGGCCGCATCATCGGCGCCGAGGCGCTGCTGCGCTGGAGCAACGCCGAGCTCGGCTCGGTGCCGCCGTCGCAGTTCATCGCGCTGGCCGAAGAAACCGGCCTCATACTGCCGATCGGGCGCTGGGTGCTGCGCAAGGCGTGCGCGCAACACATGGCGTGGCGCGACCAGGGGCTGCCGCCGATCCCGCTGTCGATCAACCTGTCGCCGCGGCAGTTTGCCGACACCGAACTGCTGCGCGACCTCGAAGCCGCGCTGCGCACCAGCGGCATGCCGCCGCAGGCGCTGGAACTCGAGGTCACCGAGAGCGTGGTGATCGGCAACCCCGAGCGCGCGCTGGCCACGCTGCAGGCGGTCAAGCGGCTGGGCGTGCGGCTGGCGATCGACGACTTCGGCACCGGTTACTCGTCGCTGGCGCAACTCAAGCGTTTCCCGGTCGACGCGCTGAAGGTCGACCGCTCGTTCATCCGCGGCTTGCCGGCCGACACCTACGATGCCGCCATCACCGAGGCGATCATCGTGATGTGCCGCACGTTGCAGCTCACGGTGGTGGCCGAAGGCGTGGAGACCGAGGCACAGCGCGAGTTCCTGCATGCGCGCGGCTGCACGCAGATGCAGGGCTACCAGTTCAGCAAGCCGCTGCCGGCCGCCGAGTTCGCCGCGCTCGCCCGCGCGCACTTCGCCAGCGCGTCAGCGTAGGTACACGGCCTCGAAGCGCGCCACCACGTCGGCGCGCTCGTCGACCAACTCCAGCCGTTGGCCGTCGATGCGCCAGCGCGCGACCACGCCGAGCGTGTCGAGGAAGGCACGTTCCTGCTCCATGCCGGCGCTGCAGGCCATCATGGTGCCCGCGATGCGGCCGAAGGTGATGCGATCGCCGGCCAGCGTGTAGCCGCCCGCCAGGCGATTGCAGCCGCCGGAGCCGGCCACGCGGTGCTGCGCCGACTGCAGGATGAGGTGCGGTTCGCGCCCGCGATCGGGCACCGTCACCGGCTGGCCGCGCAGCGCCGTCAGCTTCCAGTAGGTGTTCTCCAGCGTCGCGATGTTGGTCGCGGCCGCTTCGCAGGCCGCCTGCGGCGCGATGGCGACGAAACGCTCCACCTGCAGCATCGGGCGCGGCGTGGCGCCGTCTTCGGCGGCATGCATCACCAAACGCGCGTCCACGGTGGCCAGCATCGGCTCGCCGGGTGTCGTGCGGGCCGCCAGGTAGGCGGCCTGCAACGCCACGTTGGCGCCGGTGGGCACCACCGGGAATTGATCGCCGCTGGCGCAATCGAAAAACGAACCGGCGTCGGCCATGTAGCGGTACAGGCCGCGCATGCGGCGTGCCTCGCCCGCCGCGCCGACGCCGCTGGTGCGACGCAGCAGCATGTGGTCGACGCGCCGCACGTCGTTCGGCCCGAACACCGGGTACGCGGCGTCGCTGCTGAACATCAACTGGCCGTTGAGCGTGATGCGGCCGCGCACCACGTAGCGGCGGTTGGCCTGGACACGCGCGGGGTCGTAGGCAATCGAGAAAACGATCGGCACCGCCGGTGATGTCACGCGCGTGCTGGCCACCACCAGCGCCGGCGCATCGGCGCGCGACACGTCTTCCAGCGTGGCCTCGAACACCGCGTCGGGTGGCAGCGCCAAACGCTCGCGGTAGGTGGCGGTGCCGCTGATGTTGGATGACTTGGGAGTCATGGTGGTGCAGGCGCCGGCCGTCACGACGACCAGCAGCCACAGCAGCCGGCGGGTCGCAGCAACGGTGCCGACGAACAGGTGGGCGACCATGGCCTGCACTGTACCGCCGCGTCGTTTTCGATGGCACAGTGCGCCAGCTTCGATGCGGCGCCCTGATGATGATGATCAACCTGTCCGACCTCTGGCACACGCTGGCGCTGGTGCCGGTGACGCTGCTGCCGATCATCAATCCGCTCAGCGCCGCGGCGGTGTTCAGCATGACGGCCGGCAGCGACCCGCGCGCCATCCGCCAGCTCGCGCGCCAGGTGGCCATCAACTGCTGGTTCGTGCTGGTGGTGTCGCTGTTCATCGGCACCTACGTGCTCGAGCTGTTCGGCATCTCGCTGCCGATCGTGCGCATCGGCGGCGGGCTGCTGGTGGCGACCTCGGCGTGGCGCATGCTCAACCGCAGCGACGACGACGACGTGCAGATGGCCGTCAAGCGTGCGCAGCTCGGTGCCCTGTCGCGCGCCGAGGTGGTCAAGCGCAGCTTCTTTCCGATCACCTTCCCGCTCACCACCGGGCCGGGCACGATCGCCGCCTCGATCGCCATCGGCGCCGGCATGCCGCGGCAGCCGGCGCTCTATCTGCTCACCGCGCTGGCCGTGACGATCGGCGCCACGCTCACGGTGGCGGTGGTCTACCTGGTGTACCGCAACGCGTCGGCGCTGATGGCGCGGCTGGGCGAGGTGGGCATGCTGGTGATGACGCGCCTGCTCGCCTTCGTGCTGCTGTGCATCGGCATCAGCATCATGTGGGCCGGCTGGGCGGAGCTCAACGGCATCAAGGTGCCCTGAGGGCTCACTGCCAATCGACGACCGAGAAGCCGACACCGAGCTTGTTCTGCCGGTGGTTGTAGTCGATCAGGCTCTCGCCGTAGCCGGTGAACCACTGCGTGTACAGGTGCAGCGCGCCGCCGAGCGGGTAGGACCAGTCGAGCTGCGCCGAGCCGCGCGAGCGCTCGCCGCCGCGCAGCGAATGGCGCAACTGCAGCGCCAGGGTGTGCCTGCCCAGCTTGGTGGTGATCAGCGCCTCGCCGCGGCCGATGTAGTCGCTGATGTCGGGGTTGTCGTCGCTGCCGGGATCCTCGTCCAGACGCAGCCACGGCCGCAGCTGCACCGTCCAGTCGCCGGCCTCGAAGCCGGCCTCGCCGATGACGCGGTTCCAGCTGCGCGACTGTGGCGGCGAACGGCCGTTGGACTGGTGGTTCAGCGCCAGCGAGACCTGCCGCAACCGCCACCCGAGCGCCGTATGGTCGAGTGGCCAGCTGAGGATGACTTCGGGCTCGTAGTCGGTCTCGCGAAACGGCCGCGACTGCGCGGCGTTGAACACCTGCCAGCGCGACGATTGTGTGTAGGCACCCCACAGCTTGAGCGGCGAGCCGAGGATGTCGTCCCACAGCTTGGACTTGAAGCTGATCTGGTACTTCAGCTCCACCGAGTCGAGGTCGAGCGGTGTCGTCACCGAGCGGTCGGGTGCCGGCGAGGTCGGCGTCCTGTTCATGCTGTCGGTCCAGGTCAGCGGCAGCAGGTACACCGGCTTGTAGGCGCGCGGGTAGAAGAGCTCGCCCTTGCGGCGGCCGTCGACGTCCCAGCGGTCCTCGAACATCGTCGCTTCGGCATGACGCAGCGGTGCCGAGGCTGCCACGGCGGGCGGCGGGCTCGGCTGGTTGACGCCGGCCGGTACCGGCTCGCGCTTGTGGGCGCGGTCGTAGCACGTCAGGCGCGCCACGTCGTCGTCGATGCGCGTGCAGTCGGCGGGGTTGTCCTGCGCCATGGCCGCGCCGATTGACAGCCAGGCGCCGCAGGCCAGCGCCGCGAGCCGCACGGGATGCGGCGACATGAAGGTGTGCACCGGACGGCTCCACTGTGAAGTGGAGCCAGTGTCACCGACGCTTCAATGCCGGTCGGGATCAGGGGCTCGCCGCGCCGCCAGCGTTCAATCGTCGCGGTCGCGCGGCGGCACCAGGCCGGCGGGCACGGTGCCGGTCCAGTTGGTCTCGACTTCCTCGAAATCGGCGAAGTCGGATTCCGACACCTCGAGGTTGTCGCCGACACGGAAGTCCTGCTGCCGCGACTCGCGCTGGTCGCGCAGGTCGGCCGCGATGTGCAACGGGCGCAAGCCCTCGAGCAGCATGCCCATCAGCGGCGACGGCTCCTCGGCGGCGAGCGCCTCGGCCTGTTCGATCGCCTTCACCAGCACCAGCGCCGACATGCCTTCGAGCGCGACCCAGCCCCGGCGCTCGAGCGCGTCGTGCACCAGGATCAGATGGCGCATCGTCTGCACCTCGCTGGCTTCGTGCGCCAGCAGGCGAGCGCTCAACTCGGCGCACAGCTGCGCCATCGACGGCGTCTCACCGGCGGGGCGCTGCCGCCGGCGCTCGGTGAGCACCACGTGCAGCTTGCCTTCGCGCCGCTCCAGGCCGATCGGGCGCCCGAGCAACCCCTTGAGCTTGCGCAGCGATCCGCCCCCCTTGGCATCGGGCGCGGCGCGACGGTCTTTCAGAGGCATCTGGCGAGAGCCTTTGCGACTCGGTGAACTGCTGGCCATTGCGTCCCTCTGTGGAATGCTGTGAGCCAGCTTACGCAGCCGCCCCTGCTGCTGCCGTTCGTTATTAACGCAGCGTCGTGCGCCGGCCCGCTGACCACCCGAACGCAGGCCCCGCGCCGTGACAATTGACGCGCCTGCGCGCACCGCCGAGGGTCGGCGCGCGCGGGCTGCGGGCGCGGGCCAACAGGTGCTCTTGCACGCGGTCGGCGCGATCACCCACCGCGTCGGCGTTGTCCTACCGCGCACGCTTGCGGTTAGGCTTGTGCCCTGTCCGACTGAAAGGCCGCCATGCCCCGCGTCACCTTCGTCACCTTCTCGGGCGAGCAGCACCTCATCGACGTGCCTGCCGGTACCACGCTGATGCGGGCGGCCACCGACCACGGCGTGCCCGGCATCGATGGCGACTGCGGCGGCAACTGCGCCTGCGCCACCTGCCACGTGTTCGTCGAGGCACCGTGGGCCGCGCGCCTGTCGCCGCGTTCGGATCACGAGGAAGACATGCTCGGCCTCACCGTCGACCCGCGCCCGAGCTCGCGGCTGGGCTGCCAGATCCGTCTCACCGATGCGCTCGACGGCATCGTCGTGTCGTTGCCCGAAGGCCAACACTGAAAGCGAAGGAATGCCCGCCATGAACGCCCTTGCATCGGTCGTGCAGCAGCAGGCGCGCGAAGCCGCTTTCGCGATGCCGCTGGAATCCATCGACCCGGCCAATCCCGACTACTTCGTCGAAGACACGGTGGGCCACTACTTCGAGCGGCTGCGCCGCGACGATCCGGTGCACCGCTCGGTGAGCCCGATCTTCGGCCCGTACTGGTCGGTCACCCGCTACCAGGACATCATGGCCGTGGACACCAACCACGCGGTGTTCTCGTCGGACTGGTCGCGCGGCGGCATCACGCTGACCGATCCGCCCGAGGGCGAGAAGCTGCAGATGTTCATCGCGATGGATCCGCCGCGCCACGACGACCAGCGCAAGGCCGTGACGCCGATCGTGGCACCGCCCAACCTGGCGAAGATGGAGGGCTTGATCCGCGAGCGCACCTGCAAAGTGCTCGACAGCCTGCCGCGCAACGAGACCTTCAGTTGGGTCGACAAGGTGTCGATCGAGCTGACCACGCTGATGCTGGCCACGCTGTTCGACTTTCCGCTGGAGGACCGCCGCCTGCTCACCTGGTGGTCCGACGTGGCCACGATGAACAAGGCCATCAACCCCAACGCGCTGGAACCGCACGAGCGCATGGCCGAGCTGGGCAAGATGCTCGAGTACTTCACCCGCCTGTGGAACGAACGCATCCACGCGCCGCCAGCGAGCGACCTGGTGTCGATGCTGGCGCACGGCCCGGCCACGCGCAACATGAGCCCGCTGGAGTACATGGGCAACCTGGTGCTGCTGATCGTCGGCGGCAACGACACCACGCGCAACAGCATGACCGGCGGCCTGCTGGCGCTGCACGACCACCCCGATCAATGGGCCAAGCTGCGCGCCAACCCCGATCTGATCCAGAGCCTGGTGCCCGAGATCGTGCGCTGGCAGACGCCGCTGGCCCACATGCGGCGCACCGCGGTGGCCGACATCGAGCTCGGCGGCAAGCGCATCTCGGCCGGCGACAAGGTCGCGATGTGGTACCTGTCGGGCAATCGCGACGACAGCGCGATCGACGAGCCGCACCGCTTCATCATCGACCGCGCGCGGCCGCGCCAGCACCTGGCGTTCGGCTTCGGCATCCACCGCTGCGTGGGCAACCGCCTGGCCGAGCTGCAGCTTCGCATCCTGTGGGAAGAGATCCTGCCGCGCTTCCCGGTGATCGAGGTGGTCGGCGAGCCGGTGCGCGTGCGCTCGACCTTCGTACGCGGGTTCTCGCAGTTGCCGGTGCGGATTCCGGGCTGACGCCCAGCGCGTGCTAGGGTTGTGCCGCGCCACGTCGTGTGCGCGCTGCGCGGGGCCCCGATGCGCGTGCTGTTGGTCGAAGACGACGAGATGATCGGCGAGAGCCTGCGCGAATCACTGCGCCGGCAGGGTTTTGCGGCCGACTGGGTGCGCGACGGACGCGCCGCCGACGCCGTGCTCGCCAGCGAACGCTTCGACGCCGTGCTGCTCGACCTCGGGCTGCCGCAACGCAGCGGCCTCGACGTGCTGAAGGCGGCGCGCTCGCGCGGCGATGCCACGCCGGTGATCGTGCTGACCGCGCGTGATGCGCTGGCCGACAAGGTATCGGGGCTCGATGCCGGCGCCGACGACTACCTGGTCAAGCCGTTCGAGTTCGACGAACTGCTGGCGCGCCTGCGTGCCGTGGTGCGACGCCACAGCGGCCGCGCCAGCGCCGCGCTCGAGGTGGCCGACCTGCGCCTGGACCCGGGCACACGCGAGGTCAGCCGCGGTGGCCGTGCGATGGTGCTGTCGGCGCGCGAGTTCGCGCTGCTGCAGGCGTTGATGGAGCGGCCGGGCGCGATCCTGTCGCGCGCGCAACTCGAAGACCGGCTGTACGGCTGGGGCGAGGAGCTCGAGAGCAACGCGATCAGCGTCTACGTGCACCAGCTGCGGCGCAAGCTCGGCGACGACATCCTGCACACGGTGCGTGGTGTCGGTTACTACGTGGGGCCGGCCAAGCATGGCTGAGCCTGGAGGTGCGATGCGCTCGCTGCGCCTGCGCCTGTTCACGTTCCTGATCGTTCTGACCGCCCTCGCCGCGCTGGCCGTGGGCGTGGCCACCTACGTGAGCGTGCGCGCCGAGGCCGACGAGCTGTTCGACTACCACCTGCGCCAGATGGCGCTGTCGCTGCGCGATCAGGGCCGCATCTCCGAAGGCGAGCGTGATGCGCTGGCCAACCCCGAGTTCGACTACGTGGTGCAGATCTGGTCGATCGACGGCGTGGCGCTGTACAGCAGCGCCTCGCCGCCACCGATCGAACCGCCACTGCCGCCGCGCACCGTGCTCGGCTTCAGCGACCTGCAGTGGCGCGGCACCACCTGGCGGGTGTTCGGCGCCGCCACGGCGGCACGCATCGTGCAGGTGGCGCAGCCGCTGGCGGTGCGGCGCCAGCTGGCCACCGCCGCGGCGGCGCGCAGCGTGCTGCCGATCGTCGCCGCCGCGCCGCTGGTGGGCCTGGCGATGTGGTGGCTGGTCGGCTTCTCGTTGGCGCCGTTGCAGCGGGTGGTGGCCGCGGCACGCACACGCGATTCGGGGTCGCTCGATCCCTTGCCAGCCGAGGGCTTGCCGGCCGAACTGCAGCCGCTGGTCGCGGCATTCAACGGCGTGCTGGCGCGGCTGGACACCGCGTTCTCCGGCCAGCGCGCATTCGTCGCCGATGCGGCGCACGAGTTGCGCACGCCGCTCACCGCGCTGAAGCTGCAACTGAGCCTGTTGCGCGACGCTGCCGACGGTGTCGAACGGGATGCCGCGCTGGCGCGTCTGCGCGCCGGCATCGACCGCAGCGCGCACCTGGTGGAGCAGTTGCTGGCGCTCGCCCGCGCCGAGCCTGCGCTGCCGGCGCTGGCCGCGCTCGATCTGGTGGCGGTCGCACGCCAGGCATTGGCCGACGCGGCTGCACTGGTCGCGTCGCGACACGCCAGCGTCGAGTTGCAGGCGCCGGCGTCGCTGCCGATGCACGGCGACCCGCAGGCGCTGCGCAGCCTGCTGCGCAACCTGATCGACAACGCCATCCAGCACGGGGGCGCCACGCCGCGCGTGACGGTCGGGATCGCGGCTGACAACGACCACGCACTGCTGCGCGTCGACGACAACGGTGCCGGCGTCCCGCCGGCCGAGCACGAACGTGTGTTCGACCGCTTCCACCGCCGCGCCGGCAGCGCCGGCAACGGCAGCGGCCTCGGGCTGGCGATCGTGCGTGCGATCGCGCGCCAGCACGGCGGCGAGGTCGGGTTGAGCGCTGCGCCCGCAGGGGGCCTGCGCGCCGAGGTGCGGCTGCCGATCGCGACCGCCAGTCGCGGCGAAGCGCCGCGGCACGCTTAATGTTGGCCTCACCTGCGCCTCACGCAGCGCTCATCGTGCGCTCCTAGATTGCCGGCATGGCCGATGTGGCCACCGACACGGAGCCCCCGATGAGACCGAATCGTTCACAGATCGCCGCCGCCGCGGTGTTGACCCTGGCCGGCGCGGCCGCAGCCACCTCGGCCGACGCCTGGACGTTGCCGACCTGGCTGCACAAGAGCGACACCGTCGCCGCCGCCACGACGAAGCCGCTGGCCGCGGCGCCGACGCCGCGCTCGGCCGCCGGCGCGCCCAACTTCCGCGCCATCGTCAAGGCGCAAGGGCCCGCGGTGGTCGGCGTCACGGTGTCGGGCCTGCGCAGCACCGACGACGGCGACGCGCCGTCGTCGGACGACGACCCGTTCTTCCGCTTCTTCCGCGGACTGCCGGGGTACTCGCTGCCGCCAGGGGGCACGCTGCCGTTCCGCGGCCAGGGCTCGGGCTTCATCGTCAGCCCCGACGGCGTGATCCTGACCAATGCGCACGTGGTGCGCGACGCCAAACAAGTCACCGTGAAGCTCAGCGATCGCCGCGAGTTCGCGGCCAAGGTGCTCGGCAGTGACGGCGCCACCGACGTCGCCGTGCTGAAGATCGATGCCAAGGGCTTGCCGAGCGTGAACCTCGGCGACTCCAAGTCGCTAGAAGTGGGCGACTCCGTGCTGGCGATCGGCGCACCGTTCGGCTTCGAGCAGACGGCCACGCAAGGCATCGTCAGCGCCAAGGGCCGCTCGCTGCCCGGCGACAGCTACGTGCCGTTCATCCAGACCGACGCCGCGGTCAACCCCGGCAACTCCGGTGGGCCGTTGTTCGACGCCGACGGCCGCGTGGTCGGCATGAACGCGCAGATCTACTCGCGCAACGGCGGCTTCCAGGGCCTCGCGTTCGCAATCCCGATCGACGTGGCGTTGCACGTGAAGGATCAGATCGTCGCGCACGGCCATGTCGACCACGCACGCCTGGGTGTCACGCTGCAGGATCTGTCGGCGCCGCTGGCCGAGTCGTTCGGCCTGCCATCGCCCGACGGCGCGCTGGTGGCCAGCGTCGCCAAGGGCAGCGCGGCGGCGCAGGCCGGCCTCAAGCCGGGCGACGTGATCACCAGCGTCGATGGCACGGTGGTGCACACCGCAGGCGACGTGTCCAGCCGCGTCGGCATGGCCCGGCCCGGCCAACGGCTGGCGCTGCAGGTGTGGCGCGACAAGGCCGCGCACTCGATGTCGGTGGCATTGGGCGAGGCGCAAGTCGAAGCCAAGGCCAGCGCGGCGACGGCGGAGCGCGGCGCGCTCGGCCTCGCGGTGCGGCCGTTGCAGCGCGACGAAATGCGCGAAGCCGGTGTCGACCATGGTCTGTTGATCGAGCAGGTCAGCGGGCCCGCGCAAACCGCCGGCGTGCAGGCCGGCGACGTGCTGCTGGCGCTCAACGGCAAACCGGTCAACGGGATCGATCAGGTGCGCGACGTGATGCGTCGGCAGCCCAAGCACGTGGCGCTGCTGATCGCACGCGACGGCCAGCAGATCTTCGTGCCAGTCGACCTCGGCTGACACGGCACAGGCCCGGGCTGCTCACGCGGCCCGGCATTTCAGTCCCAGTCAGGAGAAAAATCATGTCGAACCGATTCATCGTCACGTCGCTGGCGCTGGCTGCGGCCATCGTCACCACCACGCTGAGCGCACAGGCTGCAACCACGCAGCCCGCGGCCACCCGCCCGGCGCTCGCGCACACGCCGGCGCACAACGCCGCCACGCAACAACGGGTGGCGGCCGACCTCGGCCACGGCAGGCTGTCGCCGCAGCAGGCGGCCACGCTGCAGACCCAGGTGGCCGATCTCTATCGTGCGCAGGCCAGCGCCTTGGAGGCCGCGCCGGCGCGGCGGGACGATCTCGCCGATAGCGCGCGCCTGCTGTCGGCCGCCGTGCACGACGCCGAAGCCGCGCGCCTGCACGACGCGCAGGCCGACGCGCTCGACCGTCTGCACCTGCGTGTGGCCGCGTTGCGTGATGCCGAGCAGCAGCGCTGGATCGCGCAGGGCTTGCGCTCAGGCCACCTGACGCCCGTGCAAGCCGCACAACTCGAACGAGCGCAGGCCGACCTCGCCGCGCAGCAGGCGTCGCTGGTCAACCATGGCCACGAGACGGTGGAAGCGGCGTTGCGCATGCAGCATTCGCAGGACGTGCAGGACTGGGCCATCCACGACGCACGGGCACGGCACGCGGGGTGATGCAGCAGCTCGGGCGGCTTCCTCGGGAGCCGCTCATGCGGCGGGGCCGCCCAACGCTCGCAATGCCCGCGGCGAGCAACCGAAGCGCGCGCGAAACGCGCGGCTGAAGTGCGCCGCGTCGTTGAAGCCCCAGGCGAACGCGATCTCGCTGACGCTGCGCGCGGCGAGCGCCGGGTCGCAGAGGTCGCGCCGTGCGGCATCGAGCCGCTGCGCCCAGATCCAGTCGGCCAATGAACATGGCTCACCGGCCCAGGCGCGATGCAGCGTGCTCGGCGACAAGCGCAGTTGAGCGGCGATCGCCGCCACACTCAGGCCCGGCTCGCGCAGGCGCGCACGCACGCAGGCCTTGATCTGCTCGCGGTGCAGCGCCGTCAGGTTCGACAGCGCCGGGCGCCGCGCCGCCGGCAGCGCCGACAGCCCGGCGATCAGGATCTGCGTCACGCTGTCGGCCACCGCCACCGCCGACTCGGGCGCCAACGTGTGAATGTCGGCGGCCAGCGTGCGGATCATGCCGATCATCAGGTGGCCGGCGCCGCGCGCGCCGCTCACCGACGTGGCGGTGAGGCGGTGCGTGTCGCGCAGCGCGGTGCGCAGCGTCGGCCCCGGCAGCTTGAGCACGTATTGCTGGAACGGGCCGTCGAAGTGCAGCTCGTACGGGCGCGTGCTGTCGTAGAGCGCGAAGTCGCCGGGTGCAAGCCGGGCATGGCGGCCGTCCTGCACCACCGCGCCCTCGCCGTGCGCCTGGATGCTGACCAGGAAGTAGTCTTCGCTGGCCCATGCGATGCGCGCCGGCGTGCGCCGCACGTGCTGCGCGGTGGCGGTCACGCGCGAAAGTTGCAGCGTCGCGAGCTGGTCGACCGCGATCTCGCCTTCGATCGTGTGTGCGTCGGCCGCGGCGTCGCAATCGAGCTGCACGTAGGTATCGCACACCATCTCTGTCCAGTAGGCGAGCTGGCGGGCGGGCTCGACGGCGGCGGTGGTGAGCAACTGCGACATGGCGGCACCTTACGGCGCGCCGGCCGCGCACGCAAGCGCACTCGCCGCCACGCTGGGTCAAGAGCCGCGCCACGCCCAGACAAGCCGGGCGCGTGGCGGCTGCCTAGCATCGGCGACCCGTCCACGTCCACCAGGAGCCCATCGATGAGCACCGCACACCCGAAGTACAAGGTCGCCGCCGTCCAGGCGGCACCGATGTTCCTCGACCTCGACGCGTCGATCGACAAGGCGATCCAGTTGATCGGCGAGGCGTCAAAACAAGGCGCCAAGCTGGTGGCGTTTCCCGAGACCTGGCTGCCGGGCTACCCCTGGTTCATCTGGCTCGACTCGCCGGCCTGGGGCATGCAGTTCATCCAGCGCTACCACGACAACTCGCTGGTCTACGGCTCGCGCGAGGCCGAGCGCATCAGCCGGGCGGCGAAGGATCACAACATCATGGTGGTGATGGGCCACAGCGAAAAACGCGGCGGCAGCCTCTACATGGGCCAGTGGATCATCGACGCCGATGGCGCCACGGTGGCGCAGCGGCGCAAGCTCAAGCCCACGCACGTGGAGCGCACGGTGTTCGGCGAGGGCGACGGCAGCGACCTCGCGGTGCACGACACCGCGCTCGGCAGGGTCGGCGCATTGTGCTGCTGGGAGCACCTGCAGCCGCTGTCGAAGTACGCGATGTACGCGCAGGACGAGCAGGTGCACATCGCGTCGTGGCCGAGCTTCTCGCTGTACCGCGGCGGCGCCTATGCGCTCGGGCCCGAGGTCAACAACGCTGCCAGTCGCATCTACGCGGTCGAAGGCCAGTGCTTCGTGATCGCGCCGTGCGCCACCGTCAGCAAGGACATGATCGGCGCGCTGTGCGGCGACGACCCGACGAAGAAGCAGCTCCTGCTCGAAGGCGGCGGCTTCGCCGCGATCTACGCGCCCGACGGCCAGTTGATGCACGAGCCGCTGCCCGAGAAGACCGAAGGCCTGGTCTATGCCGACATCGACCTCGGAATGATCTCGCTGGCCAAGGCGGCGGCCGACCCGGCCGGGCACTATGCGCGTCCCGACGTCACGCGCCTGCTGCTCGACCGCACGCCCGGCGATCGGGTGGTGCTGCGCCAGCGCCAGGCGCAGGAAGTGGCGCGCGCCGGCGACGGCGAGCCGGGCACCACAGCGCTCGAGGGCGCCGCGGCACCGCAAGCCTCACGGACCTGACGCAAAGCCGCCGGCGCGGAGCCGGCGGCGCATCAGGGCAGGCAGCGAACGCTGGTCACAGGCCCTTTTCCCTCAGCCACGCCAGCACCGCACGCGCGACATCGGGCCAGCCATGGTCGATGGTCAACGAGTGGCCGCGGCCTTCGAACTGCTTGATCTCGGTCACCGCCAGCGAGTGGCGGTACAGCTTGAACGTCGCCTGCGTGGTGGCATCGGGCACCGCGTGGTCGGCGGTGCCGGAGATCAGCAGCAACGGGCCGCGCGTGCTGTTGGCGGTGTCGACCTTGGTCGGCGCGTTGGGGTTGAAGTTGGCCAGCGCCGCCTCGAACAGCGGCCGCGCCGGCGAAGGAATGGTCCACTGGTCGAACAGGACGTCCGACTCCTCGACCGGAATCGCGTTGCCGAAGGCGAAGCGGAACTCCGACTTGGTCAGCGCCACTGCCTTGCTGATGTTCAGCGGGTTGGCCAGCACCGGCAGCGTGGCACGCAACTGCGCCAGCGGCAGCGGCAACACGCCTTTGATCTGGGCCGGGTCGATGGCCACCGCGGCGCGGCCGATGCCTTCGCAGAGCAGGCGCTCGGCGATCAGCCCACCGAAGGAGTGGCCGATCAGGATCGGCGGCGACGGCAACTCGTTGGCGATGGCGCCGAAGAACGACACCAGCTCGTTGACACCCTTGTTCGCCACCCGGTCGTGCTTGGCGCGCGCCTCTGCCACCGTGTTGCCCTCGCCGGGCCAGCCGGGCGCCACCGGCTCGTAGCCGCTGTTGCGAAACACGTCGACCCAGGGCGCCCAACTGCTGGCGTGCAGCCACAAGCCGTGGATGAACAGTACCGGTGTCGCTCTGTCGGTCATGCGAGCCTCCTGCATCAACACAGGGGCACGAGCTTAGACCTGTGGTCCGAACAACGAACTACATGCGTCCAGGAAAGGGGCTTTGGATTCCCGCGCTCAGTTGAACACGAGGTACGCCAGCACCAGCACCACGGCCGGCACCCCCAGAAACCAGGCGATGACGTATTTGCCCATGATGTGCTCCTTGGTTGGATGTGGATGGCAAACGCACCATAGGCTTGACTGTCATCGGCCGTTGTGGGCCGGCGGCACGATCGGGCGTAGGACGCCGCCCCACGGCGTTTTGTCCGCCCCGACGCAATGGGCTTGGCGCCGCATCGCCGGCCGGCATAGAGTGCGCGTCCGGCCGCGCCGAGCGCCCGGCACTGCAGGAGACAAGCCCATGAGCACGCCCACCGCACAGATCTCGTCGTGGCTGGCCGACTTCGGCGCCGCGCTCGCGCGCAGCGAATACGGCCGCGCGACCTCGATGTTCGGCGACGAGTCGTATTGGCGCGACCTGGTGTCGTTCACCTGGAACCTCAAAACCGCGGAAGGCCCGCAGCAGATCCAGGCGATGCTCGAAGCCACGATGCCCAACGCCAAGCCGTCGAACTTCGCCATTCAAGGCGAAGGCAGCGAGGCCAACGGCGTCACCGAAGGCTGGTTCACGTTCGAGACGGCCACCGGCCGCGGCCGCGGCCAGCTGCGCTTGATCGGCGGCAAGGCGTGGACGCTGCTGACCACGCTGCAGGAGCTCAAGGGCTTCGAAGAGAAGAAGCGCGAGAACCGCATCAAGGGCGTCGAGCACGGCGCGTACAAGGATCGCAAGAGCTGGCTCGAAGCGCGGCAGGACGAAGAGCGCACGCTCGGCTTTGCCAAGCAGCCCTACGTGGTGGTGATCGGCGGCGGCCAGGCCGGCATCATTCTCGGCGCGCGGCTCAAGAAGCTCGGCGTGCCGGCGATCGTCGTCGAGAAGAATGCGCGGCCTGGCGACAGCTGGCGCAACCGCTACAAGAGCCTGTGCCTGCACGACCCGGTGTGGTACGACCACTTGCCGTACATGCCGTTCCCCGACGACTGGCCGGTGTTCAGCCCGAAGGACAAGATCGGCGACTGGCTGGAGAGCTACACCAAGCTGATGGAGGTCAACTACTGGCCGAGCACCGAGTGCAAGGGCGCACGCTGGGATGACACCAAGCAGGAATGGAGCGTCACCGTGCAGCACAAGGGCGAGAGCGTGACGCTCAAGCCCAAGCACCTGGTGTTCGCCACCGGCATGAGCGCGGTGCCCAATCTGCCCAGCTACCCCGGCATGAGCAGCTTCAAGGGCACGCAGATGCACTCCAGCCAGTACAGGAGCGGCGATGCCTGGCGCGGCAAGCGCGCCGTGGTGGTCGGCTCCAACAACTCCTCGCACGA
Source organism: Burkholderiaceae bacterium (assembly GCA_036520715.1). Taxonomy (GTDB): domain Bacteria; phylum Pseudomonadota; class Gammaproteobacteria; order Burkholderiales; family Burkholderiaceae_C; genus JAEUPI01. Next base: position 6,342 of record DATDJF010000088.1, on the reverse strand, counting down.
CATCTGCGCCGACCTGTGGGAACACGGCGCCGAGGTCACGATGGTGCAGCGCTCGACCACCCACGTGGCGCGCAGCGAGTCGTTGATGGATCTGGCGCTCGGCGGGCTGTATTCCGAGGCGGCGGTGAAGTCGGGCATCGACACCGCGACGGCTGACCTGATCTTCGCGTCGCTGCCGTACAAGGCGCTGCCGCCGCTGCAGGTGCCGGTGTACCAGCAGATGAAGGAGCGCGACGCCGAGTTCTATTCGCGCCTCGAGAAGGTGGGCTTCCAGCTCGACTTCGGCGACGACGGGTCGGGCCTGTTCATGAAGTACCTGCGCCGCGGCTCGGGCTACTACATCGACGTCGGCGGCAGCGAGCTGGTGGCCAACGGCAGCGTCAAGCTGAAGAACGGCGTCATCGAACGCGTCACCGACAGCGGCCTCACGATGCGCGACGGCAGCGAGCTGAAGGCCGACCTCATCGTCTGGGCCACCGGCTACGGCTCGATGAACGGCTGGGTCGAGCAGTTGATCGACAAGCCCACCGCAGACAAGCTCGGCAAGGTGTGGGGCCTGGGCTCGGGCACCACCAAAGACCCGGGCCCGTGGGAAGGCGAGTTGCGCAACATGTGGAAGCCCACGCAGGTGCCCAACCTGTGGATGCAGGGCGGCAACCTGCACCAGAACCGCCACTACTCGTTGTGCCTGGCGCTGCAGCTGAAGGCGCGCCTGGAGCACATCCCGACGCCGGTGTACGCTCTGGCGCCGGTGCATCACAAGAGTTGAGGGCGAATGCGACGAGAGGCCCAATGTCCGGCGCGAAGCGGGCTCGCTGACCGCAGCGCCGGATGAGCAGACGCCGCGTCTGGCGGTTCATCGGCATCGCGGTGATCGTGCTGATCGCCGTGGTGGCGATCGCCACGCCGCTGGTGCTGCGGCTGCCGCAATTCGGTGGCGAACTCACGGGCGAGCGTCTCGCCCGCGCGCGTGCCAACCCACACTACCGCGACGGCGCCTTCGTCAACCCGCTGCCGCCGGCGGCGTACACCTGGGGTTATGCGTGGCTGCTGTTCAAGGGCACGTTCTTCGGCGACGAAGTGCGCGAGCCGCAGGCGCCGATCCCGGTGGCGCGCCTGACGGCGCAGAGTTTCGCGGCATCACCCAACCCCGGGCTGCGCGCGTTCTGGATCGGCCATGCGAGCCTGTATGCCGAGATCGACGGCGTGCGCCTGCTGATCGACCCGGTGTTCTCGGACTACGCCTCGCCGTTCGACTTCGGACCGAAGCGTTTTCATGCGCCGCCGATCGCGCTGGCCGATCTGCCCAAGATCGACGCCGTGCTGATCACGCACGACCACTACGACCACCTCGACATGCGCACGGTGCAACATCTGGCGCAACGCGAGACGGTGTTCTTCGTGCCGCTGGGCATCGGCGCGCACCTCGAGCGCTGGGGCGTCGCGCCGCAGCGCATCCGCGAGCTCGAGTGGGGCCAGGAGCAGGCGCTCGGCGGCGTGCGTTTCGTCTCGACGCCGTGCCGCCATTACTCCGGTCGCAGCCTCGGCGACCGCAACGCCACGTTGTGGACCTCGTGGGCGGTGATCGGCGCGCGCCACCGCTTCTACGTCAGCGGCGACAGCGGCTACTCGGATCACTTTCGCAAGATCGGCGAGCAGTACGGTCCGTTCGACCTCGCCTTCGTCAAGGTCGGTGCCTACGGCCCCGGCGCGCCGTGGTTGGACATCCACATGAGCGCCGAAGACGCTGTGCGGGCGGCACGCGACGTGCGCGCACGGCGCCTCTTTCCGGAGCACTGGGCCACCTTCAACCTCGCGTTCCACGCCTGGGACGAGCCGATCCGCCGCACGCTGGCGGCGGCGCGCGCCAATCGCGTCGAGGTGGTCACGCCGCGCATCGGCGAGTGGGTCGACGCCGACACGCCGTTCGTATCGAACCCCTGGTGGGAACGCTGACGCACCGCGCTCATGCGGGCGCGTGCTCGATCACCGGCTCGCAAGTGATCGGAAAATTCACCGAGTTGGCGACGTAGCACCTGGCGTGCGCCTGGTGATGCAGCCGCGCCGCGAGCTCGCCATCGTCGCCGGCGCGGATCACCACGTGCGGGTGCAGCACGATGCGCGTGAAGTGGCCGCTGTCGGTGTCGACCATCGTGCCGACGGCATGGTCGACGTAGCGCTGCACCGCGATGCCGGCATCGGCGCACAGGTGCAGGTACCACAGCTGGTGGCAGGCCGAAGCGCAGGCGACCAGCAGGTCTTCCGGGTTCCAGCGATCGGCGTTGCCGCGGAACGCCACGTCCGACGAGCCGGCGATGTCGGGCTTGCCGGCCACGCGGATGACGTGCTCGCGCCCGTAGTCGCGATAGCTCGATGTGCCGGTGCCGCGGTTGCCGCTCCACTCGACTTGCACGCGATAGGTGTGTTCGTGCTGGGCCATGGTGTCCTCGAGATGACGAATGCGGTCTATGGGTACAACGATGCGAATCGCCGCTAGTGTCGCTCCAGCCCGTCCGGGCGGGCCAGCCTGCCGTCGTCGGCCGTGGCGTGCGGATCGGCGACCACCGCGGCCGCTTGCGTGCGAAAGAACCGCGCACCGATCGCACACGCTGCCAGCGCGAACAGCGCACCCACGAAAAACGCCGCCTGGTAGCCGCCGTTGAGCGCCACCAGCGGCGCCGCGCCCGCCGCTGTGAAGCCCTCGGTGCGCGCGGCGGCCAGGCTGGCGAGCACGGCCAGGCCGAGCGCGCCGCCCATCATGAACGAGGTGTTGACCACGCCCGAGGCGAGCCCCGACTCGCTGGGTGCAACGTCGCTCATCGCGGCCAGCAGCACCGGGTTGAAGGCGATGCCGGCGCCGAGCCCGAGCAGCAGCATGCCGGGCAGCACGTCGAGCAGGAAGCCGCCATTCACCGGCGCACGGGCGAACAGCGCCAGCCCGATCGCGGCAAGCCCCAACCCGGCGATGAACGGGCCACGGATGCCGAAGCGCATCACCAGCTTCGCCGAAATGCCGAGCGAACAGACGGCCATGATCAGGTTGGCCGGCAGGAACGCCAGGCCCACCTGCATCGGGCTGTAGCCGAGCACCAGCTGCATGTACAGCGCCGAGATGAAGAACCACGCAAACATCGCGGCCGCCCACAGCACGCCCACCACGTTGGCGGTGGCCACGTTGCGGAGTTGGAACAAGGTGAGCGGCATCAGCGGGTGCGACACGCGCGACTCGATCGCGATGAACCCCGCCAGCAACAGCGCCGCGGCACCGAGCAGGCCCAGCGTGGCGGGCGAGGCCCAGCCGGCCTCGTTGCCGCCGACGATGGCGTACACCGCGAGCATCAGCGACAGCGTGATCGTCACCGCGCCGGCGACGTCGAGCGGCTCGCCCGACGCCGTGCCGTGGCCCTTGTCGAGCAGCGACAACGTCAGCGCGTAGACCACCACGCCGATCGGCAGGTTGACCAGGAAGATCCAGTGCCAGCTGAAGGCGCCGGTCAGCAGGCCGCCGAGCAGCACGCCGATGCTGCCGCCGCCGGCGCAGACGAAGCCGTAGACGCCCATCGCCTTGGCACGCTCGGCCGGCTCGGTGAACAGATTCATGATCAGCGACAGCGCCACCGCCGACACCACCGCACCGCCGAGGCCCTGTACCGCGCGCGCGGCGATCAGCCAGGCCTGGCCCGGCGCCAGGCCGCAGGCGAGCGAGGCCAGCGTGAACAGCGTGATGCCGAGCAGGAACAGCTTGCGATGCCCGAACAGATCGCCCAGCCGGCCGCCGAGCAGCAGAAAGCCGCCGAAGGTGAGCATGTAGGCGTTGACCACCCAGACCAGCGAGGTCTCGGTGAACTGCAGGTCCGAGCGGATCGACGGCAGCGCGACGTTCACGATCGTGGTGTCGAGCACGATCATCAGCACGCCCAGGCACAGCACCATCAGGGCCAGCCAGCGTTTGCGGGAGTCGGAGGTTCGGTGGTGGCTGTCGGTCATGGGCGAATTCTCGTGGGTCATCCCCTTCGACGAATGAACAAGGCGAATTTCGACAGGCCAGAATGGGCTGGGGGTCTGGTGCAGCACGTTCAACGAGGATCCGGTCGGTTGCTCCGCGACCACGCGGTGCGCGTGCTGTGCGCGTTGTCCAGCCTGCCCGTCTGCGCGCTCGACACCGAGGGCTACGTGCGCGCGGGCTCGGGCAAGGCCGACGAACCCGAGCGCACCTGCTACGACCTGGCGATCTCCGGCGGCCACTATCGGCTCGGCAACGAGTGCGACTTCTACGGCGAGCTCGGCCTGGCGCATGCCGTCAGCGCGCACGGCACGACCCACCGCGCGATGGCGATGGTCAACCTGCAGCATCCCGGCGCAGGCGACGCGGCCTGGAGCGCACAACTCGAGCAGGCCTACGTCGAAAGCACCGGCCTCGGCGGCACGGGCAACCTCAAGCTGTGGCTCGGCAAGCGCTTTCACGGCCGCGCCGGTGTGCACGTCCTCGACACCTGGTTCGTGCGCATGGACGGCGCGGGCTTGGGCGCCGACGAGATCGCGCTGGCCGGTGCCAAGCTCGGAGTCGCGTATTTCGGCAGCGAGCTGGACGCCCGCGCAGCCCCGCAGGACACCCCGTCGGACCGCGCCGGCCGCCGCCTCAACATCGACCTGCGCGCGATCACGCTCGGCGCGGCGGGCACGCTGCGCATCACCACCGCGTTCACGCGCGGCCGCGACGACACCCTCACCGGCGCGAGCGGCACCAGCGGCTTCGGCCTGAGCGTGCAGCACGACGGCGCGTGGCACGCCATCGGCGGCCGCCACACCGCGTGGCTGCAGCTCGCGCAAGGGTCGGCCGGCCTGGACGCCAACTTCGGCACCATGACGGCCAGCCCGCACGTCAGGCAATGGCGACTGGTCGAGAGCCTGACCTGGTAATCAGGCGCACTCGGCGGGCAGGTGGTCGCGCTGTTCGGCCGCCATGGCCAGGACGTGCCCAACGGCGTCGCAGCACGGTATGCCGAGTTGTCGATCGGCGGCCGCGTGTCGTATGCGGTGACGCCGCACGTCAAGCTGGTGGCCGAATCGGGCTACATGGAAAAGCGCCCCGACGGCTCGGCCACGCAGCGGCTCGCCAAGCTGACCTTCGCACCCACCTGGTCGACGGGCCCAGGCTTCTGGACCGGCCCGAACTGCGCCTGTACGTCACCGCAGCCCACTGGAACGACGCGGCCAACGCCGCCGCGGGCCCCCTTGGGTTGACCTGGCTCGGCGATGGCCGCACACGCGGCACCAGTTGGGGCGTTCAGCTCGAGACCTGGTTCTGACGCCTGGCGCACACCGGTGCACGGCCGGACGATCGTTACGATCATTTTCGATCCGAGGCGGGTCACAGGATCGTGGATTGCTGCGCAGCATCGTGGCGCGGCGTGAATCACCGCGCGCCGCGTGACAGGAGCCTTTCATGACGCTTCAAGCTGCTGACTACCTCGCGCACGCATCGAACCTGCTGCTGCTGGTGTCGTACTCGGTGCGCGACATGCTGTGGCTGCGCTGGTTCGCGGTCGGCGCCGCGTTCATCATCATGCCGTACTACCTGTGGCAGCCGCAGATCCTGTGGCCGCCGGTGCTCTGGGGCTCGGTGTTCGCTGCGATCAACCTGGTGCAGATCGCGCGCATCTACGCCGAGCGCCGGCCGGTGGTGCTGGGACCGGAGGAGCAAAAACTCTACGACCTGTCATTCAGCTCGCTGCGGCCGCGCGAGTTCCTGTCGCTCGCGATGGTCGGCGAATGGAAAGACGCCGCGCCGGGCGATCAGTTGCTCAAGCAAGGCGAGGGCGTGGCGTCGCTCGCGGTGGCGGTGGCCGGCAAAGTGGAGGTCACGCGCGGACAACACCTGGTCGGCACGATCCCGCCAGGCCAGGTGGTCGGCACCGCGCTGGCGCTGGTGGGCGAGCCATCGCCGGTCGACGCGCGCTTTTGCGAGGCGGGTCGCTACCTGAGCTGGCCAATCGGCAGTCTGCGCCAATTCATCGACAAGCATCCTGACCTGCGGCTCGCGCTGCAGCAGCTGGTGAGCCGCGATGTCGCCAGGAAGGTGGAAGGGCTGGTTCGCGCAAACGGTCGCGACAACCGGTGGGATGAATCGGCGCAGACCCTGCGCCCGTGAGATCTGGGAGATTCAGGCGCGTCGCACCTGTGCGCCGTCGGCCTCGACCGTGCGCCAATGCACGCCCGCACGGCACCTCGACGTGCGCAAGGGGATGCCGTGAGCCATTCACTCCCCAGTCTCGATGGAAGAGCGCGCTGCCCCATGCCACGCGCGGGCGCCGCCCGCCACACTAGGCCCGTGCCGGCAGT
>DATDJF010000087.1:0-7487 GCA_036520715.1 Burkholderiaceae bacterium | reverse complement strand
CGGCGTCGCCGGTGTGGTACCAGCCGTCGCCCGTGAGCACCTCGGCGGTGGCCTGCGGGTTCTTGTAGTACGCCTTCAGCAGGCCGGGGCTCTTGACCAGGATCTCGCCGGATTCGTCCACCTTGATCTCGACGCCGGCGATCGGCACGCCCACGGTGTCGGCCTTGACCTCGTGGTCGGGCTGCAGGCACACGAACACCGCGGTCTCGGTGGAGCCGTAGAGCTGCTTGAGGTTGATGCCGATCGAGCGGTAGAAGGTGAAGAGGTCGGGGCCAATCGCCTCGCCGGCGGTGTAGGCCACACGCACGCGCGAGAAGCCGAGCGTGTTGCGTAGCGGGCCGAAGATGAACCAGTCACCGAGCCGGTACTTGATGCGATCGAGCAGGCCGACCGGCTTGCCGTCCATCAGCGCGGGCCCGACGCGGCGCGCCACCGACATGCACACGCGATAGAGCCACTTCTTCAGGCGCGACGCGTCCTCCATGCGGATCGTCACGCTGGTGAGCAGCCCTTCGAAGATGCGCGGCGGCGCGAAGTAGTAGGTCGGGCCGATCTCCTTGAGGTCGATCATCACGGTGGCCGCCGACTCGGGGCAGTTGACGATGTAGCCGCAGGCCAGCCACTGCGCGTAGCTGAAGATGTTCTGCCCGATCCATGCCGGCGGCATGTAGGCCAGCACTTCCTCGTTCTCGGTCAGCTTGTCGAACGCCTTGCCGGCGGCGGCGCGGTCGAGCAGCGTGAAGTGGGTGTGCACTACGCCCTTGGGGTTGCCTGTGGTGCCCGAGGTGAAGAACATCGCCGCCACGTCGTGCACGTCGGCCTTTGCGACCTCGGCGTCGTAGAAGCCGGCGTGTGCCGCGTCATAGGCGCTGCCGGCATTCACCAGGCTGTCCAGCGATGCCAGGCCCGGCTCGTCGTAGTGGCGCAGCCCGCGCGGATCGTCGTACCAGATGCGTGCCAGCTGCGGGCACTGGGCGCGCAGTTCGAGCATCTTGTCGACCTGCTCCTGGTCTTCGACGATGGCGAAACGAACCTCGGCGTTGTTGATCGGGAACACGAACTCGCCGGCCACCGCATCCTGATACAGCGGCACCGGGATCGCGCCCAGCGATTGCACGGCCAGCATCGATGCGTACAGGCGCGGCCGGTTCTCGCCGATCACCACCACGTGCTCGCCGCGAGCCAGGCCCGCCTCGGCCAGCCCGCACGCCTGGTGGCGCACCTGCGCGCCGAGCTCGGCCCAGCTGATCGTCTGCCAGATGCCGAAGCTCTTTTCGCGCAGCGCCGGGGCGCCGGGGCGCTGCTGAGCGTGGGCCCACATCATCTGGGGAAAGGTCTGCTGCATGGACTGGCGCTCCCGGCAAGGCTCAGAGCCCGGCTGCTCGCATCGCAGCCGGTCCTTCAGCGATCGGACCGCGATGCTAGGAGGAAGTTTGACGCCGAGTTGTCGGTCTGACGACAATCCTAGGGTCCATCCCCATCGGTCTTACCCCAGTGGCTGCCGCGTCGTCGTCTTCTGCCTCTGCCCTGCTGGCCCGATCGCGGGCGCCCACCGCCGCCGAGCTCGCAGGCGTGCCGTGGATGAGCACGCTCGAGCCCGACGAGGCGGCCGTCGTGGCGGCCGACCTGCGTGTGCTCAACGCCGAGGCCGGCGAGTTCGTCTGCCGCGTCGGCCGGCCGGTGACTTTCTGGTTCGGACTCATCGACGGCCTGCTGAAGATGAGCAACGACAGCGAGCTCGGCATGCCGATCACCTTCACCGGGCTGCCGCCCGGCGGCTGGTTCGGCGAAGGCACGGTGCTCAAGCACGAGCCGTATCGCTACAACATCCAGGCCTTGCGACGAAGCGTGGTGGCCGGCATCACGGTGCCGACCTTCGACTGGCTGATCGACCGCTCGATCGGCTTCAACCGCTTCGTGATGCGCCAGCTCAACGAGCGGCTGGGCCAGTTCATCGCCGCGCGCGAGATCGACCGCATGAGCGACCCCGACGTGCGGGTGGCACGCAGCCTGGCCTCGCTGTTCCACCCGGTGCTGTACCCCGGCGTCGGCGACCTGCTGCGCATCACGCAGCAGGAGCTGGGCTACCTGGTGGGGTTGTCGCGCCAGCGTGTCAACCAGGCGCTGCACGCGCTGCAGGATGCGCGCGTGATCCGGGTCGAGTACGGCGGCGTGCGGGTGATCGATCTGGAGGCGCTGCGGCGCTACACCCCTGCGCCCGCCGTGGCCCGAGCGCCGGCGGGCGCGCCAGCCGAACGCATCACGGGTTGACCAGCCCCGCCGCCACGTGCCCGGCCGGCACGTGGGCGCTGGCCGATTCGACGTGGCGCGTCTGGTCGTCGAAAAAGAAGTCGGGCTCGAACTCGCGCAGGAACTCGCCCTTGGACAGGCCGCCGAGGAACATCGCCTCGTCGATCTCGATGTGCCAGTCCATCAGCGTGCGGATCGCGCGCTCGTGGGCCGGTGCGCTGCGCGCGGTGACCAGCGCCGTGCGGATGCGCATGTCGTGCGCCGGCTCGCGCTGCAACTGATGCAACGCCTCGAGCAACGGCTTGAATGGTCCGGGCGCCAGCGGCGTGGCGGAGTGCAGGCTTTCATGGTGCTGGAAGGCCACCAGCCCGTCGCGCTGGTACACACGTTCGGCCTCGTCGGAAAAGAGCACCGCGTCACCGTCGAAGGCGATGCGCACCTCGCTCGGATGGCGGTCGGTGGCGCGCGCGCTGTGCGGATACACGCGCGCCGCCGGCACGCCGGCTTCGAGGGCCGAGCGCACGTCGGCCTCGTTGGCCGACAGGAACAGGTGCGCCGCCAGCGGCTTGAGGTAGCGCCACGGGCTCTGGCCGCGCGTGAACACGCCGCGCTGGACCGGCAGCCCGTAGTGCTGCGCCGAGCGGAACACGCGCATGCCCGACACCGGGTCGTTGCGCGACAGGATCACCACCTCCACCCGCGGCTGCGTTGCGCCATCCCGCGCATGCGCCGGGCCCAGCTGATCCGGCCGGTTGAAGGCCAGCAGCTTGTTGACCAGCGAGAACGCCACGCCGGGGCGGGCGGGCTGCTCGAGCCGCTGCAATTGAAGCTGCATGTAGGCGCGGTCGTCGCTGGCCTCGAAGACGCGGTTCTCCTCCTCGAAATCGAACAGCGCCCGCGACGAGATGGCGACGACGAGGCGGCCCTCGAGCGTGGTGGACATCACCCAATCATAGGGTTGGGGCTCAAGTGCCTGGCTGCGCGGCCGACATTAATCAGGCCATGGCCACGATCGTTCGCCGCCTGTTGTGCCTGCTTGGCTTGCTGCTGGCCGCACCGACGTGGGCGCAGCCGATGCCGGCGCTGCAACCGGCCGATGCCGACGGCGAGGTCGACCTCTGGCCGGCGGTCACCGTGCTGGCCGACCCCGACGGGCGCTGGACGCCCGACGATGTGCTGGCGCGCAGGGCGGAGTTCCGGCGCCCCGGCGGGCGACACGCCAACCTGGGCGTGCAACACGGCGTGGTCTGGTTACACATCGCCCTAGAGCCCGCGGCCAGCGGCAACGGCCGCTGGCTGCTCGACATCGACCATGCGTCGCTCGACCGGGTCGACGTGCATCTGCTGGCCGGCGGGCGTCTACTGCAGTCGGCACGGCTGGGCGACGGCCAGCCGTTTCAGGCGCGGCCGCTGAAGACACGCAGCCATGTGGCCTCGTTGGCTCTGCAGCCGGGGCAGCCACACGAACTGGTGCTGCGCGTGCAGACTACCAGCTCGATGATCGTGCCGATCGTGCTGATCAAGGCCGAGCGCTACCACGACCGCGAAGCCGGCGTGCAACTGCTGCAGGGGGTGATGATCGGCATCGGGCTGTGCCTGCTGATCTACAGCGTGGCGCAATGGCTGAGCCTGCGCGACGCGACGTTCGCCCTGTACGGGCTCACCGTCGGCAGCACGACCGTGTTCTTCTTCGCCTACTTCGGGCTCGGCGCGCAGCACCTGTGGGGCGACAGCACGTGGCTGACTGCCAGCACAGGGGTTCTGTCGGTGTTGATTGCGGTGGCGGGCGGGCTGCTGTTTCTCGAGCGCACGCTGCAGGTGGCCCAATACAACCCGCGCTGGTCGCTGGCGATGCGTGCCGCTGCTGCCGCCGCCGGCGCCGTGGCGCTGGCTTTCGCGCTCGGGCTGATCGACTCGCGCACGACCCAGCTCGTGTGCGCCGTGCTCGGGCCGCTGCCGATCGTGCTGGGTCTGCCCGCTGCGGTGGCGCGCGTGCGCGCCGGCGACCGCGCGTCGGTGTACGTGCTGATCGGCTGGAGCCTGTACGGAGTGGGCATTGTCGTGATGGCTGCCCTGCAGCGTGGCCTTGTCGACTCCAACGTCTGGACGCAGCACGCGTTCCAGATCGGCTCGCTGATCGAGATGGTGATGTGGCAGCGGGTGCTGGCGGTGCGTCAGGAACAGTTGCGCCACGCCGCGGAACGCGCCGACCGTGAGCGCGAGGCGCTGCGATCGCTGGCCCACACCGATCCGCTGACCGGCCTGCCCAACCGGCGCGGCCTGGAGGTCGAGCTGTCCAGCGCCGTCCTGCGCGCCAGCCCGACGCGACTGCTGGCCGTGTACCTGGTGGACCTCGACGGCTTCAAGGCGGTCAACGACCGGCTTGGTCACGATGCCGGCGACGAGTTGCTCAAGGCGGTGGCCGAGCGGCTGCGTGCGCCCTTGCGGCACCGCGACGTGGTGGCGCGCCTGGGCGGCGACGAATTCGTCGTGATGGCCACCGACCTTCCGGGCGACGAGGACGCACGCCGGCTGGGGCAAAAGCTGCTGGAGGCCTTCGCGGCGCCGTTTGTGCTGCGCGGCCAGCCGTGCAAAGTCGGGCTGACGATCGGCTACGCGTTGGCTCCGCTCGATGGCCACGATGCGGCGAGCCTGCTCAAGCGGGCCGACGCGGCGATGTACGCCGGCAAGCAGGCCGGCAAGCACACGTTGCGCCGCGGCCAGGCGTCGGTGGGTTTGGTCAGCGCGTAGCGGCGGGCGGCTACTGCACGAAGCCGATCGGCGTGCGCTTGTTCGACGGCGCGGGCAGGTCGCGCAGCTCGATGCGGCCGCGGTCGTCGAGGCGCGCGTTGCCGAATGCGGTCATCCAGGCGCGGCGCATCTCGCGCGGCGCCAGGCCCGCCATCTGATCGAGCACCGCGCCGCTGGGCTCGAGCTCGAAGCGCTCGCCCCAGTCGTGGCCGTTGCGGATGCGCTCGTACAGCCGCAGCGCGATGCCGCGCGCCGCATCGGGATCCGGCGCCTGCACCTGGTAGACGTTCATGCGGTTGAGAATCGGCTCGGGTATCGTGTGCTCGTCGTTGGCGGTGGCGATCCAGATCACCTGGCTGGCGTCGATCGCCACCTCGGCGAACTCGTCGGTGAACGAGCCCGCGGTGTCGATCTCGAGCAGGCTGTACAGCGCACCCAGCGGGTCGTAGGCGTGTTCGCCGCTGGCCTTGTCGATCTCGTCGACCACCATCACCGGGTTGGCGTACTGGCCGTCGACCAGCGTTTCGAACACCTTGCCGGGGCGCGCGCCCTTCCACTGCGACGAGGCGCCGGAGAGCACCCAGCCGGCCGTCATCGAGCTCATCGACACGAAGCCCATGCCGGTGCCCAGCAGCGCCGACAACTGCCGCGCGAAGTGCGTCTTGCCGACGCCGGGTGGCCCCAGCAGCAGCGTCGGCGTGATCTCGAGCGCGTCGCGGCTGTCCTGGCACAGCGCGAGCTGGCGCTTGACGTCGTCGAGCACCTCGGTGAAGTTGGGCAGCTCGTCGTACAGGTGTTCCATCGCCGGCAGGCCGGCCGGCTTGACCTGGAAGCGCTCGGGGCCCTTTTCGAGCATGCGCTCGTAGGTGGCGCGCAGGCTCTCGTGCTCCTTGGGCGGCAGCCTGGTCAGGCGGCGCTCGACATCGTCGCAGCGGTAGACCGCACGCATCTTGGCAATCGGGATGTTGCCGCGACCGCGCATCGGAACCAGATCGTGCGAGCTTTTCATGCCGGATCTCCATGTCGTCGCCATGGGCGCAGCTTCATTGAAGCAAACAGCGCGCCCGCCGTCACCCTGAATAACGCCCGACATGTCACGCAATTGCACCGCCGGCATGCCGTCAGTGTGGGTTGCCGCGCCAACGGCCGCGGTTCACCCTCCCAAGGGTGGTTATTTGACCCAGGTGTTGAGCTGGATGATCGGCAGCAGCACCGCCAGCACGATCAGCATCACCACGCCGCCCATGGCGACGATCAGCAGCGGCTCGAGGATGGTGGCCAGCGCCATCGCGCGCCGCTGCACCTCGCCGCTCAACTGCTTGGCCGCGCGCGCCAGCATGACCGGCAGCTCGCCGGTTTGCTCGCCGAGCCGCGCGAACATCGCCAGCAAGCCGGGAAACCGTTTGCGGCCGGCCAGCGCAGAAGCCAGCGGCGCCCCTTCGCGCACCTGCGCCAGCGCGTCGACCGCGTCGGCACGCAAGGCGCGGTTGCCCAGCGTTTCGGCGGCGGCCTGCAGCGCCTTCAGGATCGGCACGCCGGCGCCGGCCAGCATCGCCAGCGTGCCGGCAAAACGCGCCGCGTTGTAGCCGCGCGCCAGGCGCCCGAGCACCGGCAGGGTCAGCACCATGGCATCGAAACGCTCGCGAAAGGCCTCGTTGCGCAGCGAGAACCACAGCATCGTGCCGCCGGCGGCCACGCCCAGCGCGACCAGCCAGCCCCAATGGCGGACGAACGCGCTGATGCCCAGCATCGCCACCGTCAGGAACGGCAGCGCCCGCTTGCTGTTGACGAACACGCTGGCCACCTGCGGCACGACGTAGGTGACCAGGAAGATGACGATCAGCAGCGCGATGCCCGACACGATGGCGGGGTACAGCGCGGCCCCGAGCAGCTTGGCGCGCAGCGCCTGGCGCTCCTCCAGGTCGTCGGCCAGCTTGTCCAGCACGGTGCCCAAGGCACCACTTTGTTCGCCGGCGGCGACGACGGCGCGGTACACGTCGTCGAACTCGCGCGGCGAGCTGGCCAGCGCGCGCGCGAACGGGGCGCCGGCATTGACCTCGCTCTTCAGGTGCGCGAGGAGTTCGCGCTGCCGCAGGTCGTCGGCCTCGTCGCCGAGCGCCGTCAGCGCGCGTTCGAGCGGCAGTCCGGAGACGACCAGGCCGGCGAGCTGGCGCGTCCACACGGCGAGCGACGTGGTGCTGAACACACGTCGCGTGAAGCGGGCACGGCCCTCGGTCGCATTGCCCGCCGCGACTTGCGTGACCTCGAGGGGGACCAGGGCCTGTGCGCGCAACTGGGCACGCGCCGCCTTGGCGTTGTCCGCCTCGAGCAAGCCGGAGCTCGACTTGCCCGCGGCCGTGAGGGCTTCGTATCGGTACGCCGGCACGCGAACCTTCTAGCGCGACACGCCGGGCGCCGGGCCGCCCCAAGCCTGGCGGCTCCCCCCTGGGGGGGCGCGAAGGCGCGAAGCGACAAGCTTGGAGGTC
>DATDJF010000086.1:0-2983 GCA_036520715.1 Burkholderiaceae bacterium | reverse complement strand
GTGCACTCGACGAGTTGGCGCGCTCGCCGTCGTTGCTCGATGCGCCGGCCCAGCGCGTGCAGGCGCTCGATGCCGTGATCGCGGTGCTGCAGGCCGCGCCGGCGGACGACGCGGCGGCAGCGGCGCACTGCACCCGCCTGGCGCGACGGCGCGACGACGTGCGCCGCTATGGCGGCGCGCTGCTTCAGCGGCGGCCCTTGGCCGCACCGGTCCAGTTGCGGCTGGGAGCGCAGCTCGCAGCCACGCATTCTTTCGAGGAGGCCATGACCAACGTCAGCATCGGCTTGACGCTGAGCTATGGCTGGACCTTTCCGCGCATCGAGTTGCTGGCCGGCCACGCCGGACTTGCGAGCGACGAGGCGGCGTTGGTGATCCGCGGTACGGTGCGTGCCGTGCGGCAGGGCGCTCAGGCGCAGCCCGACAGGTTGGCGGACGAGGTGGCGCAGGCCCTGCGCGATGTCCTGGCCGATTTCGTCGGGCATGACGAACTGCTGCGCGAACTCGGCGCGTTGCCGACCCTGGCTGCGCGTCTGCGTGCATCGCCGCTGGAGACGAGCATTCTGGTTGCCGTCGTGCACACCTTGCTCGAGGAGAAGGTGCCGTTGACGGAACTGGCGGCGATCGTGCGCTGCTTCGAAGCGCTGCGCATCTCAGGTGCGGACAGGTTGGCGATCGTCGTTGCGGCGCGCCAATTGCCGGTGATCAAGCCGCTATTGCCGGGCAACGAGAGCGACTGTCGCTACCTGCACCTGGCATCGCATTGGCAGCAGGAGGTGGCCGCGGCGCTGCGCGTCGAGCGCGCCATGCCTTACGTGGCATTCGAGCCGGCGCGAACCGAAGCGCTGCTGGGCGCGCTGCGCAGCGCGGTTGCCGGCGTGACCGGGCTGGTGCATGTTGCCGTGCTGGTCGATGACGCGGGCGTGCGCCGCTACGTGCAGCGCCTCGTCGGCCTGGAGTACCCGCGGCTGGCCGTGCTGGCGCGCGACGAGCTGGTCGGATCGGCCGAAGGGCGCATCGTCGCGATGATCGATGGGCCCCCGGCGGCGCTGCCGCAACCGATCGGCCCGCAGGCGAGCGTCGCTGCGCCGCGGCCCGCGGCCACGCCGCGCCCCGATCTGCGCAGCGGCGGTCGCCATGCCGAACGACGCGTCGAACTGCTCGGCGCCGCGCCGCACCTCGATCCGGCCGTGGGCGTGGCCGAGGCCCTTTTGCCGGCGCTGGATGACGTCTTGTTCTACGAACTCGGCCTGCTGATGCCGCCGCTGTGCTGCGTCGTCGATCCGCAGCTGACGCCGGGCCGATTCCAGGTGCGGCTCAACGGCTCGCGTTGGCCCGAGCAGAGCGGCGACGGAGCCGCGCGCGTGCAGGCGCTGGGCGCCGTCGTGCGGGCCGAGGCGAAGCACTTGCTCGACGCGGATGCGGTGCGTTGCCTGCTCGATCTGCTGCACGAGGCACATCCGGTACTGGTCGAGGCTGCACGCCAGCGCTTCGATTTGCCGCTGTTGACCGAGCTTTTGTGCACACTGCTCGGCGACGCCGTGCCGATCCGCGATCTGCGCGCCATCCTCGAGGCCGTGCTTGCCGTGCGCGGCCACCAGTCGCCGCAAGCGGGGGCCGATGAGGCCTCGCTGCGCCTGGACGCAGCGGGCTACGAGCGCGAAATTCGCAACGCACTGCGCCACGCCATCTGCGCACCGCTGTCGAGCGACGGTGTGATGCATGTGCACGAACTCGCGTCGGCGCTGCAGGCCCGGCTGCAAGCCGCCGCGGCGCCGTGGGACGATGCGGCGCTGGTCGATGCGGTGGCGCGCGCCGCCGAGGAAGATCGGTCCGCCGGTCGCGCCTGCGTGCTCCTGGTTGCCGACGCACTGCGGCGTCCGCTGCGCGAGGCCACCCGCCGCGCTGATGCCAGCGTCGCCGTGCTCGCCTATGACGACCTGCACATGGCCTTGAACATCCAGCCCGGCCGTGCGATCGAGGCGTGAATCGAAACTCAGTGCGCTTTGCGCAGCGACGCCATCGCCGCCGCACCGGAATACCCCGTCCAGCACCGGTCAGAAGGATGCTGCCAAGGCGCTGGCGTGCCGAGCTTCGTCGAGGCGGGTGCGCCCCCACCCACGACGAGTTGCACACCTTGTTGCACCCTCATCACCCGCCTGATGAACCTATTCGCGCGCCGGAGCGTGCTCGTCCAGGAGTTGGGCCAGACCTACCTATCCGAGCCGGATGCCGATTGGGAAGAGGCACGCACATTGCGGCCGTTGCAGGCCACGGCCATCACCTATCGCATCGCATTCGGATGGCGCTTCCGCCAGCGGGTCATGCACGCACATCCCTGGAATGCCGGCGTCGGCGACCGCTTCGCGGCGGCCAATTCAGGAGTGTGGACGTCGCTGGCGGGTCGGTTGCCGGCCTACGCGATCAACGGCTGACCGGCTCCACGCTCCATGAAACTGGACTGCCAGTAAGCAGGTAGTCGCCACCGACTCCTGACGCTGCACAGGAAGCCGCAAAGACCTCGAATCGAGTGTTCGCCAGGATTTGATCGGGTATGTCGGCTTTGCCGCCAACATTTCGGCGGCCCCACCGGCCGCTGTGGGTCGCGGCTTGCCGCTCGACCCACCGAACTCGGCTCCTATAACCTGACATTCACTGATGACGCCAGTCAGCAGCCGCTTCTAGCCATGGTCCCGACCGAGCGTGGAAGGCGTCGTTTGGTGGCGGGTCAGTCAGCGTTGCGCTCATGTGCCACAGTAGTCCTGAACGTCGACCTGAGATCAACAAGCGGCGTATCCATGTACTGCTGGTTCTCAGCCCATGGCCATCTTTGGGTTTGCCGGGCGCAGCGCCAAACGGTGCGAAGGACCAGGTACGGAGACATCAACAACGCCAAGAGCGTGCTGCCCAGTGGCAGCTTGGTGTAAATGTCGAGGGTTTCGTAGGCGGTGTAGCCTCGTAAGAGCTGGAGGCCGCCGGTCGTGCC
>DATDJF010000085.1:0-29559 GCA_036520715.1 Burkholderiaceae bacterium | reverse complement strand
CGCACGCGCCGCCGTCGCGGCGCCCGCCGCCTTGCAGCCCACCGAACTCGGCGAACGCTGGGCGGCCCTGGTTGCCGCGATGGCGCAACGCGGCCTGATCAGCGCCCTGGTGCGCGAGTTGGCGATGCAAAGCGAGTGGGTCGCGTCTTCCGCCGGCCCGCAGGGCCCCCGCTGGCGGCTGTGCGTGGAACGCGAGTCGCTGCGCGCGCCGGCGTTGCGCGACAAGTTGCAGACCGCAGTGGCGGCCGTGTTTGGCGAGCCGGTGGAGCTGGAGCTGGTCGACGGCGTGCCGAACGACAGCCCGGCACTGCGCGAGGCCGCGGCGCGTGCGCGTGCGCAGCAGCAGGCCGAGCAGACCATGACCAGCGACCCGGTGGTGCGCGAGCTGATGACCCAGTTCAAGACGGCGCGCATCGTGCCCGGCTCGATCAAGCCCGTTCAAAGGAACCCCACACCATGATGAAGAACCAGTTGGCCGGCCTGATGAAGCAGGCTCAGGCGATGCAGGACAACCTGCGCAAGGCCCAGGAAGAGCTGGCCACCATCGAGGTCGAAGGCCAGGCCGGCGCCGGCCTGGTGAAGGTGACGATGACCTGCCGCCACGACGTCAAGCGGGTGAGCATCGACCCCAGCCTGCTCGGCGACGACAAGGACATGCTCGAAGACCTGGTGGCCGCTGCATTCAACGACGGCATCCGCCGCGCCGAGGCCACGTCGCAGGAGAAGATGGGCAAGCTCACCGCCGGCATGCCGCAGATCCCCGGCATGAAGTTTCCGTTCTGAACCTGCGTGTGACCGAGCGCGCGCTGCAGGACCTGTTGGACGCGTTGCGCCGCCTGCCCGGCGTCGGCGCGCGCTCCGCGCAGCGCATGGCGTTTCACCTGCTGCAGCACGACCGCGAGGGCGCACGCCGCATCGCGGCGGCGCTGCAGGCCGCCGACAGCCAGGTGCGGCACTGCGAACGCTGCCACACGTTCACCGAGAGTGCCGTGTGCACGATCTGCCTCGACCCGCGGCGCGACGCGCGCCTGCTCGCCGTCGTGGAGACCCCGGCCGATCAGGCGGCGCTCGAGCGCACCGGCAGCTTTCGTGGGCTCTACTTCGTGCTGATGGGTCGCTTGAGTCCGCTCGACGGAGTGGGCGTGCGCGACATCGGCATCGCGCCGCTGCTCGAGCGCGTCGCCGACGCCGCGCTCGAGGAAGTGATCGTCGCCACCAGCTTCACTGCCGAAGGCGAGGCCACCGCCCAGCTCATCGCGCAGGCCCTGGCCGCACGCGGCATCAAGGTGACGCGCCTGGCGCGCGGCGTGCCGGTGGGCAGCGAGCTGGAGTACGTCGACCTGTCGACGATCGCGCACGCGCTCAGCGACCGGCGCTGAGGCTACCGTTTGGGGGCCAGGTTGGCCGGCTTGCGAGCGGCGGCAGAGACCTTGCGCGTCGACGCCGGCTTGGCCGCCACCATCACGACGATGTTCTGGCCGCTGCGGAACCTGGCGTCCACGCCGACGTGGTTCCACAGCGCCACATGCTCGGCCGGCACGCGATAACGCTGTGCCACTGCGGCCACGCTGTCGCCGCGGCGCGGGGCGCGAAAGGTCACGCGTCGGTAGCTGCGGGTGTCGGGCGCCAGCGCGAGATGGCCGTTTTCCGCCAGGTGTTCGGGCACGTCGGCTAGCGATTCCTCGTCGCGCGGCACCACCAGCGAGGAGCCAGCCTGCACCAGCATCGACGGCGGAATGCGGTTGACGTCGCGCAATTCGGCCTCGCTCATGCCCACCAACTCGGCGGCCTCCGCGGGCTTGAGCGTCTTGGGCGCCACCCACACCGTCCAGGTGGCCAGCGGGCCCTGGTGGCGCGCCAGGTTGCGCACGAAGGCGTTGGCAGCGTCGTACGGCAGCAGCACCTGCGGCGTGCCGGCAGCGAGGATCACCGGCCGGTTCATCTGGGGGTTGAGTTGCTGAAACTCTTCCAGGTCCATCTGCGCCAGGCCGGCCGCCACCTCGACGTCGATGTCGCGCTCGATCGCCACGCTGAGGAAGTACGGGTGGTTCTTCAGCGCCGGCAGCGACAGGCCGAACGCCTCGGGCCTGGCGACGATGTTCTTCACCGCCTGCAGCTTGGGCACGTAGTCGCGCGTCTCGGCCGGCATGCCGCGCAGGCTTTCGTAGACGCTGGGCGCATGACGATCGCGCTTGCGTTGCAGCGCTCGCTTCACGTTGCCCTCGCCCCAGTTGTAGGCGGCCAGCGCGAGCTGCCAGTCGCCGTTGAACATGGCCGCCAGCTTCTCGAGGTAATCGAGCGCGGCACGTGTCGAGGCCAGCACGTCGCGGCGATCGTCGCGGAACGCGTTCTGCTTGAGCGCAAACACGCGCCCGGTGGAGGGCATGAACTGCCACATGCCGGCAGCACGCGCAATCGACATCGCCTGCGGATTGAACGCGCTTTCGACGAAGGGCAGCAACGCGAGGTCCAGCGGCATGCCGCGCTTGTCGAGCTCCTCGACGACGTAGTAGAGGTAGCGCCCGCCGCGCTCGGTCATGCGGGCCACGTACTCGGGGCGCTCGGCGTAGTACTGCTCCCACTTGCGCACCCGTGCATTGCTCATCGTCGGCAGCGAATAGCCGCTGCGCAGGCGCGACCACAGGTCGATGCGGCTGGCCGGGTCGTCGAAGTCGACGCGGGTCTCGGGGCGCAGCGGGTCGGCTGCTTCCGCTGGTGCGGCCGCTGCGACCGGTGCCGACGCCGGGACCGCGGCAACCGGTGCGGACGCAGTGGTTGCCGGCGCCGTCGGTGCGCCCGGCGAACTCGCCGCAACGGGGGGCAGCGCCGCCACCGCGGCATCGCCGCTGGGCTCGTCCGGCACCGGCGGCGTGACGGCACAACCGCACGCCAACAGCGCGACGATCGCCACCGCGAGCCACGTGGGGGCCGCGGCCTGCTGCCGCGGGGCCGGGCACTCGGTCAACAAGTTCGGGGGCGATGCACGCGGCACGGTAGGGTCGGCAATCGAATGGTTCGGCCAGCGCGCCACGGGGATGCCGGCACGCGCGCGCATTGTCCGGTCATCACACACCATCGTCCGGGGCGTAATTCACGGCGTTGACGAAGCTGGCGGCGATGCGAGCGAAGGCGCCGCCGGACACCGCGGTCCCGACGCACGAGCGGCCATCGCGGCCCAAGATACCCTGAGTCACTAGAATGCTCTGCGGTCACCACAACGCCGGTGCAGGACAACGTGACCTGCAGCCGGCAACGCGACGATTGGCTTGTCGTCGCAGCGAGGCGCCATCACACGCATGACGACGCGAGACGACGCGATTATAGAGTTCGCCAACTGGTTGCTCAGCCCGCCGGGGCGCTACCTGCTCGACTGGGAGCAGGCGCGCATCGACCACGCGGTGGCCGACCTGTTCGGTTTCCACGCGTTGCAATTGGGCCTGCCGCAGCTCGACGCGCTGCGCGCCAACCGCATGCCGCACCGCTGGGTCGCGCAAGACTCGCTGGTGGTTCCGCAGCGGTTGGAGCTGCCGGCGCCACTGGAGCCCATCACCACGCAGTCGCCCAACGTGCCGGTGGCGTTGCACTGCGACTTCGATGCGCTGCCATTTCCGAGCCAGAGCATCGATCTGCTGGTGCTGCCTCACGGGCTGGAGCTGGCGCGCGATCCGCACGAAACGCTGCGCGAGGTCGAGCGCGTCCTGGTGCCAGAGGGGCGGGTCGTGATCGTCGGGTTCAATCCGACCAGCCTGTGGGGGCTGCGCCAGCGCCTGGGCTCGATGCGTCAGCGGCTCGGGCTTTCGCAGCGGCCGCGCTACCTGCCGCACGCGGGGGAGTTCATGGGTTATTGGCGGCTGCGCGATTGGTTGCGGCTGCTCAGCTTCGAGGTCGAACAGGCACGCTTCGGTTGCTGGCGCGCCCCGGTGCGCTCGCAGGCGTGGCTCGACCGCTGGGCCTGGGTCGAAGGTGTCGGCGAGCGCTGGTGGCCGGTGCTGGGGGCGGCGTACTTCGTGATTGCGGTCAAGCGTGTGCGTGGCATGCGCCTGGTCGGCCTGGCGCGTCGCGAGAAGCTCAAGCCCCAGCCGGCGCCGGCGGTGGTGGCGCACCGCAGCCGCGAAACCTCCGAAGTCGACTGAGGCATCGCACGATGAGCGGCCCGGTGGTGGTCTATACCGATGGCGCCTGCAAGGGCAACCCCGGGCCGGGCGGCTGGGGTGCGCTGCTGCGCTGGGGCGATCATCAGAAGGAGTTGTTCGGCGGCCAGGCCCAGACCACCAACAACCGCATGGAGCTCACCGCGGTGATCGAGGCGTTGACCGCGCTCAAGCAGCGCTGTGAGGTCGCGGTCTACACCGACAGCGAGTACGTGAAGAACGGCATCACGACCTGGATCCACAACTGGAAGCAACGCGGTTGGCGCACCGCCGACAAGAAGCCGGTGAAGAACGTCGAGTTGTGGCAGCAGCTCGACGCCCTGGCTGCGCAGCATGACGTGAGCTGGCACTGGGTGCGCGGGCACAACGGTGACCCGGGCAACGAGCGGGCGGACGAGTTGGCGAACCTGGGGGTCCAGAGCGTGCGGTGAAGGCCGCTCACCCGCCTATGTAGTGCATCTCGATGCGGCGTTCGTCGCCGGGCGACGGGATGCCGGCTCCGCGCAATTCCGAGTAACGATCGCTGCGCGCGCGCCACACCTCGCGCAGCGCAGACGCGATCTCGAGGTCGCTGCGGCCGCTGCGCAGCAGCGTGCGCAAGTCGTGGCCGCGGCTGGCGAACAGGCAGGTGAACAGCTTGCCTTCGGTGGATAGCCGTGCCCGATTGCAGTCGCGGCAGAACGCCTTGGTGACGCTCGAGATGAGGCCGATCTCGCCGCCGCCGTCGCGGTAGCGCCAGCGTTCGGCCGTTTCGCCCTGCGCGCCGGCGGCCAGCGGCTCGAGCGGCCACGACGATTGCAACCGGTCGAGCACCTGGGACGAAGGAACCACCTGGTCCATGCACCAGCCGTTGGTCGCGCCGACGTCCATGTACTCGATGAAGCGCAACACGATGCCGCTGCCGCGAAAGTGGCGCGCCATCGGCAGGATCTCGTGGTCGTTGACGCCGCGCTGCACGACCATGTTGACCTTGATCGGCGCCAGTCCGCAGGCGCGCGCCGCGTCGATGCCGGCGAGCACGTCGGCCACCGGAAAGTCGGCGTCGTTCATGCGCCGGAACACCGCATCGTCGAGCGCGTCCAGGCTCACGGTGACTCTCGACAGGCCGGCGGCCTTCAGTGCCGCGGCCTTGCGCGCCAGCAACGAGCCGTTGGTCGTGAGGGTCAGCTCCAGCGGCTGGCCGTCGGCCCCGCGCAACGCCGTCAGCATGACGATCAACTGCTCGAGGTGCCTGCGCAGCAGCGGCTCGCCGCCGGTCAGCCGCAGCTTGGTCACGCCGTGCGCGGCGAACACGCTCGCCAGGCGCGTGATCTCCTCGAAGCTCAGCAGCGACGATTGCGGAAGGAACTCGTAGTCGCGGTCGAACACCGACTTGGGCATGCAGTAGCCGCAGCGAAAGTTGCATCGATCGGTCACCGAGATGCGCAAGTCGCGTATTGGTCGATCCAGCCGGTCGTGCAGATGGCCTGTGGGCTCCAGCAGTAGCGCGGGGATGGCCGGCACCGGCGCTGTGTAGCGCAGGTCGGCCAACGGAATCACGGACTCACCCATCGCGCCATTGTGCCGGTTGCGAGTCGGCGCTGCCCGGGCGTCAGCGGCCCCACCGACGCGGGCTTCTACGGATTGGCGTCGATCGCCGCCGCCCGGCGAGCCCCCGTGTAGCGGCGCGACCAATACGCGGCCGTGATGCTCTCGGTGCGGATCTGGGCGCCGGTGCGGGGTGCATGGATGAAGCGGCCCTCACCCAGATAAATGCCCACATGCGAAAAGGTTCGCTGCTGGGTATTGAAGAAGACCAGGTCCCCGGCCTGCAGGGCGTCGCCAGCGGCCAGCGGCCGCAGCACCGGCGCTGCGGCCTGCTCCTGCACGCTGCGCGGCAGTTCGATGCCCAGCGCCTGCCCGAACACGTGGCGTGTGAAGCCGCTGCAGTCGAAGCCGGTGTCGGCGCTGGCGCCTCCCGCCTGATAGGGGCGGTCGAGCAGCGTCATCGCGGCGATCACGACGTCGCCGGCGGCGGCAGGCGCCGGGGCTTCGGAGGTTGCGGGCGCCGGCCGCGTGGGCGTGTTCGCTGCAGCGGGACGCCCGGCGGGTCCGTGCGTGGCGCACGCGCCCAGCAGCAGGCTGGCTGCCGCGATCCCTACCGCAGCGAATCGACGCCCTGGCGACATGGTCCGAGACCGTAGACCAGGCTCTGAGGTTTGTCAACAGAAAGTCTATTCACATCAATAGCTTGCGAAGTGAATTTCAAGTTGCACCTGATCTGTCAGCCTGGGAGCCTCGAGTGCCCGGAGTTTGACTTGGGAGCAAAGGGCGCGCTCGATCCGCGTCGAGAATGGCAACACGCGCATTCGGAGGCAGCGGCATGAAATACAGCGAGTTCCATCGACGATCGCTCGCGGATCGCGACGGTTTCTGGTCCGAGCAGGCGCGGCTGATCGACTGGGAGCGCCCGTTCGAGCAGGTGCTGGACTATCGCAACCCGCCGTTCGCGCGCTGGTTCGCCGGCGGGCGCACGAACCTGTGCCACAACGCGGTCGATCGCCATCTGTCGGCGCGTGGCGGCCAGCCGGCGCTGATCTACGTGTCGACCGAGGTCGAGCAGGAGCAGGTCTACACCTTCGCGCAGTTGCACGCCGAGGTGCAACGCATGGCGGCCTGCCTGCTGGCGCTGGGTGTGCAGCAGGGCGACCGCGTGCTCATCTACATGCCGATGGTGCCGCAGGCGGTGTTCGCCATGCTGGCGTGTGCGCGCATCGGCGCCATTCACTCGGTGGTGTTCGGCGGCTTCGCGAGCGTCAGCCTGGCCAGCCGCATCGATGACGCGCGGCCCACCGTGATCGTCAGTGCCGATGCCGGCAGCCGCAACGGCAGGGTCGTGCCGTACAAGCCGTTGCTCGACGAGGCGATCAGGCTTGCCCGGCACAAGCCGGCCCGCGTGCTGATGGTGGACCGTGGCCTGAGCCCGTTCAACGCTGTCGAAGGGCGCGACATTCATTTCACGGCGTTGCGCGAGCAGCACATGAGCACCATCGTGCCGTGCGTTTGGGTCGATGCCACGCACCCGAGCTACACGCTGTACACCAGCGGCACCACCGGCAAGCCCAAGGGCGTGCAGCGCGACACCGGTGGTTATGCGGTCGCGCTCGCTGCCTCGATGAAGCACATCTTCCGCGGCAACCCGGGCGAAACCTACTTCTCCACCAGCGACATCGGCTGGGTGGTGGGCCACAGCTACATCGTCTACGGGCCGCTGCTGGCCGGCATGGCCACCATCCTCTACGAGGGCCTGCCGATCCGGCCCGACGCCGGCATCTGGTGGAAGCTGGTCGAGCAATACAAGGTCACCGCGATGTTCAGCGCGCCCACCGCGGTGCGGGTGCTGAAGAAACACGACCCGGCGTTCCTGAAGAAATACGACTTGTCGTCGCTGCGTGCGCTCTTCCTCGCCGGCGAGCCGCTCGACGAGCCCACAGCTGCCTGGATCGCCGACGGCCTGGGCAAGCCGATCATCGACAACTACTGGCAGACCGAGACCGGCTGGCCGATCCTCACCCTGTGCAACGGCATCGAGCCGGCGCCGTCGAAGTTCGGCTCGCCGGGCAAGGCGGTCTACGGCTACGACGTCAAGCTGATCGACGAGGCCACCGGCCAGGAGCTGACCGGCTCCAACCAGAAGGGCGTGGTCGCCATCGAAGGGCCGCTGCCGCCGGGCTGCATGCAAACCGTGTGGGGCGACGACGAACGGTTCGTCAAGACCTACTGGAGCACGGTTCCCGGCCGCCAGATCTACAGCACGTTCGACTGGGGCATCCGCGACGACGACGGCTACTACTTCATCCTCGGCCGCACCGACGACGTCATCAACGTGGCCGGGCATCGCCTGGGCACGCGCGAGATCGAGGAGAGCATCTCCAGCCATCGTGACGTCGCCGAAGTCGCGGTGGTCGGCGTCGCCGACGCCTTGAAGGGCCAGGTGGCGATGGCTTTCGTCGTGCTGAAGGATGCGGCGCGCGCGGCCACGCCCGAGGCAACGCTGCAACTCGAGGGCGAGATCATGAAAGTGGTCGACGAGCAGCTCGGCGCGGTGGCGCGGCCTTCGCGCGTGCGCTTCGTCAGCGTGCTGCCCAAGACCCGCTCGGGCAAGCTGCTGAGGCGGGCCATCCAGGCCGTCTGTGAAAGGCGCGACCCGGGCGACCTCACGACGATCGAAGACCCCACGGCCCTTCAACAGATCAAGGATCTGGTGGCGCCCTAGGGCCGGCATTTGCGGGTCCGGAGTTTGTGGCCCGCCAACCGCAGTTCGTCGCACCAGTCACGCCGACCGATCGGGCGCACGCACAATCGACGCTGCGTGGAGACCGAGCAGATGCGCCGATGGTTGCTTTTCGTGGCATGGGCTTGCCTGGCGATGGCTGCCGTGCGGGCGCCGGCAGCGACCTTGCCGGGGCCGCCGTTTCCATCCTTCCAGTCGACCGCAGCGCTGCAGGCGCACTGCGACAGCGGCCTGGCGCGCGCCAAGGCCGCCCTGCGCGCGCTGGAGCGCCAGCCGGCAGACGCGCGCTGGCTGGCCGCCTACGACGACCTCAACGCCTTGCTGGAAGACCTGTCCGGCCCGATATACCTGCTGTCCAACGTGCACCCCGACAAGGCGATCCGCGATGCTGTCGACGCTTGCGAGCTGCGCTGGCAGGACTTTTCGTCCAGCCTGGGCCAGAACGCCACGCTGTACGCCGCGGTCACGCGGCTGAAGGCGCGCGATCCGGGTGACGCGCTGCTGCAGAAGACGCTGCGCGAGGATCTCGAGGACGCCGGCGTCAGCCTGCCGCCGGTGCAGCGCAAGCGGGCCAAGGAAATCAACGACCGAGTCACGGCGCTCGACCAGGAGTTCAACCGCAACATCCGCGACGAGCGGACCCAGCTGCCGTTTTCGGCCGAGCAGTTGCGCGGCGTGCCCGAAACCGTGTGGCGCGGTGCCAAGCGTGACGACCAAGGTCAGGTGCTGCTCGGACTGGACAGTTCGACCTACCTGTCCGTGATGCAGGGTGCATCGGACGCGGCGACGCGCGAGCGCATGTGGCGCGCCAAGACCAATGAAGGCGGCGCGCCCAATCTGAAGCTGCTGTCCGAGATCGGCCAGCTGCGCCGTGAGTACGCCGCGCTGTTCGGCGCCGCGAGCTACGCCGACTTCACGCTGCGCCGGCGCATGGCGCACTCGGCACGCGAAGCTCAGGCTTTCCTCGATGACGTGCTGAAGGCCGTGTCAGCCCGCGAGGCCGCCGAACTCGGTGAGCTGCGTGTGGCGAAGGCGCGCGAACTGGGCTTGCCTGAGAGCCAGGTGACATTGGAACGCTGGGATGCCGCCTACTACCAGGAGCGCATCCGGCGCGAGCGTTTTGCGGTGGACCAGGAGGCGTTTCGAGCCTACTTCCCGCCGCAGGCGAGCCTGGCCTTCGTGATGCGGGTGATCGAAAGGATGATGGGCGTGCGCTACGAGCCGGTCACGGGGCTCAAGCTGTGGCATCCCGACGTTCAGGCCTACGCCGTGATCGACAGCGCCAGCGGGCAGCCGATCGCGGCGCTGTATGTCGACCCGTTTGCGCGCGAAGGCAAGTACAACCATGCCGCGGTCTGGAGCTTTCGCAACGGCTCGTTGCGGCTGAAGCGCGCGCCCCAAGCGGCGCTGGTGGTCAACGTCGGCCGCAACGGCCTGACGCTCGATGACCTCGAGACCCTATTGCACGAATTCGGCCACGCCGCCCACAACAACCTGTCGGCGACCCGGCACTCCGCGCAGGCTGGCACCAGCGTGTTGCGCGACTTCGTCGAGGCGCCCTCGCAAATGCTGGAGCAATGGGTCTACGACCCCCGGGTGCTGCAGGTCATGCGCGAGGTGTGCGCCGCCTGCCCGCCGGTGCCCGAGGCGCTGCTCGCCCAGGCCAAGGCGGCCAAGCACTACGGCAAGGGCATCGCGTACGCGCGCCAATGGCTCTACGCCGCGTTCGACCTCGCGATGCACGGCCCGGCGGCGCCCGAGCCGATGGCCTTGTGGGCTCGCATGGAAGGAGCGAGCGCGCTCGGGCACGTGGCGGGCACCATGTTCCCGGCCGGCTTCGCCCACGTCGCTGGCGGCTACGGCGCCGGCTACTACAGCTATCTCTGGAGCGAGGTGCTGGCGGCCGACCTGCGCACGGCGTTCGGCGCCGATCTGCTCGATGCGGCCGTCGGCACACGCTACCGAAAGACGGTGCTCGCCAATGGCTCGCAGATGCTGCCGCAGGAGCTGGTGCGCCGCTTCCTGGGCCGCGACAGCAACTCGCAGGCGTTCTACGAAGACTTGCAGCGCTGAGCGCTACAACACGTCCGACGCGTAGTCGGCCAGCCGCGATCGTTCGCCGCGCGCCAGCGTCACGTGGCCGGAATGCGGCCAGCCCTTGAAGCGGTCGACCGCGAACGTGAGGCCCGAACTGCCTTCGCTGAGGTAGGGCGTGTCGATCTGCGCCAGGTTGCCCAGGCAGACGATCTTGGTGCCGGGCCCGGCGCGCGTGATCAGCGTCTTCATCTGCTTGGGCGTGAGGTTCTGCGCCTCGTCGATGATGACGAACTTGTTCAGGAAGGTGCGGCCGCGCATGAAGTTGAGGCTCTTGATGCGGATCTTGCTGCGCACCAGGTCTTGCGTGGCGGCGCGCCCCCAGTCGCCGCCGCTGCCGTCGCCGCGGGCGAGCACCTCGAGGTTGTCATCGAGCGCGCCCATCCAGGGGCCCATCTTTTCTTCCTCGGTGCCGGGCAAGAAGCCGATGTCCTCGCCCAGCGGCACCGTGACGCGGGTGACGATGATCTCGCTGTAGCGCCGGTCATCGAGCACCTGCGACAGGCTGGTGGCCAGCGTCATCAGCGTCTTGCCGGTGCCGGCGGTGCCGGTGAGGGTGATGAAGTCGACCTCGGGGTCCATCAGCAGATTCAGCGCGAAGTTCTGTTCGCGGTTGCGCGCGGTGACTCCCCAGACGGCGTTCTTGGCGTGGGTGTAGTCCTTCAGCGTCTTCAGCACCGCGGTCTTGCCGGTGATCTCGGTCACCCGCGCGTACAGCGGCGCCGCGCCGGGCGACTCCAGAAAGACGAACTGGTTGATCATCAGCGCCGGCACCAGCGGGCCGGCGATGCGATAGAAGGTGTGGCCACCCTGGCTCCAGCTCTCCATCGTCTTGCCATGGCGATCCCAGAAGTCGGCCGGCAGCGGCAAGAGGCCGGTGTAGAGCAGGTCGCCATCGTCGAGCGTCTTGTCGTTCTGGTAGTCCTCGGCCGGCAGGCCCAGCGCGCGCGCCTTGACGCGCATGTTGATGTCCTTGGACACCAGCACGATGTCGCGCCCCGGATACTGCTCGCGCAACGACTTGACGACGCCGAGGATCTGGTTGTCGGCCTTGCCCTGCGGCAGGCCGTCGGGCAGCTTGACCTCGAGCAGCGTCGTCTGGAAGAACAGTCGACCCAGCGCCTCGCGCTTGCCCGTCTTGGCCAGGGGGATGCCGTCCTTGGGGTTCAACTCGGCGCCCGACGCCAGCGCGTCGAGCTCGCGGCTGGCCTGGCGGGCGTTGCGCGCCACCTCGCTCATGCCGCGCTTGTGGCTGTCGAGTTCCTCCAGCGTGATCATCGGCAGGAAGATGTCGTGCTCTTCGAACCGGAACAGGCACAGCGGGTCGTGCATCAGCACGTTGGTGTCGAGCACGAACAGGCGCTTCGGGCCGGCAGGCCGGGGCGGGCGCGCCTTGGCCGACTTGGGCTCCAGCAGCGGCGCAGCGGTCTTCGCCAGCGGCGGCTTGGCCTCGAGCCGCGGCGCGGCCGCGGCCGCTGCCGCATTGGTCAGCGCCAGCGGCTCCTTGCCGGCGTCGTGGGGGGGCTGCAGCGAGCGTTTGGCGGTGCGCGCGGCGGCCTGGGTTTCGTAGTCGGTGGCAGACAGCAGGGTGGCTTTGGAGGCTGGCGGCTTTGGCAGTGGCATGGCGTGGGATGGCGCAGACCAAACAAAAAAGCCGCACAGTCGTCTGTGCGGCTTTCGTTCAACGGGTGAAACGCTGTTCGCGACTCACGGGCATGGGCCATTATGCGCCACGCCGGCAACGGGGATTCAAGCCGCTTTCTTCAACTCCTTCACGGCCTTGAGCACCTCGTCGACGTGGCCGGCCACCTTGATGCCGCGCCACTCGGACCGCAGCACACCCTTGGTGTCGATCAGGAAGGTGCTGCGCTCGATGCCCTTGACCTTCTTGCCGTACATGATCTTGTTCTTCACCACGCCGAACATGTGGCACAGCTTTTCTTCGGTGTCAGCGATCAGGTCGAACGGCAGCTCCAGGTTCTGGCGGAACTTCTCGTGCGAGGCCATGTTGTCGCGCGACACCCCGAACACCATCGCGCCGGCCTTGACGAAGTCCTTGTGGCGGTCGCGGAATTGCATGGCCTCGGTGGTACAGCCCGGTGTATGGTCCTTGGGGTAGAAGTACAGGACAACCACCTTGCCGACAAACGCCTGCGGAGTGAACTTCACCCCACTGGTCGCGACGGCTTCGAACTCGGGCAGGGGTTTGTTCAGAACAGGCGTCATGAGGTGCTGGGTGGTCGGCGGGGTGCACGAATAGGCACAGCCGGTGATTATAAAGTTTCGCAGCCGACACCCTGATTCCATGCCGCCGGCAGCGGCCGACGGCCACCGAGTCAGCCGCCCTACGACGCGTCGAACAACAACGCCGCGACCACGTTGCGCCCCTCGCTGACCAGCACGTTGTAGGTGCGGCAGGCGGCGGCGGTATCCATGGTCTCGCAGCCGATGTGACGCTCGATCAGCGAGCGCAGCAGGGCTGGCTTCGGAAAACGCAGCCGCTCTCCACTGCCGAAGATCACCAGCTCCGGGTTGTCGGACAGCAGGCCGTCGAAGTGATCCTGGGTCAGCTCGTCGAAGTGCCGGGGCGGCCAGGCCCGCACCGCACCGGACCACGGCACCACCACGCTGCCCGCGTGAGCCTGCGTGCCGACCCACAAGCCGCCGCGGTCGTGGCGCGCGATCGTGTTCACGCCGTCGAGAAAATCTGGCTGGAATTTCACGTTGCGCGGCTGCTCGTGTCACTCGCTTCGCGAGCGAGCATCGATGCAGTCCGTTCGCCGGAAGTCGCTATGGTTAAATTGTAGATGGCGCAGCGCAGCAAACCGGGCTGTCTGCCGCACAACGAGGAGCCCGTTTTGGTGAAGCCGATCGCCAAGTCCAGCAAGCTCGCGGACGTGGGCTACGACATCCGCGGCCCGGTGCTCGAGAAGGCCCGCCAGATGCAGGAGGAGGGCCACAAGATCATCCAGCTGAACATCGGCAACCTGGCCGTGTTCGGCTTCGACCCGCCCGACGAGATCGTGCAGGACATGATCCGCAACCTGCCGGCGAGCGCGGGCTACACCGACAGCAAGGGGCTGTTCGCGCCGCGCAAGGCGGTGATGCACTACACGCAGGAAAAACACATCGCCGGCGTCGGCGTCGACGATGTCTATCTCGGCAATGGCGCATCGGAGCTGATCGCCTTCAGCCTCAACGCGCTGCTCGACTCGGGCGACGAGATCCTGGTGCCGGCGCCCGACTACCCGCTGTGGACGGCGGCGGTGTCGCTGTCGGGCGGCACGCCGGTGCACTACCTGTGCGACGAGCAGTCCGACTGGCTGCCCGACCTGGCCGACCTGCGGCGCAAGATCACGCCGGCCACGCGCGGCATCGTGGTCATCAACCCAAACAACCCGACCGGTGCGCTGTACCCGCCGGAGCTGCTCAAGGAGATCGTCGACATCGCACGGCGCCATGGCCTGATCGTGTTCGCCGACGAGATCTACGACAAGACGCTGTACGACGGCCACACGCACACCAGCATCGCCTCGCTGGCCGATGACGTGCTGTTCGTCACCTTCAACGGCCTGTCGAAGAACTACCGTGCCTGCGGCTACCGCGCCGGCTGGATGGTGGTGTCGGGCGACAAACGCCACGCCAAGGACTACATCGAGGGCCTGAACATGCTCTCGTCGATGCGGTTGTGCGCCAACACGCCCGGGCAGCTGGCGATCCAGACTGCGCTCGGCGGCTACCAGAGCATCAAGGACCTGGTGGCACCCGGCGGCCGCCTGGCCAAGCAGCGCGACCTGGCCTACCAGCTTCTGACGGCGATTCCCGGCGTCAGCGTGGTCAAGCCGAAGGCGGCGCTGTACATGTTCCCGCGGCTCGATCCCAAGCTCTACCCGATCAGCGACGACCAACAGTTCGCCTACGAGTTGCTGGCCGAGGAAAAGGTGCTGATCGTGCAGGGCACCGGCTTCAACTGGCCGCGGCCTGATCACTTCCGCCTGGTGTTCCTGCCCAACCCCGACGATCTCACCGAGGCGATCGGACGCATCGAGCGCTTCCTTGGCCACTACCGACAGCGACACAACGCATGAAACCCATCCAAGTCGGCCTACTCGGCATCGGCACGGTCGGCAGCGGCACGTTCAAGGTGCTGCAGCGCAACCAGGAGGAGATCCAGCGTCGCGCCGGGCGCGAGATCCGCATCACGGCGGTCGCCGACCTCGACCTCGCGCGGGCGCGCAGCATCGTCGGCGACGCCGCGCAGGTGCACGACGACGCGCGGCGCGTGATCGCCGACCCCGCGATCGACATCGTGGTCGAGCTGATCGGCGGCACCGGCACGGCCAAGGCGCTGGTGCTCGAGGCCATTGCCAAGGGCAAGCACGTGGTCACCGCCAACAAGGCGCTGCTGGCGGTGCACGGCAACGAGATCTTCGCCGCCGCGCACGCCAAGGGCGTGATGATCGGCTTCGAGGCGGCAGTGGCCGGCGGCATCCCGATCATCAAGGCGCTGCGCGAAGGGCTGACCGCCAACCGCATCGAGTGGGTGGCCGGCATCGTCAACGGCACCACCAACTTCATCCTCAGCGAGATGCGCGACAAGGGGCTCGACTTCGGCACCGTGCTGAAGGAGGCGCAGCGGCTGGGTTACGCCGAGGCCGATCCCACCTTCGACATCGAGGGCATCGACGCCGCGCACAAGGCGACGATCATGTGCGCCATCGCCTTCGGCGTGCCGATGCAGTTCAGCAAGGCGCACGTCGAGGGCATTACCGCGCTGCAGGCCACCGACATCCGCTACGCCGAGCAACTCGGCTATCGCATCAAGCTGATCGCGATGGCGCGGCGCAGCGCCGAGGGCATCGAGCTGCGGGTGCATCCGACGTTGATTCCCACCAAGCGGCTGATCGCCAACGTCGAAGGCGCGATGAACGCCGTGGTGGTGCAGGGCGATGCCGTCGGCACCACGTTGTACTACGGCAAGGGCGCGGGCTCGGAGCCCACCGCTTCGGCAGTGGTCGCCGACCTGGTGGACATCACCCGGCTGCACACGGCCGACCCCGACCACCGGGTGCCGCACCTGGCGTTCCGGCCCGATGCGCTGGCCGGCACGCCGATCCTGGCCGTCGAGCAGGTGGTCACCGCCTACTACCTGCGGTTGCGGGTGGCCGACCAGACCGGCGTGCTGAGCCGCATCACCACCATCCTCGCCGAGCACGACATCTCGATCGATGCGGTGTTGCAGCGCGAATCCGCCGAGGGTGAACGCCAGACCGATCTCATCATCCTGACGCACGACACGCGCGAGGGGCTGATGAACCGGGCGCTGGCGACGATGCAGGCTTTGCCGACCGTGCTGGCGCCGATCGTGCGCATCCGCAAGGAAGAGCTGAATTGAGGTACCTCAGTACGCGCGGCGACGCCACGCCGCGCGCCTTCAGCGACATCCTGCTCGAGGGCCTGGCGCCCGACGGCGGGCTGTACCTTCCCGAGCGCTACCCGAAGGTCGACGCTGCCACTCTCACCGGCTGGCGAGCGCTGCCTTATGCCGATCTGGCGTACGAGATCCTGTCGCTGTACGTCGACGACATCCCCGCCGACGACCTGCGCGCCCTGTGCCGCCGCACCTACTCGCGCCACGTCTTCGGCAGCGAGGCGATCACGCCGCTGCGTGCGCTCGAGCCCGGCTTGTGGATCCAGGGCCTGTCCAACGGGCCGACGCTGGCATTCAAGGACATGGCGATGCAGTTGCTCGGCGCGTTGTTCGAGTACGAACTGGCGCGCCGCGGCGAACACCTCAACATCCTGGGCGCGACCTCGGGCGACACCGGCGGCGCCGCCGAATACGCGATGCGCGGCAAGCGCGGCATCCAGGTGTTCATGCTGTCGCCGCATGGGCGCATGAGCCCGTTCCAGCAGGCGCAGATGTACAGCCTGCCCGACGCCAACATCCACAACATCGCCATCGAGGGCGTGTTCGACGATTGCCAGGACATCGTCAAGGCAGTGGCCGGCGACCTGGCGTTCAAGCGGCAGCATCGCATCGGCAGCGTCAACTCGATCAACTGGGCGCGTCTGGTGGCGCAGGTCGTCTACTACTTCGCCGGCTACTTCCAGGCCACGTCACGCGCCCCCAACCTCGGCTGCGCCTCGGTGCCCCCCGAGAGGGCTGCGCCGCCTTGGGGCGGCACGGCGGCGGCGCGCAACGACGAGCAGGTCAGCTTCGCGGTGCCGTCGGGCAACTTCGGCAACGTCTGCGCCGGCCACGTGGCGCGTTCGATGGGCCTGCCGATCGGGCGGCTGATCGTCGCCACCAACGAGAACGACGTGCTCGACGAGTTCTTCAGGAGCGGCCGCTACCGCGTGCGCGCGGCGGCCGAAACGCACGAAACGTCGAGCCCGTCGATGGACATCAGCAAGGCGTCGAACTTCGAGCGCTTCGTGTGCGACCTGCTCGAGCGCGACACCACCCGCACGCGCGAGTTGTTCGGCCACCGCATCGCTCGTGAGGGCGGCTTCGCGCTCGACGCGGCCACGCACGCACGCTGCGCCGCTTTCGGCTTCGTCTCGGGCCGCAGCACGCACGCCGACCGGCTGTCGACCATCGCCCAGGTCTGGCGGCAACACCAGGATCTGATCGATCCGCACACTGCCGACGGCGTGAAGGTCGCGCGCGAGCTGCGGCGTGCGGGCGAAGTGATCGTCGCGCTCGAAACGGCGCTGCCAGTGAAATTTGCCGAGACCATCGTCGAAGCCGTCGGCAGTGCGCCGCCGCGGCCGCCGCACCTGGCCGGCCTCGAGCAACGGCCGCGCCGGTGCACCGTGCTGCCAGCCAGCGCCGAGCGTGTGAAGGCGCTGATCGCCAGCCACGACACCGCGTGACGCCGCCGGGTGTGTGGGGCTTGGCACAATCCTCCTTGCCGACCCTGCGCGACATGAGTACAGCCACGAGCCGCAAAGCCGATTCCGCGCCGCTGCTGAGCCTGGACGAAGCGGTGGCGCGGCTGATCGACGGTGCACGCAGCCACGCCGTCGCCGAGCGCGAAGAGGTGTCCACGTTCGACGCGCTGCACCGCGTGCTGGCGCACGAGGTGCGCTCGGCGCTCGACGTGCCGCCCGAAGACAACAGCGAGATGGACGGCTATGCGCTGCGCGTGGCCGACGTGCCTGCCGAGGGCAGCGTGCTGCCGGTGTCGCAACGCATCGCCGCCGGGCAGGTGGGCCGGCCGCTGCAGCCGGGCAGCGCCGCGCGCATCTTCACCGGCGCCCAAATCCCGCCGGGCGCCGACGCGGTGGTGATGCAGGAGCTGTGCGACGCGATCGCGCCGTTGCGCGACGGCGAACCCGGCAGCGTTCGGGTGCGCACGGTGCCCGGCCCCGGCCTGGCGATTCGCCGCCGCGGCGAAGACGTGTCGCGCGACGCCGTGGTGCTGCGTGCCGGCACGCGCATCACGCCGCAGGCGATGGGCATGGCTGCCTCGGTCGGCGCGGCGACGCTGCAGGTGTGGCGCCGTCCGCGGGTGGCGTTGTTCTCCACCGGGGACGAGCTGGCGATGCCCGGCGAGCCGCTGCGGCCCGGCGCGATCTACAACTCCAATCGCTTCACGCTGCGCGGGCTGCTGCAATCGGCCGCCTGCACGGTGGTCGACCTCGGCATCGTGCCCGACAAGCTCGACGCCACGCGCGACGCGCTGCGGCGCGGCGCCGCGCAGGCCGACCTGGTGCTCACCTGCGGCGGCGTCTCGGTCGGAGAAGAAGACCACCTGAAACCGGCGCTGCAGGCCGAGGGCCGGCTCGATCTGTGGTCGGTGGCCATCAAGCCGGGCAAGCCGCTTGCGTTCGGCACAGTGCGCCGCGAGGGCGGGGGCGACGCACTTTATGTGGGCCTTCCGGGCAACCCGGTGTCGAGCACTGTGACCTTTCTGCTGGCGGTGATGCCGGTGCTGCGTGTCTTGTCGCACGCCTCGCCGCAAGGCCCACGGCCGGTGGACATGACCGCCG
Source organism: Burkholderiaceae bacterium (assembly GCA_036520715.1). GTDB lineage: Bacteria > Pseudomonadota > Gammaproteobacteria > Burkholderiales > Burkholderiaceae_C > JAEUPI01. Next base: position 11,043 of record DATDJF010000085.1, on the reverse strand, counting down.
GCTTCGACTGGCCGCGGCCCAACTCGCGGCGCGAGTTCCTGCGCGTGCGGGTGGCCGCCGACGGCACGCTCGAGCTGTTTCCCAACCAGAGCTCCGGCGTGCTGACCTCGATGGTGTGGGCCGACGGCCTGGTGGACAACCCGCCGGCGCAGGCGATCACGCGCGGCGACACGGTGCGCTTCCTGCCGCTGCCGCTGTTGCTGCAATGAGCTCGATCATGCAGGTGCAGGTGCGCTACTTTGCCGCGTTGCGCGAAGCGCTGGGCGCGAGCGAGTCGATCAGCATGCCGGCCGGCGCGACGCTCGCAGCGCTGCGCGACAGTCTGCTGGCCCGCAGCGACGCGCACGCGCGCTGCCTGGCGCGCGGACGCGCCGTGCGCTGTGCGCTCGACCAGGTGATGGTCGACGAAAGCGCCCCGCTGCACGACGGCGCCGAGGTGGCATTCTTTCCACCCGTGACCGGCGGGTAGGCGCTGCGGCGGGCTCCGTGGCGACCACGGAGCGCGTGACAGAATCGCACGCATGCAGCGAGCCGTGGTGACCGTCCAGCAGGCCGACTTCGACCTTGCCGTCGAAGTGGCCGCGCTGCGCGATGGCGACGGCCAGGTCGGTGCCGTGGCCACCTTCATCGGGACCGTTCGTGACCGCAGCGACGGTGCGCACGTCACCGCGATGGAGCTCGAGCACTATCCGGGCATGACCGAACAGGCGATCGAGGCGATGGTCGGCGCGGCGCGCCGCCGCTTCGACATCCTTGGCGTGCGCGTGATCCATCGGGTCGGCGCGCTGCTGCCCGGCGACCAGATCGTGCTGGTGGCGGTGACCTCGGCCCATCGCCACGTGGCCTTCCAGGCCTGCGAGTTCCTGATGGACTATCTCAAGACCCAGGCGCCGTTCTGGAAGAAGGAGACCACGCCAGACGGTGCGCGCTGGGTCGACGCCAGGCAGGCCGACGACGCCGCGCTCGCGCGGTGGGGCTTGCAGATGGACAACGCCGGGTGAGCGCCACAGCCGCCTGGATGAGCGGGGTGGCGGTTGCCGGCGGCGCAGCCATCGGTGCCCTGTGCCGCTGGGGCGCGGGCCTTTGGCTCAACGCGCGCTGGGAAGGTTTTCCGCTGGGTACGCTGTTCGTCAACCTGCTGGGCGGCCTTCTGATCGGTATCGCGCTGGTCTGGCTCGAGGTGCAGTCGCACGACGCGGTGCGGCTGTTCGTGATGACCGGCGTGCTCGGAGGGTTCACCACCTTCTCGGCGTTCTCGGCGGAGTCCTTGACGCTGCTGGAGCGCGGCCAGTGGGCGATGGCGCTGGCGCACACCTCGGCCCATGTGTTGGGGGCGCTGGCTTGCGCGGCGTTGGGCGTCATGCTGGCCCGCACAGCGGCGGGCGGCTAGATGGCCCGCGGCCCGTTCGATGGCGGCGCCGAGTCGGCCGCCTTGCGCTCGGCGCTCGGCCGCTTCGCCACTGGCGTCACGCTGGCCACCTGTTGCGATGCTGGCGGCGCGTCGGTCGGATTGACCGTCAATTCGTTCGGCGCCCTGTCGCTCGAGCCACCGTTGGTGCAGTGGTCGCTGCGCTGCGAAAGCCCGAGCCTGCCGGCGTTTCAGGCCGCCGAGCACTTTGCGATCAACGTGCTGACCGAGGCGCACATCGAGTTGTCGCGACGCTTTGCAGTACCGCATGGCAAACGCTTCGAGCACGGGCGCTGGCATCCCGGCCGGCACGGTTGCCCGGTGCTGGCCGGCGCACTGGCGGTGTTCGAGTGCGCGCGGCGCAGCTCCGACCGCCACGGCGACCATGTGCTGATCATCGGCGAGGTGCTGCATCACAGCGCGCACTCGGGCCCGCCGCTGTTGTTTCATGCCAGCCGCTACCGCCGCATGGGTGAGCCACTGTGAGCGTGCTGGCCAACTCGAGTGGGACGGTGTTGATTTAGCGCAGACTGACCCGCTGCAGGCCGCGGCTTGAGGCGCCGGCCGCCTTGAAATGCGGCGCGGCCTCCTCACCTGCGTTGGCAGTCCGGAGGAATCCATGCGTCTCGACAAGCTCACCACAGCCTTTCAGCAGGCCCTGGCCGACGGCCAGAGCCTGGCGGTCGCGCGCGACAACCCGTACATCGAGCCGGCCCACCTGCTGGCCGCCATGCTGGTCCAGCCCGACGGCCCGAAGGCGCTGCTCGACCGCGCCGGCGCCAACACCGCTGCGCTGCGCACGGCGATGGAGACGGCGATCAATGCACTGCCCCAGGTGCAGGGCGGGGGCCAACCGGTGCAGCCCGGGCGCGATCTGGTCTCGTTGCTGCAAGCCGCCGACAAGGAGGCCGGCAAGCGCGGCGACCAGTTCATCGCCAGCGAGATGTTCCTGTTGGCACTGGCCGACAGCAAGACCGACCTCGGCGGCGTGGTGCGCGGTCATGGCCTCACGCGCAAGGCGCTGGAGGCAGCAATCGACGCTGTGCGCGGCGGCCAGAAGGTCGATTCCGCCGAGGCCGAGGGCCAGCGCGAGGCGCTGAAGAAATACACGCTCGACCTCACCGAACGTGCCCGCCAGGGCAAGCTCGACCCGGTGATCGGCCGCGACGACGAGATCCGGCGCGCGATCCAGGTACTGCAGCGGCGGACCAAGAACAACCCGGTGCTGATCGGCGAGCCGGGTGTCGGCAAGACCGCGATCGTCGAGGGCCTGGCGCAGCGCATCGTCAACGGCGAGGTGCCTGACTCGCTGAAGGAAAAACGCGTGCTGTCGCTCGACATGGCAGGCCTGCTCGCGGGCGCCAAGTACCGCGGCGAGTTCGAGGAGCGGCTGAAGGCCGTGCTCAAGGAAGTGGCGGCCGACGAAGGCCGCATCGTGCTGTTCATCGACGAGCTGCACACGATGGTCGGCGCCGGCAAGGCCGAGGGCGCCATCGATGCCGGCAACATGCTCAAGCCGGCGCTGGCGCGCGGCGAACTGCACTGCATCGGCGCCACCACGCTCAACGAATACCGCAAGTACGTCGAGAAAGACGCTGCGCTCGAGCGGCGCTTCCAGAAAGTGTTGGTCGAGGAGCCGAGCGTCGAAGCCACGGTGGCCATCCTGCGCGGCTTGCAGGAGAAGTACGAAGTGCACCACGGCGTCGAGATCACCGACCCGGCGATCGTGGCCGCGGCCGAGCTGAGCCACCGCTACATCACCGACCGTTTCCTGCCCGACAAGGCGATCGACCTCATCGACGAGGCGGCGGCCAAGATCAAGATCGAGATCGACTCCAAGCCCGAGGCGATGGACCGGCTCGACCGCCGCCTGATCCAGTTGAAGATCGAGCGTGAGGCGGTGAAGAAGGAAAAGGACGAAGCCTCGATCAAGCGCGCCGGCCTGATCGCCGAAGAGATCGGCAAGCTCGAACGCGAATACGCCGATCTCGAGGAAATCTGGAAGGCCGAGAAGGCCACCGCACAGGGCTCGGCCCAGGTCAAGGAAGAGATCGACCGCATTCGCCACCAGATCGACGAGCTCAAGCGCAAGGGCGACTTCAACAAGGTTGCCGAGCTGCAATACGGCAAGCTGCCCGACCTGGAGAAGCGCCTGAAGGAAGCCCAGGCCAAGGAGACCGGCAAGAGCAAGAGCGGCAAGCCGCAACTGCTGCGCACGATGGTCGGCGCCGAAGAGATCGCCGAGGTGGTGTCGCGCGCCACCGGCATCCCGGTGAGCAAACTGATGCAGGGCGAGCGCGACAAGCTGCTGCAGATGGAAACCAAGCTGCACGAACGTGTGGTCGGCCAGGACGAGGCGATCACCGCGGTGGCCGATGCGATCCGCCGCTCGCGCGCCGGGCTGTCCGACCCGAACCGGCCATTGGGCTCGTTCCTGTTCCTCGGGCCCACCGGCGTCGGCAAGACCGAGCTGTGCAAGGCGCTGGCGGGATTCCTGTTCGACAGCGACGACCACATGATCCGCATCGACATGAGCGAGTTCATGGAGAAGCATTCGGTGTCGCGGCTGATCGGCGCGCCGCCCGGCTACGTGGGCTACGACGAGGGCGGCCACCTCACCGAGGCCGTGCGCCGCAAGCCGTACTCGGTGCTGCTGCTCGACGAAGTGGAAAAGGCGCACCCCGATGTCTTCAACGTGCTGCTGCAAGTGCTCGACGACGGGCGTCTCACCGACGGCCAGGGCCGCACGGTCGACTTCAAGAACACGGTGATCGTGATGACCAGCAATCTGGGCTCGCAGATGATCATGCAGATGGTTGGCCAGAGCAGCGAGCGCATCCGCGATGCGGTGTGGGCCGAGGTCAAGGCGCACTTCCGGCCCGAGTTCCTGAACCGCATCGACGAGACAGTGGTGTTCCACGCACTCGACGCCAAGCACATCGAATCGATCGCCCGCATCCAGCTCAAGGTGCTGGAAACACGGCTCGAGAAGATGGACATGAAGCTCGACGTCTCACCGGCGGCATTGGCCGAGATCGCCAAGGTCGGCTTCGACCCGGTGTTCGGCGCGCGGCCGCTGAAGCGTGCGATTCAGCAGCGCATCGAGAACCCGGTGGCCAAGCTGATTCTGGAAGGCCGCTTCGGCCCCAAGGACGTGGTGCCGGTCGACTTCAAGAAGGGCGCGTTCGAGTTCGGGCGGGTCGTGCACTGACCCGCGTGCCATGAAGCAAGGGCCGCTGACGCGGCCCTTGTTGCTGCTTCAGGCCGCGCTGGCCTGGCTGTCTTGATCGAGGCGTTGCAGCTTCATGCGCACCAGCATCAGGTTGGTCGCATGGCTGTCGAGCACTGCGTGCAGCGCCAGGCCCGGATGGCCGGCGATCGCACGCACGATCAGGTGATGGCCGTTCAGCGTGACCGACAGGTCCGGCTGCGACACCGGCAGGCCCATCGCCTTGGCGGCCACGTTTGCGGCCTCGTGCAGCGCGGTGCCCTGCGCAGCCAGTGAAGCCGGGCCGGGGCGCGCACCCGCGTGGGCGAGGGTGCGCTGGGTGCTCAGCTCGAACACGCAGCAACTGATCATGCCGGTGACCTCGATGCACTGGCGCACGTAGGCCTGCCAGGGGTTGCTCGGCTCGCTGGCCGGGGCGCTGGCACGCGTGGGTGGCATCGGCTGCATCGGCAGCGGCACGGGGGCTTGGGCCGCCGGGCGCACCGGCGCGGGGAAGGCGATCGGGTCACGCGTCGAGGCGGCGGCGGGGCGCTGCGGCGGCGGCATCGCGGCTGGAACGTCGCCGCGCACACGATTCCAGGTGTTGCTGATCGAGGCCCAGGCATCCGACGGCTTGACCGCTTGCGGCGCAATCGAGACCTGCAAGCCGGTGCGGCCGCCGAGTTGCGACGCATGCTGGTGCAACGCACCGGCCGCGGCCAGCGGCACGAACAGCATGTGGCGGCTCGGCCAGGGCCCGCGCGCGATGCCGTCGCGCAGCGGCTGCAACGCCGACTCCAGCGCGTGCGGCGGCAGATCGCCCACCATCACCACGCCCAGCCGGCTGAATGCCAACAGCACGCGGGCCACCTCGACGCGCTGCCGGCTGTCGGCATCGATGCGGGTCGAATAGACGCGCAGCATCTGGCCATTCGGGGCAGGCAGCTCAGCGAACTCCAGCGTGGCCAGCGCCATGCCGTGGCCCTGGCGGCGGATCACCAGTTTCTGCACCTTGCGCTGCGTGGCCGCGGCCAGGCCCGCCAGGATGCGCGGCGACGAGTCGGTGGAAATGTCGTGGATCGCGATGAAATCCGATGCCCACTGCTGGAACTGTTGCTGCATCGCCTCGGCGGGGTCGCAGACCACGAACATCTCGTGTTGCTGATCGCCGATGCGGCGGCCGATCTCACGGCGTTCCGGCGCCAGGTATTCGTCGCGGTTGCCCAGGATCTGTGTCGCCACGTGCGTGAGTTCACGCGTGGCTTGCCATTCCTCCTCGGGAATGCGCGAGTTGTGGACCGAGGCGTCCCATTGGGACATTTCGTGAATCGGCTTTGGCATGACTGCTTTCGTAGTGGCCGAAAGACACCGTGCGGCCCGCGTCAAAGTGTAGGACGCGGGCGCGCGCCGCCGCGGGATTTCGTCACAATGCCTCCCACGCCGGCGCCGACCGGTGATCCCCTCGATCGGGGCGTGACAACGGTGACGCTGCCGGGCGTGCCGCAGCGGCCACGTGAGGGGCCCAACAGGAGAGGTGCGTGTCGCAAGCGAATGCCGCGGTGGTCGTGATCGGCGCCGGGCTGGCGGGGCTGACGGTGGCGCTGGAGCTGGCCCGGCACGGGCCGGTGGTGGTGCTCGCCAAGCGGGAGTTGTCGGAGGCGGCCACCGCTTGGGCCCAGGGCGGTATCGTCGGCGTGCTGGGCAGCGACGACAGCGTCGACTCGCACGTTCGCGACACCCAGGACGCCGGTGCCGGCCTGGTCGACGAGCACACCGCGCGCTTCATCGCCGAGCAGAGCGCCGCCGCCGTGTTATGGCTGGTCGACCAGGGCGTGCCGTTCTCGCCCGACCCCAGTGGCCCGCTGGGCCTGCACCTCACCCGTGAAGGAGGTCACACCGTGCGCCGCATCGCGCACGCGGCCGATGCCACCGGGCGCGCGATCCACGAGGTGCTGCTGGCCAAGGCGCGGGCGCATCCGAATATCACGCTGCGCGAGCGCTGGATGGCGATCGACCTCATCACGTCGCGCCACCTCAAGCGCACCGAGACGGCGCGTTGTTATGGCGTCTATGCCCTGCACATCGATGGGCGCCGCGTCGAGGCGCTGCCGGCGTCGGCCGTGGTGCTGGCCACCGGCGGCGCCGGCAAGGTCTACCGCTACACCACGAACCCCGACACCTCCACCGGCGACGGCATCGCGATGGCGTGGCGCGCCGGCTGCCGCATCGGCAACATGGAGTTCATCCAGTTCCACCCGACGTGCCTGTATCACCCGCAGGAGCGCAGCTTCCTCATCACCGAGGCGCTGCGCGGCGAGGGCGCGTTGCTCAAGCTGCCAAGCACCGGGCCGGGCGACGCGGGGGGCAGCCGATTCATGCCTGCGCACGACCCGCGGGGCGAGCTGGCGCCGCGCGACATCGTCGCGCGCGCGATCGACTTCGAGATGAAGAAGCACGGCCTGGACCATGTGTGGCTCGACGCCACCCATCTCGGCGAGGCGTTCCTGAAGGAGCACTTCCCCACCATCCACGCGCGCTGCCTGGCGCTGGGCATCGACATCGCGCGCCAGCCGATTCCGGTGGTGCCGGCTGCGCACTACACCTGCGGTGGCGTGGTCAGCGATCTGCACGGCTGTGCCGACGTCGCCGGCCTCTATGCAGTGGGCGAGACCACCTACACCGGCCTGCACGGCGCCAACCGTCTGGCCAGCAATTCGCTGCTCGAGTGCGTGGTGCTCGGGCGAACCTGCGCCGAGCACATCGTGCAGAGCGGGGCCGTCGCCCCCGAAGCGGTGCCGGCGTGGGACGAGAGCCAGGTCGAGGATGCCGACGAGCAGGTGGTCATCGCCCACAACTGGGACGAGTTGCGGCTGCTGATGTGGAACTACGTCGGCATCGTGCGCACCACCAAGCGCCTGGAGCGCGCACTGCACCGCATCGAGCTGCTGCGCGGCGAGATCGACGAGTACTACGCCAACTTCCGCGTCACCCGCGATCTGCTCGAGCTGCGCAATCTGGTCGAGTGCGCCGAGCTGATCGTGCGCTCGGCGCTGGTGCGGCACGAGAGCCGCGGCCTGCACTACAGCCGCGACTTCCCGGCCACGCTGCCGGTGAGCCTGCCCACGGTGCTGGCGCGGCCGGCGCGCAGCCGGGCTTGAGCATCAACACGCTTAGCCGGTGACCACGCGCATCGAATAGTCGACGGCGCGCACATCCTTGGTCAGGCTGCCGATCGAGATGCGGTCCACGCCCGTGGCCGCAATCTCGCGCAGTCGCTCCAGCGTGATGCCGCCGGACACTTCCAGCAGCGAGCGGCCGGTGGTCAGCGCCACTGCTTCGCGCACGCGCGGCAGCGGGAAGTTGTCGAGCAGCACGCTGGTCGCTCCGGCGTCCAGCGCCTGCTGCAGCTGATCTAGCGTTTCTACCTCGATCTGTATCTCGACACCGGATTGCAGCGCCAGCGCGGCGCGCATCGCCTGCGGCACACCACCGGCGGCCGCGATGTGGTTCTCCTTGATTAGGATGCCGTGCCACAGTGCCAGCCGCTGGTTCTGGCCGCCGCCCACACGTACCGCGTACTTCTGCGCTTGACGTAGCCCGGGCAGGGTCTTGCGCGTGTCCAGGATCGCACAGCCGCGCGGGTTGGGCGAAGCGCCTTCGATGGCGCGCGCATGGCGCCGCGTGGCCGTCGCCGTGCCGCTGAGCAGCTGCAGGAAGTTCAGTGCCGGCCGTTCGGCCGTCAGCAAGGCGCGCGACTCGGCCTGGATGCGGCAGACCACGCGGTCGGGCGGCATGTCGGCGCCTTCGGCAAACAGCCACTCGATGCGCGCGTCACGGTCCAGTGTGGCAAAGACGCCGTCGAACCAGTCGCGGCCACAGAGCACTGCATCTTCGCGCACCACCACCTGGGCTTGCACCTGGCGGCCGGCCGGCACCAGCTGCGCGGTCCAGTCGCCGGTGCCCAGGTCTTCGCGCAGCGCGTCTTCGATGTTGCGTTGGCGCGCCTGTTCCAGCGTTTCGTTGGTCTCGAACTTCATGCGACCCCGATGTTCGGTACGAAACCGCTGCGCGGCTGGGCCACGCTGGCCGGATGTGCCTTGACGAAATCGAGCATGCGCTCGATGCAGCCCAGCGCCTGGCTGCGGATCGGCTCGGCCACGTGGATCTCGCCGCTGCCCGTTTCCAGGCAGCCGACCACGCCCCGCAGCGCGTTCATCGCCATCCACGGACAGTGCGCGCAGCTCTTGCACGTGGCACTGTTGCCGGCGGTCGGCGCCTCGATCAGTGTCTTGCCGGGCGCCAGCTGGCGCATGCGGTGCATCAGGCCGTTGTCGGTGGCGACGATGTATTCGCTGGCCGTGCCGTCGATCACCGCCTTCAACAGCTGCGAGGTGGAGCCCACCACATGCGCCTGGCGCACCACGCCTTCGGGCGATTCGGGGTGCACCAGCACCATCGCCTGCGGGTGTTGCTTGCGCAGCAGTTCCAGCTCGACAGCCTTGAACTCGTCGTGCACGATGCACTCGCCGTTCCACAGCAGCATGTCGGCGCCGGTCTGGTCCTGGATGTAGCGGCCGAGGTGACGGTCGGGTGCCCAGAGGATCTTCTGGCCCTGGTCCTTCAGGTGTTGCACGATCGCCAATGCGCAGGAGCTGGTGACCATCCAGTCGGCGCGTGCCTTCACCGCGGCGCTGGTGTTGGCATAGACCACCACCTTGCGGTCCGAATGTGCGTCGCAGAAGGCGCCGAACTCGGCGGCCGGACAGCCCAGATCCAGCGAGCAGGTGGCGTCCAGGTCGGGCATCAGCACGCGCTTGTCGGGCGACAGGATCTTGGCGCTCTCGCCCATGAAGCGCACACCGGCGACCACCAGCGTCTTGGCCGCATGGTCGCGGCCGAAGCGTGCCATCTCCAGCGAATCGGCGACGATGCCGCCGGTGGCCAGCGCCAGGTCCTGCAGGTCGCCGTCGACGTAGTAGTGGGCCACCAGCACGGCGTCGTGCGCCTTCAGCAGCGCCGCGGCACGTGCCATCGCGCTTTCGCGCTGCGCCGGGCTCAGGCGCTCGGGCACCTTGGCCCAGGCATGGGCCGTGCACGAGGCGCCGCTGGCGTCCTGCTTGGTGAAGTCGTACAGCACGGTTTCCATGGTGGGCCTCCTTCGGGCCGGGTCGGCATTGTCTCAGGCGGTGGCAAAGAAGCGGCTCGGCGGCTGGCCGACGGCGCGCCGCACCATGGCACTGAACGCGCTGGGGCTGGCATAACCCAGCTCGGCGGCGATCAGCCCCATCGGCCGGCCCTGCGCCGCCAGCCGCAGTGCATGCGCCAACAGCACCTGCTGGCGCCAGGGGCCGAAGCTGGTGTCCAGCTGTTGACGGAACAGCCGCGCCACGGTGCGCGGGCTGGCCGCCGTCTCGCGCGCCCAGCCTTCCAGCGTGGCATGGCGCGACGGGTCCTGCAGCACGGCTTCGCACAGCGTGCGCAGGCGCTTGTCCTGCGGCAGGTCGACGCCCAGACGCACCGGCGCGGCGCGGCACAGTTCGTCCAGCGCCAGCTCGCCGAGGCGGCGCTCGCGCTCCAGCGCCGCAGCGCTCATCGAACCACGGCCGTCCATCGCCACGTCCATCTGCAGCACCAGTTCGCGCAGCAGCGCCGACACCTCCAGCACGCGGCAGCCACGCCAGGCAGCACTGGCCTCGCGCGGCACGCCGGGGCCGACACGCCCGGCGTCCTGATGCACGTACAAAGTGCGCAGCTCGGCGGCTTCGACGACGGTGACCAGATGCTCGATGTGCGGCGGGATCCACACCGCGCGCCATGCCGGTACCAGGTAGGTGCTGTGGCCGGCTGTTATGCGCGCCACGCCCGACGCGCACACCACCACCTGTGCCCAGGCGTGGCTGTGGGGCGTGATCTCGGTGTCCTGCTTCAGGTGGCGCGACTTGGCGCGCACCGGCCGCTCGCGCGTGGGCACGAAGCGCTGCGGGTCCACCGGCGGAAGCAGCGCGCGGATGCGGGGGGCTGGCATGTTCTCGATAGAAGTTGGCCATCTATCGTAACCCGGACGAATCGCGCCCGCCTACGATGACGCCATGACCACACTCGCCCTGGAACCCACGCCGCTGCGCCGCGACGCCACCGTCATCGGCCTGGTCGGCGTGGCGCATTGCATCAGCCACTTCAGCCAGTTGCTGCTGCCGCCGCTGTTCCCGTGGCTGAAGGACGCGTTCCAGGTCAGCTACACGCAGCTGGGCTTTTTGCTGACCATCTTCTTCGTCGTGTCCTGCATCGTGCAGACACTGTCGGGCTTCTGGGTCGACCGTTACGGGCCGCGGCCCATCCTGTTCAGCGGCCTGGGCCTGCTGGGCGTGGCGGCGCTGGGCTACGCCTCCAGCCAAAGCTACTGGATGCTGGCCGCGTGGGCGGTGGT
>DATDJF010000084.1:0-4222 GCA_036520715.1 Burkholderiaceae bacterium | reverse complement strand
ATGCTGCACAATTTCGTCGGTCCCATCCTCGCCGTGGCGCTGCCGATCCTCATCGTGCTGTTCATCCGCGAGAACCTCTTCCGCGCGTACGACTGGACGTGGCTCAAGAAGGCGGGCGGCCTTATCAGCGGCGAGCACGTTCCCGCCGGCAAGGCCAACGCCGGGCAAAAGGTGCTGTTCTGGCTGATGGTCGTGATCCTCGGTCTCACGCTCGTGGTGACCGGCCTCATCCTCGACTTCCCCAACTTCAACCAGACGCGGCAGACGATGCAGAACGCGAACATGGTGCACATGGTCGCCGGACTGCTCGCGACCTGCCTGCTGGCCGGTCACATCTACCTCGGCACCATCGGCATGAAGGGCGCTTATCGCGCGATGCGCGATGGTTATGTCGACGAGGAGTGGGCGCACGAGCACCACGCGCTGTGGGCCGCGGACGTGCGCGCCGGCAAGATCCCGGCCAAGCGGTCGGCGTCGGCGCCGCCGGCGGAAATGCAAGCAGCCAAGGGGGCCACATGAAGCGCGTCGTTGGGTTGATGGTGTTGGCACTTTTCGCGACCGGCGCGCTCGCCAAGCTGCCGCCGCTGTCGGACGACGCCAAGGCGAAGGCGGACGAAGCCAGAGCGAAGACTGCGCATGGCGACAAGGTGGCCGGCTACAAGCTGTGCCAGTCGATGGACCGCGTGGCTGCGGTGTATCTGACCGACGCCAAGAAGGCCGGCAAGGACGTCAAGCCGGTGGCCACGCCGCCGTGCGCGGATCCGGGGCCATTCGCCTACACGCCGCCGTCGTCCAAGCCCTTGGAGGCCGCGGGCGCGCATTCGCCACCGGGCACGGCGGTCAGCCCGCCGAGCACCAAGGTACCCGCCAAGGATGCGCAAGGGCCTGCCAAGAAGTCCTGATCCGGCCAGCTCGCCCGCGGGTAAGCTTGGGCCAGCGCTGCAAGCTGCAACGAGATGAGCCTCTTTCACAGTGATCCGCCACCGGTCCGCCTGCCGCTGCTGACTCGCGCCGGCACCGCGCTGACGCGCGAAATCGAGGTGCTCGACGAATACGGCGAGCGCCGCCGCATCCACATCCCCGACGAACGGCCCCTGACGCTGTACGTCGACAAGCGCGAGTTGGTCACGCTGATGACGCTCGGCGCAGAGCCGGAGCTGCTGGCGCTCGGCTACCTGCGCAATCAGCGCCTCGTCACACGCGTCGACGAGGTGCTGTCGATCACTGCCGACTGGGATGTCAACGCGGTGGCGGTGCGCACGCGCGCCGGCATCGAAGATTTCGAACGCAAGACGGCGTCGCGCGTGGTCACCACAGGCTGCGGCCAGGGCACCGTGTTCGGCGACATGATGGACGGCCTGCAGTCGGCACAGTTGCCCGACGCGCGCAGCGCGCGCATCAGCCAGTCGATGCTGCGCGACATCCTCGAGGTGATGCGCCAGCAGGACAGCATCCACCGCAAGGCCGGCTCGGTGCACGGCTGCGCGCTGTTCCGCGGCACCGAGAAGCTGATGTTCATCGAGGACGTCGGCCGCCACAACGCGATCGACACCATCGCCGGCTGGATGTGGATGCATGGCGTGCATGGCGCCGACAAGGTGTTCTATACCACCGGCCGCCTGACCAGCGAGATGGTGATGAAGTCGGCGCAGATCGGCGTGCCGATCATCGTGTCGCGCAACGGCGTCACCGCGATGGGCCACGAGATGGCCACGCACCTGGGCATGACGCTGTTCGGCCGCGCGTCGAACCGCCACTTCATCTGCTACACCGGCTTCGAGCGTTTCGACTCCGAACCGGAACCGCAGCGCGCACCGGTGCGCGTGGTGTCCGGTTGAGCGCGTGCTGATCTAGCGTACGGCGCAGCTGCGCCACTGCTTGCTGTAGCTCGCGGCGGGCTGCACGGCGACCGTGGCCCCGCTCGGTTTGCGCAGGCCGCTGCCGGTCTCGAGCTCGAGCTTCATCGTGTACCTCTCGAAGAAGGCGTCGAACATCTCGCCGCCGCGCGTGCCCACCGCGTGCAGCTGGTCGCTGCCGGCGTCCCACTCCAGCAGCACTGCGGCCAGCGGCTGCGGCGCCGGGCCGTCGATCACGCGCGCGCCCTGCAGCGGGTTGTAGCGCGAGTTGTCGCCGCAGCAGTGGATCACGTGCGCCGGCTCGCCGCGGCCGCCGCTGCGCAAGCCGATGAAGCTGATCGTCGGCGTGGGGTACATCAGCTTGTGCGCGCAGATCGCCGAGAACGCGACGATCGATTCGTTCGGGCCGACGCCGGCCGGTGCCGCATAACGCTGCTTGGCTTCGGTGACCAGCTCGACCGGCTTCACCGCGCGCTCGAAGGCGATCAGGAAGACCGGCGATGCCGTGTACGGGTAGTTGAAGAGGAACGCTTCGCCCGCCTTGAGCTGGCGCGCCTGCCACGGGCGGCCGGTGGAGTCGACCAGCAGCGAGCGCGGGTGGCGCTGCGCCTCGCCGGCGGCCACCACCGGCAGCGAACCGGAGGCCACCCATGCGCCGGCGACGCAGGCGGCCTGGCGCATCAGGTCGCGGCGGCGCGTGTCGTCGGGATGGGGCTGCACACGACGCACGCTACACGAGGCGCGATGTCTGGACAATGTGTTCCTCCCGATGCATCGTGTGAGCGTCCGGCCTTTTGCTAGACCAACCCATCGAAGAGCCAGACGTCAACGGGTTCACCGGCGGCCACCGACCCTTGCTCGTGGCGCAGCACCAACAGCGCGTTGGCCTCGCTCATGCTGTGCAGGATGCCGGCGCCTTGTGACCCGGTGGTCTGCACGTCCCACTGGCCGTCAGGGGACTGCGTCACTCGCGCGCGCTGGAACTCGGTGCGCCCCGGCCGCTTGCGGATCGCCACCGAGCTGCGCGCCCGCAGCGCCGGCAGCGGCGCCGGCGTGGCGCCGGCCAGCGTGAGAAGCGCCTCGCGCGCGAACACGTAGAACGTGACCAGCGCCGCCACCGGGTTACCGGGCAACGCAAACAACCATGCGGTCTTCGTCGGCGATGCGGGATCGCCGGCATACAACGGCCCGAAGGCGAACGGCCGGCCGGGGCGCATCGCCACCTTCCAGAACGCCACCTTGCCGACGCGCTTCAACACGTCGCGTGTGTAGTCGGCGTCCCCTGCGCTGACGCCGCCGCTGGTGAGCACGGCGTCAGCCTGCTCGATGGCCTGCTGCACGACCGCCTGCAGTGCCTGTGGGTCGTCGCGGACCAGGCCGAGGTCGATCACCTCCATGCCCAGGCGCTGCAGCGCACCCATCAGGCTGAAGCGATTGCTGTCGTATACGCAACCCGGCGCCAGCGGCTGGCCGACAGCGGTGATCTCGTCGCCGGTGGAGAACACGGCTACGCGCAGGCGACGCATCACGCCCACAGTGGTGATGCCCAGTGAAGCAACGAGGCCGATGTCGGCGGGCTTCAACACCCGCCCCGCGGCCAGCGCAGGACGGCCCCGCGTCAGGTCTTCGCCGCGGCGGCGCAGGTTCTCGCCGGCGTGCAGCACACCTGGCTCGATGGTCACTCGCGCACCATCGACCCGCTCCTCGACGCGGCACAACTCCAGCGGCACCACGGTGTCGGCGCCGGCCGGCATCACGGCGCCGGTCATGATGCGCACGCACTGGCCTGCCGCGGTCGCTTGCGCGAACGGCACGCCTGCCATCACGGTGCCGATCGCACGCAACTCGATCGCCGCATCGCTGCGCAGCGCGCTGCCGGCAAACGCGTAGCCGTCCATCGCCGAGTTGTCGTGCGCCGGCACGTCGATCGGCGAGATCACGTCGTCGGCCAGCACGCGGCCGTGCGCCTGCGCCATCGGCACGTGCTCGCGACCCGCGAGCGGGCGCAGTCGCTCGGCGATCGCCGCTCGCGCCTGCGCCACGCTCAGGTTCGCCTCGCGGGCCGCCAACGGGGAAGGGCCGAGTTCAGTCATTCGCGCATGATCCATCGCGTTCGTGCCGAACGCTTCGAGTCGGCGATTGTGGGCGCCGTGTCGGGCGAACCGCGGCAGCTTCCATGCTCGCCTATGCAATGACAAGCATATCGCCAGTCGCCCTGGCGGCGTCGAGAATCACGAGCCGATCGCGTTGTTCGCTGCGCCCCACGATCGACCGCTCGTATCCATGAATTCGATTGCCGACAGCCTGCTGCTGGCCGCGCAGCTCATCACCCGTGCCGACGCCGACTTGTGGCGCATCGTCGGCCT
>DATDJF010000083.1:0-7394 GCA_036520715.1 Burkholderiaceae bacterium | reverse complement strand
CAATGCGCCCATCATCGCGGCCAGCGTGGTCATCATGATCGGTCGCAGCCGCAGCAGGCAGGCCTGGCGGATCGCGTCGTGCGGCGCCATGCCCTGGTTGCGCTGCGCATCGAGCGCGAAGTCGATCATCATGATCGCGTTCTTCTTGACGATGCCGATCAGCATCAGGATGCCGATGGTGGCTATCAGCGTGAGGTCGGTTTTGAACAGCGTCAGCGTCAGCAGCGCTCCCACAGCGGCCGACGGCAGGCCGGCCAGGATCGTCAGTGGGTGGATGTAGCTCTCGTAGAGCACGCCGAGCAGCAGGTAGATGACGAGGATCGCCACGATCAGCAGGATCGCCTGGCCGGCCTGCGAATCCTGGAACACCGCGGCGTCGCCGCCATAGCTGGTGACGATGCTGGCCGGCATCTTGAGGTCGCGCACGTAGCCCTCGAGGTTGCGCGTGGCGTCGCCCAGCGCCACTTCGGGCGCCAGGTTGAACGACAGCGTGATCGCCTGCAGCTGACCCTGGTGGTTGACTGCGGTGGGCCCGATCGTGCGTTGCACCGATGCAAACGCCGACAGCGGCACCAGCGCGCCGCCCTTGCCGCGCAGGTAGATGCGGTTGAAGGCGTCCTCGAACTGGCGGTCTCTGTCGGCCGCCTCCATGATCACGACGAAGGTGTTGCTCGGGCTGTAGATCGACGATACCTGGCGCTCGCCGAACGCCGTGTACAGCGCATTGCGCATGTCGGCCATCGACACGCCGAGCAGGTTGGCGCGGTCGCGGTCGATACTCAGCGACGCCTGCAGGCCGCGCAGCTGCGAATCGCTGGTGACGTCGCGGAACCGCGGGTCGGCGCGCATGCGTTCCTGCAGCCGGCCCGCCCACTCGTTGAGCGCGTCGGCGCTGACGCTCTGCAGCGTGAACTGGTAGCGGCTCTTGCTGGAGCGGCCACCCAGCCGAAGGTTCTGCACCGGCTGCATGTACACCGCGATGCCGGGCACCGCGCGCACCTTGCGCCGCAGCTCGTCGATCACCTGCGCGATCGGCGGGCGCTGCCCGCGCGGTTTGAGCGTCACGAACATGCGGCCGGTGTTCTGCGTGTTGGCGCCGAAGCTGGTGCCGCCGATGCCGGTGCCCACCGCGTCGACCGCAGGATCGGCGCGCACGATGTCGGCCACGCGGTTGTGCAGCGACTCCATCGCGCCGAACGAGATGTCCTCGGCGGCTTCGGTGTTGACCGAGATCTGGCCGATGTCCTCTTCCGGGAAGAAGCCCTTGGGGATCGTCACGAACAGCACGCCGGTCAGCACGACGCTGCCGACCGCCACGCCGCCGATGATCGCCCGGTGCGCCAGCGCCCAATCGAGCGTTCGCGCGTAGCCGTTCTGCATCGCCGTGAAGCCGCGCTCGAACAGCCGGCCGAGCGCGTTTTCTTCCTGCGGCGTGTGGTGCTTCAGGAAGCGGCTGGCCAGCATCGGCACCAGCGTCAGTGAGACCACTGCCGACACCAGGATCGCGAGCCCAACCACCACCGCGAATTCGTGGAACAGCAGGCCGATCACGCCGGGCATGAAAAAGATCGGGATCAACACCGCGACCAGCGAGATCGAGATCGACATGATCGTGAAGGCCATCTCGCGTGCCCCCTTGATCGCGGCCTCGAACGGCGCCATGCCGTTCTCGACGTGGCGCACGATGTTCTCCAGCATCACGATCGCGTCGTCGACCACCAGGCCCACCGCCAGCGTGATGCCCAGCAGCGAGATGTTGTCGAGGCTGTAGCCCAGCGGGTACAGCAGCGACAACGCGCCGATCAACGACACCGGCAGCGACAGCGCCGGGATCACGGTGGCCGCCACCCGGCGCAGGAACAGGAAGATCACCAGCACCACCAGCACGATCGTCAGCGCCAGCGTGAGGTTGACGTCGTGCAGCGCGTCGCGCACCGACGCCGACCGGTCGTTGAACGCGGTGAGCGCCACCGACGCCGGCATCTGTGCCTGCAGCCGCGGCAGTGTGGCTTTCACGCGATCGACCACCTGCACCGTGTTGGCGTCGGGCTGGCGCAGCACGGCCAGCGTGATCGATGGCTCGCCGTTGAAGGTGGAGGCCGTCTTCACGGTCTCGTAGCTGTCCTGCACTTCGGCCACGTCGCGCAGGCGGATCGGCGCGTCGCCGCGGTTGGCGACGATGATGTTGCCGAACTCGCGCGCATTGGTCAGCTGCCGGTTGGCCTGCACGGTGAGCGTCTGCCGCGGGCCGTCGAGCACGCCCACCGGCGTGTTGGCGTTGGACGAAGCCACCGCCGCACGCAACTCGTCGAGGGTGAGGTTGCGCTCGGTCAGCGCCTCGGGGCGCACGCGGATGCGCACCGCAAAGCGCTTCTGGCCGAACACCAGCACCTGCGCGACGCCGTCGATGGTCGACAGCGTCGGGGAGATCAGGTTTTCGGCGAAATTGTTGAGCTCCGACAGGCTCATCGAAGGCGAGCGCAGCGACACGATCAGCACCGGCGCGTCGGCGGGGTTGACCTTGCGGTACGACGGCGGCGTGGTCATCTCGGCCGGCAGCGTGCGCTGCGCGCGGAACAACGCCGCCTGCACGTCGACCGCGGCGGCGTCGATATCGCGCGCGGTGTCGAATTCGAGCACCACGCTGGTGGCACCGAGCGTGTTGGTGGAGCTGATCGTGGCGAGGCCGGCGATCGTCGAGAACTGCTTTTCCAGCGGCAGTGCCACCGAGCTGGCCATCGTCTCCGGCGACGCGCCCGGCAGGAACGCGGCGACCTGGATGATCGGCGTGTTGTAGCGCGGCAGCGCGGCCACCGGAATGTCACGCAGCGCCACCATGCCGGCGAGCACGATGGCGATGTTGAGCAGCACCGTCATCACCGGCCGGCGGATGAAGACCTCGGTGAAGTTCATAACGAGGCTCCTGCGGCATTGCCGGTGGCCGGTGCGACCGATGTGCCGGAAGCAGAGGCGCGCGGCCCCTGCGGGCGGCGCAGCGGTACATAGGGGGTCTCTCGCACCGTCGAAC
This sequence comes from Burkholderiaceae bacterium, assembly GCA_036520715.1. GTDB lineage: Bacteria > Pseudomonadota > Gammaproteobacteria > Burkholderiales > Burkholderiaceae_C > JAEUPI01. The sequence continues at coordinate 4,366 of DATDJF010000083.1, read as the reverse complement.
CCGGACGCAGATTCTGCTTGCCTTCGACCACCACCTTTTCGCCGGGCTCGAGGCCGTCGACCGCCGCGATCTCGCCGGCGCTGTAGCGCGGTTGCACCGGGCGCGCCTCGACGGTGGCGTCGGCCTTGACGACGTACACCGTGCGTTCGGTGCCGCGGATGATCATCGCGTTCTGTGGAATGACGATCGCGTTGTTCAGCGTGCGCAGCGTCATGCGCACGGTGACGTACTGGCCCGGCCACAGGCGATGCGTGGCATTGGGCACCTCGCCCTTGACGCGGATGGTGCCGGTGCTGGTGTCCACCGCGTTGTCGACGAAGGTGATGCGGCCCAGCATCTCGTCGTTGCCGGCGCCGCCGCCTCGTTCAGCGTTGGGCAACGAGACCGCGATGGTGCCGCTGCCCGCCGCCGAGGCGGCGGCGCGTGGGGCGGCCGTGCGCGGTGCAGCACCGCCCTGATGCAGGCCGCTGGCGCGCAACACCGCCGCCAGCTGCGCTTCGGGCAACGTGAAGCTGACGCCGATCGGATCGATCTGGCTGATCGTCACCATCGGCGTGCCGGTGGGCTGCACCAGGCTGCCGCGGTACACGACCACCGCCCCGGCGCGGCCCGACAGCGGTGAGGTGATGGTGTCGAAGCTCAGCGCCACTTCGCTGGAACGGATCGCAGCCTGGTCGGCCGCCACCGCGGCCTTTTGCGCTTCGACCTGCGCAAGCACCGAGTCGACCGCGCTTTGCGCGATGAAGTTCTGCGCACGCAGATCCTGCGCGCGCGTGAGCTGCCGGTTGAGGTCGGCCAGCGTCGCCTGATTGCGCAGCAACTGGGCGCGGGCCCGCTCGAGGTTGGCACGGTCGGCACGATCGTCGAGCCGGAACAGCACGTCGCCGCGGCGCACGAACTGGCCTTCGCGCACCACCACCTCCGACACGCTGCCCGCCACCTGTGCGCGGATGTCGACGGTGTCGAGCGAGACCACGGTGCCCGCCGCTTCGACGACGACCGGAAGGTCACGCTGTTGGGCGGCGACCACGCTCACCGTCTGCGCGCTCGCCCGTGCCGCCGAGGCGGACGCTTCAGCGGTGGCTGCCGTGCCGGCACTGCCGCCGCGCGGCGCCCAGCGGTACGCAGCGAACGCGGCCACGCACAGCGCCACCGCGGCGATGCCGAGGGTCGCGCGCTTGTTCATGACCGAGGCGCCCGCGCGGCGCGGCCGGCCACCTGATCGGACAACGCCGCCAGGCTGCGCTGCAGCGTTTCAAGCTGCCCGACCGGCAGCGATTGCAGGCGTGCGCCCAGTGCCTGGACCGTGTGCTCGCGGGCCCGCTGCACGACGCGCTGGCCCTGCGCCGACAGGTACAGCGAGCGTCGGCGCTGGCCATTGCCTTCGCGTGGCGCGCGCATCAAGCCGCGCGCCGTGAGCTTGTCGACCGCCACCGACGCGGTGGGCAGCGTCACGCCCAGGTGGGCCGCCAGCTCGGTGAGGCTGCCGCCGGGGTTGACGTGCGCAAAGATCAGGGCGCGGAACGAGGGCACCGACAGCGCCGCCGGCGCCGACTGGCGCATCTCGGAGCGGATTTCGCGCATCAGCACCGGCACCGCGTCGAGCACCTGGCGCGCGCACGCCAGCGATGCGCTCATCGCGTCGGCGCTGTCGCGCACGACAGCCGAACCGTTCGCGGAAACCTCGTCAGCCACTTAGGCAATCTAACATGGCGCCGCGCCGCGCCGATCGCGGCAAACCCGGCAATCTGCCTGGGAAAAGGGCTGTCTCAGCGGCTCCGTCGGTAGGCCACGAAGTGAAAGGCCAGCCCGTTTTCGGGCGCCTGCGGCAGGCGGCTCAGTTCGTCGAACTGGGCGCGATCCCAGAACGGAAACTGGGCATCACCGGCGACATCGGCCTGCACCTCGGTGAGCTCGAGCGCATCGGCCAGTGGCAGCGCCTCGCGATAGAGCTGCGCGCCGCCGATCACGAACACCCGCTTGCCGGGCCCGACGCGCAACTGGGCCAGCCTGAGCGCAGCCGCCAGCGAGGGCGCGACCTGCGCGCCCTCGGCAGTCCAGCCGGGGCGCCGGCTGACGACGATGTTGCTGCGCCCGGGCAGCGGCCGATAACGCGGCGACAGCGAATCCCAGGTGCGGCGGCCCATCACCACCGGGCACTCGCGCGTCAGCTCGCGAAAGTGCTGCATGTCGGCGGCCAAGTGCCACGGCAGGGCGCCGCCGCGGCCGATCACGCCGTTGCGCGCGACGGCGGCGATCAGCACCAGCTCATAGGGGCGTTCGGACATGGGCGCGCATTGTCGGGCAAAGCGCGCGACGGTCTCGCGACTAAGGCGCCGCGAAACGAACGATGGCCGATCGGGTGAGCACCAGCAGCGCGCCGTCGTTGGCGACCCGCATGTCGACCGGGCTGCCCGACACGCTGCCGAACGCATAGGCGGCATTGCCGTTGGCCATGTCGATGCGGCCGATCACCGGATTGCACAGGTCGGTGAAGTAGTAGCTGCCGCGGTAAGCCGGCGGAAACGGCCCGGCGTCGGGATAGAACGCGCCGCCGACGATCGCGCAGCCGTTGAAGAAGCCGGCGGTGTTGTCGGGCGAGCTGTTGTGGTCGTAGGCGAACAGCGGCGAGGTGATGCCGCTGGCGCCGCTGGGCCCTTCGCTCGACGGCCAGCCGTAGTTGGCGCCGCGTGCGCCGACATTGATTTCTTCCCACGTGTTCTGGCCGACGTCGTTGATGTGCAAACGGCCGTCGCTGGCTCGCACTGAAAATGTGAAGGGGTTGCGCAGGCCGTAGGCCCACACCGCGCACGCGAGATTGCCTTGCGTCGTGCAGAACGGGTTGTCGCCAGGGATGCTGCCGTCGTCGTTGAAGCGCAGCAGCTTGCCCAGTGGCGAGTTGAGGTTCTGCGCCAGGCCGGGATTGGCGTTCTCCCCGACGCCGGCGTAGAGCTTGCCGTCGCTGCCGAAGTGGAGCGCGCCGCCGTTGTGGTTGGTGGCGCCCGACAGCGGCGGCAGGTCGACGAGCACTTGTTCACTGGCGGCGGTGTTGCCGTTCACCGTGAAGCGGCTGATCCGGTTGTGCGCGCCGCCTTGCGTGGTGGTGTAGTAGACGTAGATGAAGTCGTTGCTCGCGAAATCGGGGTGCGCCGTCACGCCGAGCAGGCCCCGTTCACCTTGGCTGTCCACGGCGAGCGTGAGCATCGTGCCGATCGTCGCGCCATTGCTTTGCAGCACCCGCAATGTGCCGCCCTGTTGCGCCACCAGCAGCCGCCCGTCGGGCAACTGCGTGAACGCGGTAGCGCCACTGAGCCCGCTCGCGAAGCCCTCGTTGCGCGTGAATCCTGCCGGCTGCGTGCGCCCGCCGCCGAACCGCACGATCAAGGGCGTCCATGCCGACGCCTGGCCCGCGGCATCGATGGCGCGGGCCCGCAGCACGTGCTGCCCCGACGCAAAGGCGTTGCTGTCGATCGTGGTGCCGTAAGGCGCCGCGGAGTCGACGCCCAGCGCCGTGCCGTCGATCTGGAACTCGATGCGGGTCGTGGCGGCGTCCGACGAGGTGGCGAGCACGTCCACCGTGCCGGTCAGGCCCGACGCGAATGCGGCCGGCTGGGTGAACGTCACCGGCCCCGGAGGCGGCGGCGCGGGCGGCGAGCCGGCGTCATCGCCGCCGCCGCATGCGGCCATCAAGCTGAGCCAGGCGACCGCCTGCAGCGCGGTGCGCCATCGGGAGTCGAAGTGATTCTTCATCTGCGGCTAAGGCGACCTGAAGCGCACGATGCCCGAGCGCGTCAACACCAGCAACGCGCCGTCGTTTGAGACCATCAGGCCTACCGGCGAGTCGGGCACGCCGCCGAACCCATAGGCCGCATTGCCGTTGGCCAGGTCGAGACGGTGGACCCTCAGGGTGCAGTAGTCCGCGAAGTAGTAGCTGCCGCGGTAAGCCGCCGGGAATGGCCCGCTGCCGGGATAGAACGCGCCGCCGATGATCGAGCAGCCGGAGATGAAGCCGGAGATGCTGTCGGGCGGGCTGTTGTGGTCGTAGGCGAACAGCGGTCCGGTGATGCCGCTCGCGCTGGTATACCCTTCGGTGGACGGCCAGCCGTGGTTCGCACCGGCGGCACCGACGTTGACCTCTTCCCACGCGTTTTCGCCGACGTCGTTGATGTGGATGCGGCCGTCGCTGGCCCGCACGGCGAAGGTGAACGGGTTGCGCAGGCCGCGGGCCCAGATGGCGCACCTCAGGGTGCCCGGGGTGGTGCAGAACGGGTTGTCGCTGGGTATCGACCCGTCGTCGTTGAAGCGCAGCATCTTGCCGAACGGATCGTTCAGGTCGGGTGCCCGGTTGCCATTGGCGTTGTCGCCC
>DATDJF010000082.1:0-6967 GCA_036520715.1 Burkholderiaceae bacterium | reverse complement strand
CAGCGAGTGGATCGCCGAAGACGAAGACGGCTACGTCGAACGCGCCGTCGCGCTGGCGTCGGACCTGCCGGCGCTGGCGGCGCTGCGTGCCGGGCTGCGCGAGCAGATGCGCAGCAGCGCGTTGATGGACGAGCCGGCGTTTGCGCGCAAGGTCGAGCGCGCCTACCGCGAGATGTTCGCGCGCTGGGCCGCTGGGGGCTAACGCACTCGGCGCAGGAACGCGTTGGGCCAGTAGGTCACGCGCTCGCAGATCGCTCCCTCGTTGAACGGGAACGCGGGCTCTTCGAGCACGAAATCGTCGCGCTCGGCCAGAAAATCGGCGACTGCGGCCTGTGGATTGTCGGTGGCCCAGCCCGGCTGCGTGCGCGGCGCGCCGACCACCTCCTGCATGATGCCGTCGCAGGCGACGATGTACGAGTCGACGGCCACAAACTCGGCATAGGCGCGCAGCTCGGCGAGCACGTGGGCGCGGGTGTGGTTGGCGTCGAGCACGACCAGGCCGCGCTCGCCGGATCGCATCTGCGCGCGCACGCGCGCCACCACTGCCGGGTCGATCGACGAGCCCTCGATCAAGTGGATCAACCCGGCCAGCGGATGCGCCTCGATGGCGCGGCGGTTGTGCGGCCGGATCTCGATGTCGACGCCGATCACGCGGCCCTTGTCCGACGCCTTGAACAGGCTGGCGTAAAACACCAGGCTGCCGCCATGGGCGATGCCGGTTTCGACCAGCACGTCGGGCCCGATGCGGTGGATCACCTCCTGCATGCGCACCAGATCCTCGGGCAACTGAATGATCGGCCGACCCATCCAGCTGAAGCCATAGACGTACTTGGCGTCCCAGCCGCTGCGCAGCCAAGCGCGTGACAGCAAGCGAAACGCCTGCGGCGATCCGATCGGCCATGTCGCCTCGCCGTCGGCGCCCGATGTCCGCAGCGTGCCCGCCTGCAGATCGATCTGAATCATGCGCATCCTTTCCGGTTCATGGCTGCATCAACGAGTGCGGCGATGTAGTCGATCGCAGGGCGCGGTTCGAAACCGAACTCGCCGCGTATGCGTGAGGTGTCGACCAAAGGTGGTGCCAGTCGAGGCGCGTGAGGCTCGACCACGAGGCGCGCGCCCGTGCGCTGCACGAGCACATCGACGATCTCGTGGTGCGATAGGTCGAGGCCTGCAGCGACGTTGTAGCAGCCGTGGTTGCCCATCGCGATGCGCGGCAGCAGATCGAGAACGTCGTCAAGCACGATGTAGTCCTTGTGCGAGTCCAGCGCGCTGCGCAGGCGGATCTCGCCTTGTTCGCACGCGCCACGCAGCAGCTCATACAGGAAGTTGGCCGAGGCGAAGTCCTGCCCGACGACATTCGACAGCCGTGCCACGCGTACTCCCTCACGCCCGCACGTTGCGCACAGCGACTCGGCGGCAAGCTTGGTGAGGTCATACAGATCCTGCGGATCCGTCGGATCAACCACCAGCGGCTGATCCTCGCGGCCATGGCCGCCTCGACGGTACACCCTTGTCGACGACAAGTACACCAGCGAGCTGAACTCGGCACAATCGAGCAGCGTGGCGAGCAGGCAGACATGCGCTTGGAGGGTGTCGAACGGGCGGCCCAAAAAGTCGCCGGTGACGCCGGCGCAGTAGTAGACCTGACCCAGCGGTCTGTTGTTCAGCGCCGCGTCGCGCGGGGGGCACCAGACGTCGTCGCCGCGCGCACGCAGCCGCGCCGCCAGCGCCGCGCCGATGAATCCGCCGCCGCCGATAACGGTGCAGCTGATCATCGCCGCTCAGCCAGCTGTCGTAGCGGCTGGCCACCGTAGACACGGTAAGGATCGAGCATGCCGCGCACGACGCTGCCGGCGGCGATGACGCACCCGTCGGCCACGACCGCTCCATCGAGCAGCACGCAGTTGGCGCCGATCCAGACGTCGCTGCCCACGATGATGCCGCCGCGGCTCGGACGGAAGCCCTGGGCGCGGATGGTGCGCCAACGGTCTGCGTACTCGTGATTCACCGGCGCGAACGTGCAGTTCGCGGCGATTGCCACGTCGTCACCGATGGTGACGCCGTTGCCGGTGTAGAAGACGCAGCCGGAGTTGACGACACAGCGCCGGCCGACGCGCAGGTCGCCACTGCCGCCGGCGGGCTTGATCTTGACGAACGAATCGATCACCGACCCTTCGCCGATGACGATGCGCGTGCCGCGGACCGAGTCTTCGATGTCGGCCAGCGGCGACACACGCGCCGTGGGATGGATCTCGATCATCAAAAAACCTCGAGGCGCGGCAACGCGACGGCGAAGCGAGCGCCCCACCTCCGGGCGTCGGCCAGTTGCGCGACGATCTCATCGCGCAGATTCCACGGCAGGATGACGATGTCTTGCGGTTCGTCACGCCACAGTTGAGCCTCGCCGACCACCGGGATGCGACTGCCCGGCAGGAACCGACCCTGTTTGGCGCTGTTGCGGTCCACGACCCACGGCAGCAAATCCGGGCGCACGCCTGCAAAGTTGAGCAGGGTGTTGCCTTTGGCGGCGGCGCCATAGGCGGCCACCGAGCGCCCCTGGCGCCGCGCATCGAGCAGGAAACCGAGGAAGTCGTGCTTGATGCGCTCGGCGCGTTGCTGGAAACCGGCGTAATAGCGCGGTGTCGTTACGCCCAGCGCGCGCTCGTGCATCAACAGCGCATCAACTGCCGCTCCCCGGGGTCGCGAACCGCAGTCGGCGCGCTGCGCATGCACCCGCAGGCTGCCACCGTGGCTGGCCAGCGACTCGACGTCGTGCACCGCCAGCCCGTTGTGTTCCATCAGCGTGCAGGCCGTGGTGAACGAGAGGTAGGAGTAGTGCTCGTGGTAGATCGTGTCGAACTGAGACTTTTCGATCAGATGCACCAAGTGCGGAAACTCGAAGGTCACGACGCCCGTCGGCGCCAGAGCATGCGCGAAACCGCGCAGAAAGTCATTTGGGTCAGGCACGTGCGCGAGCACGTTGTTCGCCACCATCAGATCGGCGCGCCAGCCGTCCGCAACCAGGCGTTCGGCACAGGCCAGACCGAAGAACTCCTCGCGGATCTCAAGGCCGCGTGCGCGCGCCGCGGCCGCGGTGCTCGCCGTCGGTTCGATGCCCAGGCAGGCGATGCCGCGCCGCGCGACGTACTGCAGGAGGTAGCCGTCGTTGGCGGCAACTTCGACAACGCGCGAGGCCGGGCCCAGCGCGAGGGACTGCACCATTTGCTCGACATAACGCTCGCAGTGGTGCAGCCAGCTTTCGGAAACCGCGCTGAAGTAGGCGTAGTCGGATGCAAACAACACGTCGCGCCGCGCGTAGTCTTCGGTCTGTACCAGCCAGCATCCGTGGCATACGCGCACGCGCAGCGGATACCAGCGCTCGGACTCGTCGAGCTGGGTCGCATCGAGATAGGCATTGGATGGCGGCGCGGTGCCAAGGTCGACCAGCATCTGCTCGAGCTCAGTCCCGCAGTGGCGGCAGCGCATGGGTCAGATCCCGGCGAAGGCGGAGGTGACGAACGGATGGGCAGCGTCGCGCGAGGACAACTGCGTCAGCTGCAGAGGCCAAGCCACACCGACCGCTGGATCGGCGGCGTGCAACCCGGCCTCCGCGGCGGCGGAGAATGGTTGCGTGTGCACGTAAAGCAACTCGCAGTTGTCCTCCAGCGCCTGGAACCCGTGCGCACAGCCCGGGGGAATCAGCAGACTCATCGCATTGTCGGCGGACAGCTCGATTCCGAACCAGTGTAGGAAGGTCGGCGAACCACGGCGTACGTCGACAGCCACGTCGAACACGCGTCCGCGCAGGCAAGTCACGAGCTTGTCCTCCGCGTGGGGTGGGCGCTGATAGTGCAACCCGCGCACGGCACCACGCCGGAGGGTCAACGAGCGGTTGATCTGGGCCACCGGGAGTGCGATACCGGCGGCGCGCAACTCCTCGGCGCAGAACAGGCGGCTGAACCAGCCCCGCTCGTCGGCCGCCAGCCGGCGCTCGACGATGGTCAACCCGGCGAGCGGCGTCGGCTGCAGTTGCAGCCAAGCGCATGAGTCACGTGCCAGCGCGGTCATGCGTCAGCCGCCTCCAAATAGGCAGCGATCTGCTCACGCGTGCGGCGTTGCATGTCGTCGCCGCGGCGCCACGCCTCGTGCCAATCCGCGGTGCGCTCGAGCGCCTCGCGCAGCGACCAGCGCGGCGCCCAGCCAAGCTGCTGCCTGGCTTGCGCGCTGTCCAGTCGCAGGAGGGCGCTCTCGTGCGGTTGCGGTCTGGCATCGCCGCGCCAACTGGCGCCCGGCAGTCGTTTGCACAAATGGTCGAGCACCTGATGGACGGGCGCCGCCGAGGCTTCGTCGGGCCCGAAGTTCCACGCTCGGGCCGTTCGTTGAGGGTCGATCAGCAACCTCTCGGCGAGCATCACGTAGCCGGACAGCGGCTCGAGCACATGCTGCCAGGGACGCACTGCATTCGGATATCGCACCTCGAGCGGGTGGCCGGCGGCGACAGCGCGAAACAGATCCGGCAGCAGTCGGTCTTCGGCCCAGTCGCCGCCGCCGATGACGTTGCCGGCGCGTGCGCTCGCCACGGCTACACCGGCAGTGCGGAGGAACGAGTCGCGATAGGCGGCGGTGACCAGCTCGGCGCAGGCCTTGCTGCTGGCGTAGGGATCTTGGCCCCCTAGGCGATCTGTCTCGCGGTAGCCCCAGGGCCACTCGCGGTTCTCGTAGCACTTGTCTGTGCTGACGACGACCACTGCGCGCACGCTGTCGCAGCCACGCACGGCATCGAGCAGGTGCACCGTGCCCAGCACATTGACAGCATAGGTATCGACGGGCTGCTCATACGAGCGACGCACAAGCGGCTGGGCTGCGAGATGGAACACGATCTCGGGCGCCGCTGCGTGCAGGGCGTCGCGCAGCGCAGCGGCGTCACGCACGTCGGCGATGGTGTGCTTGGCCAGCGCGGCGCTGAGACCGGCCACGGTGTACAAGTTCGGCTCGGACGGTGGCTCGAGGGCATAGCCGTGCACCACCGCACCGGCGTCGCCGAGCATCAGGGCCAGCCAGCCGCCTTTGAAGCCGGTGTGGCCGGTGAGGAAGACGCGGCGTCCGCGCCAGGAGCCGAGGTTCAGGCCCATTTCTTCCAGGGCGCGGCACCGCTGGCCCATAGCTGCTCGAGCAGGTTGCGCTCGCGCAGCGTATCCATCGGCTGCCAGAAACCGGTGTGCCGGTACGCGCTCAACTGTCCCTCGGCGGCCAGACGGGCCAACGGTTGCGCCTCCCAGGGCGTGTCGTCGCCGTCGATGTAGTCCAGGCAGCGCGGCGATAGCACGAAGAAGCCACCGTTGATCCAGGCGCCGTCACCCAGCGGCTTCTCGACGAAGCCCTGCACGTCCTCGCCTTCCAGCGCAAGTGCGCCGTAGCGACCCGGCGGCTGTACCGCGGTCACTGTGGCTAGGCGGCCGTGGTGACGATGGAACTCGATCGTCGCGCCGACATCGAGGTCGGACAGACCGTCGCCGTACGTGAAACAGAACGCCACTTGGTCTTCGAGGTGGGCGCGCACGCGCTTCAGGCGTCCACCGGTCATCGTCGCCTCTCCAGTGTCGACGAGCGTGACGCGCCAGGGCTCTGCCTTGCGGTGATGCACCTGCATCGAGTTTTGGCCGATGTCGAACGTGACATCGGACATGTGAAGGAAGTAGTTGGCGAAGTACTCCTTGATGACGTAGCCCTTGTAGCCGCAGCAGATCACGAAGTCCTGAATGCCATGCACCGAGTACAGTTTCATGAGATGCCACAGCAGGGGCTGCCCGCCAACCTCAACCATCGGCTTGGGCTTCAGGTGCGTTTCCTCGGATATGCGCGTGCCCAGGCCGCCCGCCAGGATGACCGCCTTCATCTCGCGTCCTCCCGTGCCGTGGTCGGGGCGTCAAACCATTCGATCATCCACGCTCCTCGGGGGTGTTGAGCAGGCGCTCGGTGAGCCGGCGTCGGCGCGCGCGGCTCGGCACCAGCGATTTTGCCCAAATGTGGCGAAGGCCGAGACGCGGCCACGCTGGTTTCGTGAAGTAGCTCTCCTTCGCGTTGGCTGCTTTGCGATGCGCGTACGCTGCGGGTTCAACGGGGCGCTCTCGGCGATCGAGTCATGCCGTACGATTCGCGCCCGAAAATGAGCATCGCGCAAGCGTCACAGGGGCAACGGGTTGCCTCGCGGGTTCGACCGGCTGTTTTTCACCTGCTCGGCAGCGCCGTGGTGGCCGGGGTCGGCACGTACTTGCTGGTGGGACTGTGGTATCCGTACCCATACAACCGCCTGGCCGGCGGCCTCGAACTGCTGGCGCTCATGCTGTCGGTCGACATCGTGCTCGGCCCGGTGCTGACGTTCGTCGTGGCAGCCCCCGGGAAACTGCTGCGCGCGCTGGCACGCGACATGACGGTGATCGTCATCGTGCAGATGGTGGCGTTCGGCTACGGCCTGCACGTGCTGGCGAGTGCACGGCCCATCGGGCTGGTCTTCGAGGTCGATCAGATGCGGGCGGTGTCGGCCGCGGACATCGACCCCGACACCTTGGCCGAGGCGCCGGTGCCCGCGCTGCGCAGCCTGTCGTGGTCGGGGCCGCGTACGTTTGCGGCGCCGAAACCGACCGATCCCGACGAGCTCGCCGACGCGATGCAACTCGGCATGAGCGGCATCGACCTGGCCATGGTGCCGCGTTACTGGCGCACGTACGAGTCTCAGCGTGACGCCGTGCTTTCGAAGTCGCGTCCGGTCGCCTCGTTGGTGCAGCGTTATCCCGATGTGGCCAACGAGGTCGAGGCGCTCGCGAAATCGGCAGGGACGACAACGGCCGCGCTGCGCTTCCTGCCGCTGCGTTCACAGCGGGCGAACGATTGGGTCACGCTGGTGGCCGCTCCGGACGCCCGCATCGTCGGCCACCTGCATCGAGACGGCTTCTTTTGACCTCGTTCG
>DATDJF010000081.1:0-19738 GCA_036520715.1 Burkholderiaceae bacterium | reverse complement strand
CCGCTTCACATCGGCAGCGGCCAGGATGCCCGACTCGGTGACCAGCAGCCGATCAGCGGGCAGGCGCGGTTGCAGCGACAGCGTGGTCTGCAGCGACACCTCGAAGGTGCGCAGGTTGCGATTGTTGATGCCCACCAGCGGCGTCCTCAGCCCGAGCGCCCGCTCGAGCTCGGCCCCGTCGTGCACTTCGACCAGCACCGCCATGCCGAGCTCGCGAGCGCACGACTCGTACTCGGCCATCTGGGTATCGGACAGGCAGGCCGCGATCAGCAGGATGCAATCGGCACCGAGCGCGCGCGACTCGTGCACCTGGTACTCATCGACGATGAAGTCCTTGCGCAGCGCCGGTAGGCCGCACGCCGAGCGCGCGTCCTGCAGGAAGGCGGGCGCGCCCTGGAAAAACTGCTCGTCGGTCAACACGCTCAGGCACGCGGCACCGTGCCGGGCGTAGCTGGCGGCGATCTCGGCCGGCACGAAGCGCTCGCGCAAGACCCCTTTGCTCGGGCTCGCCTTCTTGATCTCGGCAATCACCGCAGCCTGGCCGGCAGCCACACGCTGGCGCAAAGCCTGTTCGAAGCCGCGCAAGTCGCGCCGCTCGCGCGCTGCCGCGCGCATGGCTGCAAGATCGCGAACGGATTTCGCCCTGGCCACCTCTTCGCGCTTGACCGCGACGATGCGTTGCAGGATGTCGGTCATTGAAGCCTCGGGCGCGAGCGGTCCGCTCGTCACGCCGGCTTGAAACGCTGGGTCGCCTTGACGAACTGCTCGAGCTTGGCCGCCGCCGCACCCGAGGCGACCACCTCTCGGGCGTGGCGCACGCCTTCGGCCACCGAGCCCGCCACCCCTGCGCAGTACAGCGCCGCGCCCGCATTGAGCAGCACCACGTCGCGCACTGGCCCATCCTCGTTGGCCAGCGCGCGCCGGATGCACGCCACCGATTCGGCGGTGTTGGCCACCTTCAACGCGCGGGAGTCGTACACCGGCAGCCCGAAGTCGCTCGGGTGCACGACGTACTCGCGCACCTCGCCGTTCTTCAACTCGCCCACCATCGTCTCGCCCGACAGCGAGATTTCGTCCATGCCGTTGGTGCCATAGACCACCATCACGTGGTCCGAGCCGAGTCGCTGCAGCACGCGCACCTGGATGCCCACCAGGTCGGGATGAAAAACACCGAGCAGCTGATTGGGAGCGCCCGCCGGATTGGTGAGCGGGCCCAGGATGTTGAAGATCGTGCGCACGCCCAGTTCCTTGCGCACCGGCGCCGCGTGCTTCATCGACGCATGGTGGTTGGGCGCGAACATGAAGCCGATGCCGGTCTCGGCCAGGCACTGGGACACCTGCTCGGGCAACAATCCGATGAACGCACCGAGCGCCTCGAGCACGTCGGCGCTGCCCGAGGTGCTCGACACGCTGCGCCCGCCGTGCTTGGCCACACGCGCGCCCGCGGCGGCCGCCACGAACGTGGCTGCGGTCGAGATGTTGAAGCTGTGCGAGCCGTCGCCACCGGTGCCCACGATGTCGAGCAGCCGCGTCTTGTCGGGCACCTCGACGCGCAACGCGAACTCGCGCATCACCTGCGCGGCCGCGGCAATCTCGCCGATGGTCTCCTTCTTCACGCGCAGGCCAATCGCCACAGCGGCGATCATCACCGGCGTCATCTCGCCGCTCATGATGCGGCGCATCAGCGCCAGCATCTCGTCGTGGAAGATCTCGCGGTGGTCGATGACCCGCGTCAACGCCTCGGTGTTGGTGATGCTCATCGCTCAGGTCTCCCTTGTCTCAAAGCGTCTCGCGCAGGATGCTCACCGCACGGTCGATGTCGGCACGCGACACGTCCAGGTGCGTCACCAGCCGCAGCTTGTAGATGCCGGTGCACAGCAGCCCGCGCTCGCGCAGCCGGCTCACCGTGTCGGTACGCGAGCCGCGGCCAGGCGCCAGATCGACGAAAACCATGTTGGTCTGCGCCGGCGCGCCGGCCACCGCCGGCAGGCCGCGCAGGCCGTCGGCCAGCCGCTGCGCATTGGCGTGGTCGTCGGCCAGGCGATCGATGTGCTGGTCGAGCGCATGCAACGCAGCGGCAGCCAACACGCCGGCCTGCCGCAGGCCGCCGCCGAGCATCTTGCGCACGCGGTGCGCGCGGGCGATCAGCTCGCGGCTGCCCACCAGGGCCGAGCCGACCGGAGCGCCGAGCCCTTTGCTGAAGCACACCGAGACACTGTCGAACAACTGCGCCATCTCGCGTGCCTTGGCGCGCGCATCACCCCCGGGCGCCAACGCGACCGCGGCATTGAACAGGCGGGCGCCATCGAGGTGAGTGGCCAGGCCGTGGCGGCGCGCAAGTTCGGTGGCCTGGCGCAGGTATTCCATGCCGAGCACGCTGCCGCCGAAGGTGTTTTCCAGGCACAGCAGCCGCGTGCGCGCGAAGTGCGCATCGTCGGGCTTGATGGCGGCTTCGATGTCGGCCAACGCCAGCGAGCCGTCGGGCTGGTTGCTGATCGGCTGCGGTTGCACGCTGCCCAGCACCGCGCCGCCGCCGGCCTCGTAGCGATAGGTATGCGCACCCTGGCCCACCAGGTACTCGTCGCCGCGTTGGCAATGCGCCATCAGCGCCGCCAGGTTGCTCTGCGTGCCCGACGGCATGAACAGCGCCGCCTGCTTGCCGAGCAACGCCGCGATGCGCTCCTGCAGCGCGTTGACGGTGGGGTCGTCGCCGAACACGTCGTCGCCCAACGGCGCCGCCAGCATCGCGTCGCGCATCGCCGGCGTCGGCCGGGTGACGGTGTCGCTGCGCAGGTCAATCGTGGTCATGTCTGCCCCTCGTTCGGCGGGTACGCCGCCCGATCCCCCGAGGGGATGCGGGCCGGCTTGGGAGCGGCCCGGCGCTCGGCCCGCCCGCGCCTCACGCCGTCATCTCCAGAAAGTTGCGCAGCATCGCATGGCCGTGCTCCGACAGGATCGACTCGGGATGGAACTGCACACCCTCGAGCATGGCCTCGCGGTGACGCACGCCCATGATCTCGCCGTCCTCCGACGTCGCGGTGACTTCCAGCTCGCGCGGGCAGCCGTCACGCTCGATCACCAGCGAGTGGTAGCGGATCACGCTGAACTCGCTGGGCAGGCCGACGAACAAGCCACGCCCATCGGCCGTGACCGTGCTCGCCTTGCCGTGCATCAAGCGCTGCGCGCGCACGACGCGGCCGCCGAGCGCCGCACCGATGCTCTGGTGACCCAGGCACACGCCGAGGATCGGCAGGCGGCCGATCAGCGCCTGGATCGCCGGCACGCACACGCCCGCCTCGGCCGGCGTGCAGGGCCCCGGCGACAGCACCAGCCGCTCGGGCTGCAGCGCGACGATGCCGGCGACGTCGATCTCGTCGTTGCGCACCACCCGCACCTGCTGACCGAGCTCACCGAAGTACTGCACCAGGTTGTAGGTGAACGAGTCGTAGTTGTCGATCATCAGCAGCATCGGCTTGCCCCCCGTACCGTGGATGGCAAACGCGGCGGCATCGCCACCACCGCGTCCGCGCGCGGCCATGCGAGCCGGGCTACTTGTTCGCCTTGGCCCAGTCCTGCAGCGCGCGCAAGGTCTTCTCGACGTGGCGCTCGGGGTTGAGGCTCACGTAGTTGTAGACCACCGACCCATTGGGGGCGATCACATACGAGATGCGATTGGCCCATTCCGGGCGCGCGCTCCACACCGCATCGTAGGAGATGACGACCTTCCTGGATTCGTCGGAAGCGACCGCGAACTTGCTTTGGCACGCCTGGGTAGAGAACTTCGACAGCGTGGCGATGTCGTCGGTCGACACACCCACCACGCTCGCCCCCAGGGCTTGGTACTTCGCCGTGGCTTCCGCGAACTGGTGCGCCTCGATCGAACAATCCTCGGAGAACGCCAGCGGAAAGAAGTAGAGAACCACCGGGCCCTTGGCCAGCGACTCCTGCAGCGAGAAGGTGAACACCTTGCCGCCAAGGGCCGCCGGAATGCTGAAGTTGGGCGCGCGGTCGCCCACGTCGAGCGCGGCCCAGGCCGATGGCCAGACCGAAAGCGCCAGACCCAGTGCCAACCACAGATTCTTCATGCCGCCCTCCAGATTGATGGCCGCGAGCGGGCGATCTTGCCAGAGCAGGCGACCCGGCCATATACGACAGGCTTTGTCGGATGGATCCGCAGCTTCTCAACACACGCATCAAAAGCCCTCCTCGACCAACTCGGCCGCGCGGATCAGTGCCCGCGCCTTGGCCTCGGTCTCGCGCCACTCCATTTCCGGCACCGAGTCGGCCACCACGCCGGCAGCGGCCTGCACGTACAGCGTCTGGTTCTGCACGATGCCGGTGCGGATGGCGATCGCCACGTCCATGTCGCCGGCGTAGCTCAAGTAGCCGCAGGCGCCGCCGTAGATGCCGCGCTTGACCGGCTCGAGCTCGTCGATGATCTCCATCGCGCGGATCTTCGGCGCGCCGGTCAGCGTGCCGGCCGGGAAGGTGGCGCGCAGCACGTCCATGTTGGTCATGCCATCGACGAGCAGGCCCTCGACGTTGCTGACGATGTGCATCACGTGCGAATACCGCTCGACCACGAACGCCTCGGTGACCTTGACGCTGCCGGTCCTGGCGATGCGGCCGATGTCATTGCGCGCCAGGTCGATCAGCATCAGGTGCTCCGCGCGCTCCTTGGGGTCGGCCAGCAGCTCGGCCTCGACGGCCTTGTCGCGCTCGGGCGTGGTGCCACGCGGGCGCGTGCCGGCCAGCGGACGGATCGTGATCTTGTCGCCATCGGGCGTGTGCTCGTGGCGCACCAGGATCTCGGGCGATGCGCCGACGATCTGGAACGAACCCATGTCGTAGAAGTACATGTACGGGCTCGGATTCAGCGAGCGCAGCGCGCGGTACAGGCTGAGCGGCGATTCGGTGAAGCGCTTGCGCAGGCGCTGCCCCACCTGCACCTGCATCATGTCGCCAGCGGCGATGTAGTCCTTGGCCTTGAGCACTGCGGCGACGTAGGCGTCCTTCGGGAACTCGCGCTCCACCGCGTACGACGGCCCGCGCTTCACCGCCGGCGCGCTGACCGAATAACGCAGCTTGTCGGCCAGTTCCGAAAGCCGCCGCTTGGCGCTGAAGTAGGCCTCGGGCGTGGTTGGATCGGCGTAGACGATCAGGTACAGCCGCCCGGACAGGTTGTCGATCACCGCGAGTTCCTCGCAGTGCAGCAGCGCGATGTCCGGCGTGTCGAGGCCGCCGTCCTTGTGCGCCTTGGCCAGCTTGGGCTCGATGTAGCGCACGGTGTCGTAGCCGAAATAGCCGGCCAGGCCGCCGCAAAAGCGCGGCAGCCCAGGCCGCAACGCGACCTTGAAGCGCGCCTGGTAAGCGGCGATGAACTCCAGCGGATTGCCCTCGTGCGTTTCGACCACCGCGCCGTCGCTGACGACCTCGGTCAACCAGCCGCGCACGCGCAGCAGCGTGCGGGCAGGCAGCCCGATGAACGAATAACGCCCGAAACGCTCGCCGCCGACCACCGACTCGAGCAGGAAGCTGTGCTGCTGCCCGCCGGCCAGCTTCAGGTACAGCGACAGGGGCGTTTCGAGGTCGGCGAATGCCTCGGCGATCAGCGGGATGCGGTTGAAGCCGTCGGCGGCAAGGCTCTTGAATTCCAGTTCGGTGATCACGGCTGCGTTCCTCGTGGAGCGGATCCGCATCGCCGCGGGGCGACTCGGACGGGTCGACTAAGGGCCGGGCAGATCGCGGGGCATGCCACCCGGCACAGGGGCCGGGTGAATGGGCGCAGCGCTGAGCGTGTCAGGCGCGCCGTCAGCCGGCGTCAGACTGGAGCGGGCAGGCATCGCCAGGGCCAAGCTCCCCGGTCGTGCGACCTGAGGCGGGTCTGGACGTGTCCTGTGCACATGCGGCGCAGTGTAGCCGACCCGATGATGTGAGAATGCCGCTCGACGAAAGCGGCCGAGCCGAACAGACCGAGCGCAGCCGCGCGCCGCATCCCATGGGCCAGGGCTATCCGAGATTGCTGGGCGACATCGGCGGCACCAATGCCCGCTGGGCATGGGTGGCGCAAGCCGGCGATGCGCCATCCGACATCAGCGTGCGCCCGTGTTTGGACCACACATCGCCGGTCGACGCGGCGCGCGACTACCTGGCCCGCCATGGCCACCCCGCTCCGAGCTGGATCGCGATCGGCGTGGCCACTCCGGTCACCGGCGACCACGTGCAACTGACCAACCGCGCGTGGAGCTTCTCGATCGTCGGCCTGCAGCGTGCGCTGGGAGCGCAGCGCTGCCTGGTGATCAACGATTTCACCGCCCTCGCGCTCAGCCTGCCGCTGCTCGGCGACGCCGAGTTGCGCGCCGTGGGGGACAACGCGGCGCGGCCCGCGCCGCTCGACGGCGAGCCACTCGCGCTGGTGGGACCAGGCACCGGCCTCGGCATCTCGGGGCTGCTGCCCATCGCCGGCGGCTGGCCGATCAGCAGCGAGGGCGGCCACGCCACGGTGGCACCCGCCGACGACGAGGAGGCTGCGCTGATCGCCGTGCTGCGCCGCCGCTTCGGCCATGTCTCGGCCGAGCGGGTGCTGTCCGGACAGGGGCTGGTCAACCTGTACGAAGCGGTTTGTGCGCTCGAGGGACGCACGGCGCGCCCGCTCGAGTCCAGCGACGTGACGCGGGCCGCGCTCGACGCCACCGATGCGCAATGCGTACGCGCGGTGCGGCTGTTCAGCGGCTTGCTCGGCAACGTGGCCGGCAACCTCGCGCTCACGCTGTGCGCACGCGGTGGGCTGTACATCGGCGGCGGCATCGTGCCGCGCCTGGGCACCGCCTTCGACGATGCGCACTTCCGCGCCCGCTTCGAACAGAAGGGGCGATTCGCAAGCTACTTGCAGGCGATCCCGTCCTGGGTCATCACCGCGTCCACCCCCGCGCTGCTCGGCGCCGATCGGGCGTTGACGCTGTGGCCGGCGTGACCCGTTCGAGAGCAGGTCAGTCGCGATAACGCGGGTCGATGCGGTCGACCAGTCGCACCATGGCGTCGAACACGTCGCGCCCGCCGCCGTGCTCGGGGTGGAATTGCAGGGCATCGGCACTGCACTTGCGCTGAACCGCGTCGGGAATCGGGATCGTCGGCCCCAGCGCCGCGCCGGCCACCTGCACATCGCAGGCGCGCTGCAGCGTCCACAACACGACGAAGGCCTGCTCGATCGTGCGGCCCCAGCTCAAAAGGCCATGGTTGCGCAGGATCACCGCCGGCCGCTTGCCGATCGAGCGCAGCAGGCGCGGCCCTTCGTCGGCATGCACGGTGATGCCCTCGAAGTCATGGTAGGCCACACGGTCGTGCAGCTGCGCCGAATAGAAGTTGTCCATCGACAGCCCTGCCTGGGCGCCGGCCACCGCGCAGCCCGCCGTGGTGTGGGTGTGCATCACGCAGTGGGCGTCGGCGATGCCGCGGTGAATCGCCGCATGCACCGTGAAGCCCGCCGGATTGACCGGCCAGCGCGACTCGCCGATGACGCGCCCTTCGAGATCGATCTTCACCAGGTTGGATGCGGTGACCTCGCTGTAGTGCAGGCCGAACGGGTTGATCAGGAAGTGGCCGTCGCTACCGGGCAGCCGCACCGTGATGTGGTTGTAGATCATCTCGACCCAGCCCAGCATCGCGAAGATGCGATAGGCCGCAGCCAGGCGCAGGCGCAGTTCGGATTCGGTGCTCGTCATCGGCTTGTCTCCGAGAGTCTCGCCGGCGGTGGCCACCGGTGACACGGCATCTTGCCAGAGCACACAGGGCGGCCTTTCGCGCAGGGGCGACGCTGACATGCCGCAGGCAAATGTGTCCCCGTAAACGAACGTGAATTCCGCAGCAGACGGCCTGCGGCGCGTTCCATAGACTGCTGGGTTTGCACCGTTTCCGACGGATTTTCGTCGACGTGAGACGGTGTTCGAGATCAAGGAGTTGTACCGTGTTCCATCGTGTTTTGCTGGCCTCGGCATGGCTGTACCTCGCCGTCTTGGCCAACCCCGCCCGCGCGCAGACCGTCGACGTCAACGGCATCAAGTTCAACCACAACGTGGCGCTGGGCGGCAGCGCCTTGCAGCTCAACGGCGCAGGCACGCGCTACAAGACCATCATCAAGGTCTACGCCGCGGCGCTGTACCTGCCGGCCAAGGCGGCCACGCCGGAGACCGTGCTCGCGGTAGCGGGACCGAAGCGCATGCACGTGGTGATGTTGCGCGACATCGACGCCAACGAACTCGGCAAGCTCTTCACCCGTGGCATGGAAGACAACTCCACGCGCGAGGAATTCGGCAAGACGATCGCCGGCACCCTGCACCTGGCCAACATGTTCGCCGCCAGGAAAAAGCTCGTCAGCGGCGATCAATTCACGATCGACTACCTGCCCGGCCGCGGCACCGCCATCAGCATCAACGGCGTGCAGCAAGGCGAGCCGGTCAAGGAGCCGGAGTTCTTCAACGCACTGATGCGCATCTGGCTCGGCAAGTCGCCCGCCGACATGCTGCTGAAGAACGCCCTGCTGGGCATCAGCGCGCCCGAGCGCACGGTCGGCGGCTGAACGAGCAGCGCCTCAGCCGGCGGCCAGTTCGCGCCGCATCGCGTCGATGACCGCGCGGTAGTCGCGCTGGCCGAAGATCGCGCTGCCGGCCACGAAGGTGTCGGCGCCGGCCGCCGCGGCGCGGGCGATGTTGTCGACCTTGATGCCGCCGTCGACTTCGAGCCGGATGTCGCGGCCGCTGTCGTCGATCAGCCGGCGCAGCCGCTCGATCTTGCGCAGCGCCGCAGGGATGAAGCTCTGGCCGCCGAAGCCCGGGTTGACGCTCATCACCAGCAGCAGGTCGACCTTGTCGAGCACCCACTCCAGGCCGTCGATCGACGCCGCGGGGTTGAACACCAGCCCCGCCTTGCAGCCGGCATCGCGAATGAGCTGCAGCGTGCGATCGACGTGCGTGCTGGCGTCGGGGTGAAAGCTGATCCAGTCGGCGCCCGCCTTGGCGAACGCCTGCGCGAGCGCGTCGACCGGCTGCACCATCAGGTGCACGTCGATCGGCACGCGTGTGCCGTCGGCCTTCGCGGCGTGCTTGCGCAGCGCCTCGCACACCATCGGGCCGAACGTCAGGTTCGGCACGTAGTGGTTGTCCATCACGTCGAAATGGATCCAGTCGGCTCCGGCGGCGATGACGGCGCGCACCTCGTCGCCCAGCCGGGCGAAGTCGGCCGACAGGATGCTCGGGGCGATGCGGTGGCTGCGGGTCATGCGGTGGAGCGGCGCTCGGTCACGGGTTTCGGCGGGTCCGTGCCGAGGCAGCGGGCGATGGCCGGCATTGTCGCAGGGCGACAGGCGACGCGTCGCATCGCCGCGCGCGCCGCTGCCTAGAATGCGGCCCATGTCGAGGCCGGAGCTCACGTGCAAGGTGGTGGTGCGGCCGCTGCCTGAGCAGACCGATGCGGCCCACGACCAGTACGCCTATGCGTACACCATCACCATCACCAACACCGGCGACACGGCCGCGCAAGTGATCGCGCGCCAGTGGTGGATCACCGACCACCGCGGCCAGGTGCAGCAGGTGCGGGGCCTGGGCCTCGTAGGCCACCAGCCGCTGCTCAATCCGAGCGAGAGCTTCGAGTACTCGAGCTGGGCCCAGATCGCCACCCCGATGGGCACGATGCGCGGCAGCTACATCTGCATCACGCACGACGCCCACTGGTTCGAGGCCGAGGTGCCGGAGTTCGTGCTGGCCGACCCGGCGGCGCTTCATTGACCGTCGTGCTCGTCACGCCGCTCGCCGCGACGGCGGCCGGCGAACATGGTCCACCAGACGATGAACAGCAGCACCGCCAGTGCCGCCAGCATTTCCAGCACGATGATCCACATGCCTAGGGGCAGGCCGCTCGGCCGCCGGTTGATGGAGACACGCTGCCGGCGCGGCGGCGGACCCTTCGCTGCACGCTGCCGACACGGCAGCCGTTTCTTGGGAACACGCTGCCTGCGCGGCAGCGTGGTGGCCGCGATTCTAGGCATGGCGCTCGGCTGTGCCGAGCCGCCGTCGCCGGCACCACCGTCCGCGGCGCCACCGCAGGCGGCCACAGGGGCGCCCCCGGTGACGGCGGCAACCCCTGCAACGCCAGCGACTTCGGCCACACCGGCGACCCCAGCGACTCCGGCGACGATCGAGCGCGCCCGTGCGCGCTGGCAGCCGGTGTCGTGGAGCGAATTGCCGGGGTTCAGCGACGACCGCGTGCGCGAGCTGTGGCCGGCACTGCTGGCCGGCTGCGCCAAGCCGGCCGATGGCTGGACATCGGTGTGTTCGCTGGCGCGCGCACTGCAGCCGGCCGACGACGCGCAGGCACGCGACTTCCTGCAACGCACACTGCAACCGTATCGCGTGGAGTCGCTCGACGGGCAGGCGATCGGCCTGGCCACCGGCTACTTCGAGCCGCTGCTGGCGGCCAGCCGCGTGCCGCGCGGCGCGCAGCAGACGGCGCTGCTGCGCCCGCCGGCCGACCTGGCCACGCGCAAGCCGTGGTGGACCCGCGCGCAGCTCGACACCGTGCCGGCGGCGCGCGCCAGCGTGCGCGGCTACGAGATCGTGTACGTGGCAGACCCGCTCGACGCGCTGCTGGTGCAGGTGCAAGGCTCGGGCCGGGTGCGCGTCACCGAAGTCGACGGCCGCGCGCGGCTGTCGCGCCTGGCCTATGCGGGCCACAACGACCATGCCTACAAGTCGGTCGGCCGCTGGTTGATCGAGCAGGGCGAGCTGCGCGGCGACGAGGCGTCATGGCCGGCGATCCGCGACTGGGCGCGGCGTCATCCCGGCCGCATCAACGAACTGGTGTGGAGCAACCCGCGGGTGGTGTTCTTCCGCGAGGAGCCGTTGCCCGACGAGACCATCGGCCCGCGCGGTGCGCAGGGCGTGCCGCTGACGCCGGGCCGCTCGGTGGCGGTGGATCCGCTGGCGGTGCCCTACGGCACCGTGCTGTGGCTCGACACCACCGAGCCGCTGACGACGTCGCCGTTGCGCCGCGCGGTGATGGCCCAAGACACCGGCAGCGCGATCAGCGGCGCCGTGCGCATCGACTATTTCTGGGGCTGGAGCGCCACGGCCGAGCAGCAGGCCGGACGCATGAAGCAGCCGCTGCGCGTGTGGGCCTTGTGGCCTCGGTGAGCCGCCGCGCTGCTCGGCCTCACCCGGCCTCGACCCGGTTGCGGCCGTTTTGTTTGGCCTGGTACAGCGCGCGGTCGGCGCGGTCGATCGCGGCGTCCTGTGACTCGCCTTCGGCGACCTCGACCAGGCCGGCGGAGAAGGTGACGCTCAGGCCGGGTGCGATGCCGTCGAAGCCATCCCCGGCGGCGACCCCACTGCGCAACCGCTCGAGCACCACGCGGGCATCGTCGAGCCGCGTGCTGGGCATCAGCAGCAGAAACTCCTCGCCACCCCAGCGTGAACGCAATGACGTCATTTTGCGCGGCGCCTACACTGACGCTTTCGCCGTTCGACCTCACGCCGCCGCCCCAGGAGACTGGCTCACATGAACGCTCCGCTGCCCGAGTCGATCCGCAAGGCCCTGGAAACCGTCACGCTCGACGACAAGTACGCGCTCGAGAGCGGGCGCGCGTTCATGAGCGGCGTGCAGGCGCTGGTGCGGCTGCCGATGCTGCAGCGCCTGCGCGACGCCAAGCTGGGCTTGAACACCGCGGGCTTCGTCAGCGGCTACCGCGGCTCGCCGCTCGGTGGCTACGACCAGGCGCTGTGGTCGGCCCAGAAGCACCTGGCGGCCAACCACGTGGTGTTTCAGCCCGGCGTCAACGAGGAACTCGCGGCCACCGCGATCTGGGGCACGCAGCAGCTCGAGTTCGACAAGGCGAACAACAAGTACGACGGCGTGTTCGGCATCTGGTACGGTAAGGGCCCGGGGGTCGACCGCTGCTCCGACGTCTTCAAGCACGCCAACCTCGCCGGCACCGCGCCGCACGGCGGCGTGATCGCGGTGGCCGGCGACGACCACGTTGCCAAGAGCAGCACCGCCGCGCACCAGAGCGACCACATCTTCAAGGCCTGCGGGCTGCCGCTGTTCTTTCCGTCGAGCGCGCAGGACATCCTCGACCTCGGCCTGCACGCGTTCGCGATGAGCCGCTTCGCCGGCGTCTGGACGTCGATGAAGACGATCCAGGAGGTGGTGGAGTCCGCGGCCAGCATCGACGTCAGCCCGGACCGCGTGAACATCGTGCTGCCGCACGACTTCATCATGCCGCCGGGCGGCGTGCACATCCGCTGGCCCGACACCGCGCTGGTGCAGGAGGCGCGCCTGTTCGACTACAAGTGGTACGCGGCGCTCGCCTACGTGCGCGCCAACAAGCTGAACCACAACGTGATCGAGGGCCCGAACGACCGCTTCGGCATCATCGCCAGCGGCAAGGCCTTCAACGACACGCGCCAGGCGCTGGCCGACCTCGGCCTCGACGACGACACCTGCCGCACGCTCGGCATCCGCTTGCACAAGGTCAACGTGGTTTGGCCGCTGGAGGCCACCATCACGCGCGACTTCGCGCAGGGCCTGAGCGAGATCCTGGTGGTCGAAGAAAAGCGCCAGGTCATCGAGTACCAGCTCAAGGAAGAGCTCTACAACTGGCGCCCCGACGTGCGGCCCAACGTGCTCGGCAAGTTCGACCAGCAGGGCAGCGAACACGGGGGCGACGAAGGCGGCGAGTGGAGCCAGCCCAACCCGAGCGGCAACTGGCTGCTGCGCGCGAATGCCGATTTGACGCCGGCGATCGTTGCGCAGGCGATCGCCAAACGCCTGAAGAAGCTCGGCGTGCCGGGCGACATCGTGGCGCGCATGGACGAGCGCATCCAGATCATCGAGGCCAAGGAGCGTGCGCTGGCCTCGGGTGCCACCGGCGGCGCGGAGCGTCAGCCGTGGTTCTGCTCGGGCTGCCCGCACAACACCAGCACCCGCGTGCCCGAAGGCTCGCTGGCGATGGCCGGCATCGGCTGCCACTTCATGGCGGTGTGGATGGACCGCTCGACCGTCGGCTTCACGCAGATGGGCGGCGAAGGCGTGCCGTGGGTCGGCCAGGCGCCGTTCACCAAGCGGCCGCACATGTTTGCCAACCTGGGTGACGGCACTTATTACCACTCGGGCTTTCTCGCGATCCGCCAGGCGATCGCCTCGAAGGTCAACGTCACCTACAAGATTCTGTACAACGACGCGGTGGCGATGACCGGCGGCCAGCCGGTCGACGGCATCCTGACGGTGCCGCAGATGACGCGCGAGCTCGAGGCCGAAGGCGCCAGGCGCATCGTGGTCGTCACCGACCAGCCCGACAAGTACGGCGCGCCGCTCAACCTGGCGCCGGGCACCACGGTGCGCCACCGCGACCAGCTGGACGCTGTGCAGCGCGAGCTGCGCGACATCGACGGCTGCACGATCCTGATCTACGACCAGACCTGCGCGACCGAGAAGCGCCGCCGCCGCAAGCGCGGCAAGATGGAAGATCCGGCCAGGCGGGTGGTGATCAACGAGCTGGTGTGCGAAGGCTGCGGCGACTGTTCCGTCCAGAGCAACTGCCTGAGCGTGGAGCCGGTCGAGACCGATTTCGGCCGCAAGCGGCGCATCAACCAGAACACCTGCAACAAGGATTACTCGTGCCTGAAGGGCTTCTGCCCGAGCTTCGTCACGGTGGAAGGCGGGCAGCTGAAGAAGCCGCAGAAGCAAGCCAACCGCACCGACCCGAGCACGCTGCCCGAGATCCCCGAGCCGCAACTGCCGCTGGCCGAACAGGCGTGGGGCATCGTGGTGGCCGGCATCGGCGGCACCGGCGTGATCACCATCGGCCAGTTGCTCGGCATGGCGGCGCACCTCGAAGGCAAGGGCGTCATCACGCAAGACAGCGCCGGCCTGGCGCAAAAGGGCGGTGCCACCTGGAGCCACATCCAGATCGCCAACCGGCCTGAGGCCATCTACACCACCAAGGTCGACACCGCGAAGGCGGATCTCGTGATCGCCTGCGATGGCATCGTGGCGGCGGGCAAGAGCACGCTGAGCCTGATGCGCGAAGGCCGCACGTACGTGGCGCTGAACTCGCACGCCACGCCGACCGCCGCGTTCGTGGGCAACCCGGACTGGCAGAACCCCACCGGCGGCTGCGAGGCCGCGCTGCAGTCGGCCGTGGGCGCGGCCAAGCTCGGCTTGATCGACGCCGACCACGTGGCCGTGCAATTGCTCGGCGACAGCATCTACGCCAACCCGCTGCTGCTTGGTTATGCCTGGCAGCAGGGCCAGGTGCCGCTGAGCCGCGCCGCGCTGCTGCGGGCGATGGAGTTGAACGGCGTGCAGATCGACAACAACAAGGCCGCGTTCGAGTGGGGCCGCCGCTGCGCGCACGACTACGCCCAGGTGAGTGCGCTGTTCAAGACGGCGCAGGTGATCGAGTTCGTGAAGAAGCCGTCGCTCGACGAGATGATCACCAAGCGCGTGGAGTTCCTCACCGGCTACCAGGACGCCGCCTACGCGGCGCAATACCGGGCCTACGTGGCCAAGGTGCGCGCGGCCGAAGTGGCGCTCGGCAACGGCAGCACGCGGCTCAGCGAGGCCGTGGCGCGGTATCTGTTCAAGCTGATGGCCTACAAGGACGAGTACGAGGTGGCGCGCCTGCACACCGACCCGGCGTTCAGCGCGAAGATCGAGTCGATGTTCGAAGGCGACTACAAGCTCGTGCACCATCTGGCGCCGCCGCTGACCGCCAAGCGCAACGCCAAGGGCGAACTGCAAAAGCGGCCGTTCGGGCCGTGGATGCGCACGGCGTTCGGCGTGCTCGCCAAGCTCAAGGGCCTGCGCGGCACGGCGTTCGACCTCTTCGGCCGCACCGAGGAGCGCAAGACCGAACGTGCGCTCATCGACGAGTACAAGGCCTGCATCGACGAGCTGCTGCGCGGTGGCCTGGCCGGCGGCGATCGGCTGGCACTGGCAGTCGAGATTGCGCGCATCCCGGAAGAGATTCGCGGCTACGGGCACGTGAAGGCGCGCCACCTGGTGGCTGCGCGCGGCAAGTGGGCGGGCCTGATGCAGCAGTGGCGTGCCGGGCCGGCGGCTTCGGTGCCTGCCACCGCCCAAGCAGTGGCCTGAACGACGACGCAGCGGCGGCGCGCTCGGGGCGCCGCCGCGACCGGAACACGGGCTCGACAGCGCGGTCGCAAGGCCGCGGCGCACCGCCGCGTGCGCGCGACCGCCTTCGCGCTCACAAGCGGTTGCGGTGCCGGCGGCGGGAGTCATCAAAATGGGCAGCGTGCGACGGCGCGACTGCCCACCCTCCCGAACGAGACCCATGCACCAGCCCCCCTCCTTCCCATCGAACCAAACACGCAGGCTCTTCCTGCGCATGGCCACGCTCGGCGTCGGCAGTGCAGCGCTCGATGCGTGCGGAGGCGGCGGCACGGCCGACGAACCTGCCGGGGCCGCCGCACCCCCGGCGCCAACGCCGCCTCCTGGGCCCACGCCCGCTCCCTCGCCACCTTCACCTTCTCCCCCCGCGCCCGGACCGACGCCCTCGCCGCCAGCGCCTTCACCTGCACCCGGCGGCGGGCCAGTCATCCACGCCGACCCGTCGAACTACCTCGCCAAGCTCGCCACGTTGAAGGCCGGCGACACGCTGCTGCTGGCGGCAGGCAACTACGGCATCGACAGCCAAGGCAACGACACCGCCGATCCGCCGGGCTTGCCGGTCTTCGGATTGCACGGCACGCCGGCCGCGCCGATCGTCATCAGCGGCCCGGCGAGCGGGCCCAGGCCCGTGCTGTTGGGCCGCAACACGCACAACACAATCCGCCTGTCCGACGCCAGCCACGTGGTGGTCCGCCGCATCGAGATCGACGGGCGCGGGCTCGACGGCTTCGGCCTGGCAGCGCAAGGCCCCACGCACGACATCACGGTCGAGGACAACGTCTTTCGCCGCATCGGCAGCGACCAGCAGGTGGTGGCCATCTCGACGACCGGCAGCTCGACCTGGAACTGGGTGATCCGGCGCAATCACATCCTCGGTGCCGGCACCGGCATCTACATGGGCAACTCCACGGGCGACACCCCCTTTGTGGCCGGGCTGATCGAGCACAACGTGATCGTCGACACGATCGGCTACAACATGCAGATCAAGCACCAGAACGTCTGGTCCGGTGTGCCGGCCGGCATGCCCACGGGCAAGACCACCACGATCATCCGGCACAACGTGTTCTCCAAGTCGGCTGCCAGCAGCGCCACCGGCGCTTCGGCGAGGCCCAACCTGCTGGTGGGAGATTGCCCGCCGAGCGGGCCTGGCTCGGGCAATGGCTACGCCATCTATGGCAACTTCTTCTTCCAGAATCCCACCGAGGCGCTGTTTCAGGGCGAAGGGAACATTGCGTTTTACGACAACGTGATGGTGGCCAACGAGGCCGCGGTGCGTGTGCAGCGGCACAACGGGTCGGTGCGCGACGTCAGGATCTTTCACAACACCGTGCTGGCCGGCGGCAGCGGTGGGTCGTCATCAACGGCCATCTCGGTGTCGGGGGGTGCCAGCGGCTACACGCAGCGCGTGCTGGCCAACGCTGTTTTCTCATCGGGCACGCCCATCGCAGTGAGCGGCAGCGCCGCGACAGCGACACAAAACACGACCGACAGCCACGCCAACGCGGCCGCCTATTTGATCGACCCGACGGGTGCACCGGTGACGTCACTCAACCTCTATCCGAAGGCCAATTCGGCGCTGAAGGCAGGCACGCCGGCAGACCTGAGCGGACTCGAGACGTTCCCGGACTGGAACCGCGACTTCAACGGCGCGACGCGTGATGCCTTCTACCGCGGCGCCTACAGCGGCCAGGGCACGAATCCCGGCTGGCCACTGGCGCTGGGCGTCAAGCCCTGATTGGTGGATCTTCAGCCGACGTGATGGTCGAGCGGGCTGCGCACCCCGCGCCCGCCCCGGTTGAGCACGTGCGTGTAGATCATCGTCGTCTTGACGTCGCTGTGGCCCAGCAGCTCTTGCACGGTACGAATGTCGTAGCCGGCCTGCAGCAGATGGGTGGCGAACGAGTGGCGCAGCACGTGCGGCGAACACGGCTTGACGATGCCGGCGCGGCGCGCTGCGCCGGCAACGGCCTTTTGCACCGTGGTTTCGTTCAAGTGGTGGCGATGCTCGACGCCGGAGCGTGGATCGATCGAACGCACGGTGGATGGAAACACCCACTGCCAGCCCCACTCGCGCGACGCGCCCCGGTACTTGAGGTCGAGCGCATCGGGCAGCCACACGTCGCCAAAGCCGGCCGCGAGGTCGCGCAGGTGGAGCGTCTGCACGCGCGCCAAGTGAGCCTGGAGAGGCAGCAGCAGATTCTCGGGCAGCACGGTGACACGATCCTTGGCACCCTTGCCATCGCGGATGACGAGTTCGCGGCGCTCGAACTCGATGTCCTTGACGCGCAGGCGCAAGGCCTCGAGCAGACGCGCACCGGTGCCGTAGAGCAGCGAAGCCACCAGTCCCATCGTGCCACTCAAGTGGCCCAACAACGCCCTCACCTCGGAAGGCGTGAGTACGACCGGCAAGTGGCGCGACAGCTTGGCGCCGACGATCTCGTCGAGCCAAGGCAGTTGCAGGCCCAGCACCTCACGATAGAGAAACAGCAGCGCCGACTTTGCCTGGTTCTGAGTCGGCGAGGCCACCGAACGCTCAACCGCCAGGTGAGTGAGAAAAGCCTGCACCTCGGCAGCGCCCAGGTCGAGGGGATGGCGCTTGCCGTGAAAGTGGATATAGCGCCGGGTCCAGTCGACATAAGCCTGCTCGGTGCGGATGGAGTAGTGGCGCACTCGCAGGGCGTGGCGCAGGCGGGCCAACAACTTGCCGGGAGGCGGTGGCGGTGGCGGCGGCGGTGGTGAGGACGCAGCAGGTGGGAGCGACGGAGTCGGTGGGGCCGGCGGAGCCGGCTGAGATCCTGGAGGACAAGGTGGCAGCGAAGATGACGTCGAACCGGGCGACCGCAGTCTGGCCTTGACGTTCGGCCGCTTAATGCCCGACAGTCGCGGCGCGCCGGTTCCCGCGGCATCCTTATCGGGGCCGCCGCCATGCGCGATGATCTCGGGGGTCGCGGAAGAATTGACGCCTTCGTCGTGTGGTTGCCGTCTGTGCTTAGCCATGCCGCAAAATTTAGGCTGGCCATCGCACCGCCGCATCGCCCTCATGACTGAGCTGAAGTGGGCACCCGAAAGGGGGTTAGTGGTGTTTGTTGAAGCCGACGCACAGCAGATTAGGCGGAATGGCGCCAAGCGGCGCGTTCTGGCCATTTAACGTTAAGCCGAATGGCCCTTCCATTCGCCATCACCGAGCAAGGCCGCGCCGTCCGAGCGCATTGCTTAGCACCGAGCGTCGTCACGAGCGCGCGCCTGAGTTCAGTTCGCCTCGAAGCAACTGCGCCTTTCGCGCCGCGCTTCGCGCGTGGCCGGCTCGGTTGCTTTCTTGGCACGCACAGCGCGCGGAAGATAACTCGCTCACGAGCAGCGCCACCCTCGCCAATGCGGGCCACTCGGCCTAACGTCGGCCTTGTGGCCGGGCCGGGGGCCCCTCGGCGTGCCGTGGCTTCGCGGCCCGTTTCTTGGCGTGCGCGGCCACTCGGCCGAACCCGTCGTTCGAGCCGAATTGCAACGGCTGGCTTGAATCACCGAGCGCTTTGGCTAGCACCGAGCAGCCAGCCGTTCCAATCGGCTCAACTCCAACGTTAGGCGCCATGAAACCCAGCAAGCCGCTGCCACCGGACGCTCAGAAGCTGGTGCTTGACGTCACAAAGCAGCTCATTACGCTATCGGTAGTTGCACTTGGCTTTCTGACTTCTATGCTGTTCACGACGTTCAAGGGAACACCGTTCATCCCGTCGGCGATGACATCCCTGCTCAGCTTCCTACTTTCCGCCTCCTGCGGAGTACTTGCCCAACTCGCCGTCGTGGGTGAGAGCATGAGTGAGAAGCAGGCGCTTTCCATCAGCTATCCGCGACTCTTTCTCCACCTCGCCTGGATCACTTTCGTCTGCGGGCTTGTCGCGTTTGTTGTCTTCACTTGGGCAAACGTGAAGGCCGGGCTGTAGGCGCATAGCTGCCGCGCGGCTAGTGCACACATGGCGCCTAACCCTTCGTTCCACACCGACGCGCTACGGCTGGCTTCGCCAGCCTTCGCGCGCGGGTGAACTCAAACGTTAGGCGCCACCCCAATGGGCACCGCTGGATCTGGCCCCTCTTTCGGCGCGTTGATTCGTTTTGCCTTGGCACTTGCGCTCGTGGCCAGCATCCAGGGTTGCGCGGCTCCGCGCGGCGATGACGTCCCCGTCATTGAGCACAAGCTCAACTCGAGCGTTGGCAAGCGGTTCGATGCCACCGACTGGAGCAAGTCAACAGGGGCGGTCACACGAACCCTCCCCGACAGTAACGGCAATCGTGAGATCGAGTACCTCTGGAAGAATGGCTGCTCCTTTGTGGTCTCAATCGACCGTTCGTCGCAAGCAATTGTGAGCTGGCGCTACTCCTCCAAGCCTGAGCTATGCCAAACCATACGCTCATACACATTCGGTACGTAGCTCGAATGTGGCGCCTAACCCTTCGTTCCACACCGACGCGCTACGGCTGGCTGCGCCAGCCTTCGCGCGCGGGTGAACTCAAACGGTAGGCCGCTCACATGCGAACGGTAAACACAGCGCTGGGTCTGTTCTTC
>DATDJF010000080.1:0-13552 GCA_036520715.1 Burkholderiaceae bacterium | reverse complement strand
GCGTGGGCCAACGGCGTGGTGCTGAGGCGCACTGCGACCTATTGGTCCGGCTCGGGCATCCCGGCGAACACCTACGCCAAGTCGTTCAGCGAGATCCGGCTGCCGAGTCAACAGTTGCTCACCTGGGGCGTGGTGCGCGCCGATTCGCTGCTGGGTGCGAGTTCGCTGTCCGGGCAGACCGGCACCTTCACGCGCACGGCCACGCTCGCCGCCTGGCTGGCCAGCGGCAGCGGGTTCGCGCTGTCGCAAGGCGTCGTGCTGAGCGAGGGCCTGGTATTGAGCGAAGGCCTGGTGCTCAGTGAAGGCCTGGTGCTGAGCGAGGGCCTGGTGTTGAGCGAAGGCTTGGTACTGAGCGAAGGCCTGGTGTTGAGCGAAGGCCTGGTGCTCAGCGAGTCCGTGCTTCACGGCGAACCCTGAGCTTCACCCGGCGCCTGCAATGAATCCGCTCACTCCGCTCGACGCCCCGCGCCCGCACACGCCGTGGTGGACGGCGCTGCACACGGCGCTGATGCCCGACTACAACCGCAAGGCGGCGGGCTATTGGTGGTTGATGGTGCTGCTGGGCCTCGGCTCGCTCGCCGTGGCCCTGGTCCACGTGGCAGCGTTGTCGCCGGGGGCGCAGGCGCGGGTAGCGATCGGCTGCGGGGTCGCGATGCTGGCGGGCCTCTATCCGGTGCGAATTCCCGGTTCGAAGAATTCGTTCGCCGCCGGCGAGATTTTCATCTTCCTGCTGTTGTTGATGCACGGGCCGGCAGCTGCGGTGCTGGCGGCGGCCGGCGAGGCGCTGGTGGGCTCGATGCGCAGTTCCAAGCGCTGGACCAGCCGCCTGGTCAGCCCGGCGGTGGCGGCCATCGCGATGGGCATCGCCGGCAACGCGCTGCATGCCGCGACCCAGGGGCTGCGCACGCTGGACGTGCTCAACGAGGTGGTGGTGCTGCTGGTGGCGATGACGTTCGCCACCGGCTATTTCATCGTCAACACCTCGCTGATCACGGTGATTCCGTACCTCAAGCGCAACGAGCCGATGCGCTTGAGCGCGCTGATGGGGAGCTTCGGCTGGGTGGGCATCACCTATGCGGCCAGCTCGCTGATCGCCGGGCTGCTCTACCTCACCTTCGAGCAAGTGGGCGTGGGCGTGCTGACGGCGGCGGTGCCGATCATCGCGATGCTGCTGGTGATGCTGCACGTGTACTTCCGCAAGCGCGAGTTCGACGACGCCGCCCACCGCGTGCGCCTGGAGGCCGCCGAGCGCGAGGCCGAACAGAACGCGCGCCACCTGTCGGAGCTCGGCGTCAGCGAACAGCGCTTTCACAATGCGTTCTCCAACGCCGCCATCGGCATGGCGCTGGTGTCGGTGAACGGCCAGGTGCTGCAGGCCAACGCATCGATGCTGGCACTGGTGGGACGCCCGGAGCGCGACCTGGTGGGCCGCGAGTTCGGCAGCATCGTGCATGCGCACGACGCGGCGGCCCTGACCGAACGCCTGACCCGCTGCTCGCTGGGCGGCGACACCGAGCCGATCGAGCTGCGCATCAACCACCCGGCGGGTCAGGACGTGTGGGTGTCGATCCACACCGGCACCTTTGCCGACGGTGCGATCGCGGTGCCCAGGCTGATCCTGCAGGCGCAGGACATCACCGCGCGCCGCTCGGCTGAAACTCGCTTGCAGCACATCGCCTATCACGACAGCCTGACCGGGCTGTGCAACCGCGCGCGCTTCCGCGACAGCCTGGCGGCGGCAATCGCGCGCTGTCGCGGCAACTCGCAAAGCTTCGCGGTGATGTACCTCGACTTCGACCGCTTCAAGCTGATCAACGACACGCTCGGCCACAGCGCGGGCGACCAGTTCCTGGTGGTCGCCGCGCAGCGCATCGTGCGCCAGGTGCGGCCGGCCGACCTCGTGGGGCGCCTGGGCGGCGACGAATTCGCGATCCTGATCGAGCAGCCCGGCGGCGAGGGCATGGCGCTGGCACTGGCCGAGCGCTTGCAGCAGGCGCTGCGCGAGCCGTTCCAGCTCGCCGGCACCGAGGTCAACACCAGCGCCAGCATCGGCATCACGTTCAGCAGCGTGGGCTACCAGACACCCGACGAGGTGCTGCGCGACGCCGACATCGCGATGTACCGCGCCAAGTCCAGCGGACGCGCGCGGCACGCGCTGTTCGACACCGCGCTGCGCTCGCAGCTGTCCGACCAGGTGCGGCTGGAGGCCGACCTGCGGCAGGCGATCGAACACGAGCAGATCACGCTGGCATTCCAGCCGATCTTCGACCTGTCCAGCGGCCGCATCGTCAGCTTCGAAGCGTTGGCCCGCTGGACGCACGCCGAGCGCGGAGCGGTGCCGCCGCAGCGATTCATCGCGGTGGCCGAGGAGTCGGGCCTGATCGGACGGCTGACCGAGCGCATCCTGTCGATGGCTTGCCAGCAGCTCACGCGCTGGCAGGCCAGCACCGGCAACTCGAACCTGCGCATGCAGGTCAACTTGTCGGGCATGGACCTTTGCCACAGCGGCCTGGCCACCCATGTGGCCAATCTGCTGCGCGCCAACGGCATCGAGGCGTCGCAGCTCACGCTGGAGATCACCGAGAGCAAGCTGATGACCCAGATGGAGCGCGCGCTCGAAACGCTGACCCGCCTGCGCGACATCGGCGTGGGCATCAGCGTCGACGACTTCGGCACCGGCTACTCGTCGCTGTCGTACCTGTCGACGCTGCCGATCTCCAGCCTCAAGGTCGACCGCTCGTTCGTCAACCACATGATGAATGCGGCACAGGACGCCGAGATCGTGCGCGCCATCATCGGCCTGGGCACGGCGCTGGGCAAAACGGTGATCGCCGAGGGCATCGAGTCATCGGCTCAGCTCGCGCAACTGCGCGCCCGCGGCTGCCGCTTCGGCCAGGGCTTCTTTCTCGCCGCGCCGATGTCCGCCAACGAGGCGCTGGCGCTGCTGCACTCCGAGCAGGTGGTGACCGCCGAGCCGCCCGACAGCGAGCGTTCCGGCTACCTGGGCAGCGTCAGCCCGGCCGACGCGTCGGTGACCATCCACTGAGCCGGGCGACGCCTCAGCGCCGGCCGAGCTGACGCAGCCAGGCGGCGTCTTGCGCCAGTTCGAGCGCGGCACGCAGTGCCGGCGTGGTGCGCGCGGCGGCGGCCGTCATGAAGCCGATCGGCGTGCGCACCACGGGGTCGACCAGAGCGTGCACGCGCAACGGGGTGAGGCCGCCGGCCACGTCGAGCAGCGCGCCGGGCAACACCGCCGCCAGCGAGCCGTCTTCGAGCGCAGCGACCAGGGCCAGCACCGAGTTGGTCTCCACGGCCGGGCTCGGCTCGGCGCCGGCACTGCGCATCGCTTCCTGCACGATGGCCCGGTTGTGCATGTCGGGTGTCAGCATCACCAGCGGCAACGCGGCCGACGCGCGCCAGGTCATCGGCGCCGCGTCGGCCCCGGCCTGGCCCGCCACATCACGCTGCACCAGGAAGTAGGCCTCCTCGTACTGTGGCCAGATCTGCAACGCGCGCGCCTTGACCTGCTCGCGCCCGGTGTACCCCAGTGCCATGTCGAGCGACAGGTTCTCCAGCCCGATCTCGATCTCGGGCGAGCTGAGCGAGCGCAGCACCGGCTCGATGCCGGCGTGGCGTGCGCGCAATTGCGCGGCGAAGCGGCCTGCCACCGGCAGCGCGGTGGGCACGGCACCGATCTGCAGCGCACCACGCGGCGCGTCGACGCGGCTGTGCAGCTCCTGGCGCAGCGACTCGGCCTCGCGCAACAGGCGGTGCGCGTGCGCGATCACCACCTCGCCCTCATTGGTGAGCCCCTCGTACTGCCGCGCCCGCCGCACCACCGGCACGCCGAGCTCCTGCTCGAGTGCCCGGATCGCGTTGGACAGCGCCGGCTGCGTGATGCCGCAGGCCTGCGCCGCGCGGCCGAAGTGGCGGTGCTGCTCGAGCGCGGTCAGGTAGCGCAGCGCCTCGAGCAGATTCATCTCAGGTGTTCTTGCTGACCGTGATGGTGGGGAACTTGGCGCTGAAGTCGCGCGCCTTGCCGGCGATCGACACCGCGATGCGCCGCGCCACGCTCTTGTAGATGCGCGCGATCTCGCCGTCGGGATCGGCCACGACGGTGGGGTTGCCGGAATCGGTCTGCTCGCGGATTCCGAGGTTCAGCGGTAGCGCGCCGAGATACTCGACCTTGTATTGCTCGGCCATCTTGCGGCCACCGTCGGCGCCGAAGATGTGCTCGCTGTGGCCGCAGTTCGGACACACGTAGACGCTCATGTTCTCGACGATGCCCAAGATCGGCACGCTGACCTTCTCGAACATCGTCAGGCCCTTCTTGGCGTCGAGCAGGGCGATGTCCTGCGGCGTGGTGACAATCACCGCGCCGGTGAGCGGCACACGCTGCGACAGCGTCAGCGCGATGTCGCCGGTGCCCGGCGGCATGTCGACCAGCAGGTAGTCGAGCTCGCCCCACTGGGTTTGGCGCAGCAACTGGTCGAGCGCCTGGGTGGCCATCGGGCCGCGCCAGATCATCGCCTGGTCGGGCTCGACCAGGAAGCCGATCGACATCACGCGCACGCCGTGGTTGACCATCGGCTCGATGGTCTTGCCGTCGGCACTCTCGGGGCGGCCCGACAGGCCCATCATCATCGGCTGGCTGGGGCCGTAGATGTCGGCGTCGAGGATGCCCACTTGCGCGCCCTCCGCGGCCAGCGCCAGCGCCAGGTTGGCCGTGGTGGTGCTCTTGCCGACTCCGCCTTTGCCGGAGGCCACCGCGACGATGTTCTTGACGCCGGGCAGCAGCGGCACGCCGCGCTGCACGGAGTGCGCGATGACCTTGGTGCTCAGCGAGACGCTGACGTTGGCGACGCCGCCGACGCGCCGCGCCGCCGCCACCAGCTCGGCGCGCAGCGCGGCGTGCTGGCTGGCCGCCGGGTAGCCGAGCTCGACGTCGAACGCGACGTCGGCGCCGTCGATGCGCAGGTTCTTCAACTGCTTGGTCGAGACAAAGTCGCGGCCGGTGTTCGGATCGACCACCGCTTTCAAGGCCTCGAGCAATGCGGATTCGTGAGCGGCGGCCATGGGCACTTCTTGGTGGATGAGGGCGGCCAGTCTAGCGGAGCGCTGTATCAGCGGCCGCGGCACGCGCGCAGCGGCGGCCCGCTACTTGCGCAACACCTCGACGCGCTTGACCACGCCTTGCGCCAGCGGCTGCAACCCGCGCTCCGACAGCCGCGCGTCGGCGTCGGCATCGCCGCGCAGATGCGCTTCGAGAAACAGCAGCGTGGCCGCGCGCGCGATCGGTTGCACGTCGGCACGCGAGCGCGACGGCAAATTGGTGCGCCGCGAGCCGGTGGCATCGGAGAACGCCGCGTGATCGGCGTTGGTCAGCCACACGAACACCTTGGCGCCCACCGGCTCGAGCTCGAAGAAACGCCGCCGGTTGGCCGGTGTGGCAGCCTGCTGTTCGTCGCGCGAGCCGCTGATGCCCAGCACCGGCCGGTTGATGGTGGCGAAGCTTTCCTCGAGGAAGAACGGCTCGCCCGGACCTTGCGGCGACAGCGCGACGCAGGCCTTGACGCGGGTGTCGCTCAGGTCGGGTCCGAGGCCCTTGCCCGGCTCGACGCGCGGCTCCAGCCAGTCGAGCGCGGGGCGTGCGCCGCACACCACGAGCGCCGTGTAGGCGCCGAACGAGTGGCCGAGCACGGCCACGCGGGTCATGTCGAACGCGCCCTTGAGCTCCGCGTGCGACTGGTTCCAGCGCTGCGCCTGATCGAGCGCGAACGCCACGTCGCGCGGCCGCCCGAGCACCTCGGAGGCATCGCGCGTCATCGCCTTCAGGTTGGCGCCGAAGCGCATGCCACGCCGCAGCCGCTCGGTGTTGCTCGCCACGTGCTCCAGCGCCAGCACCACGTAGCCGTGACTGGCCAGGTGGCGCGCCTGCGCGTGATTGGCATCCCAGTTGCCGCCGCCGCCGTGCGACACCACCACCACCGGGAACGGGCCGGTCCATTGCGGCACGTGCACCTTGATCGGCACCCGGCGCTCGGCGCGCGCCGAGTCGGACAGCTCGGCAAATTCGATGGTGCGGGTGGTCAGCGGGCCATCGGCGTGCGGTTGCGCCAGCGGCGTGCCGGCGCTCGCCTGGCCGGCCCACACAACGGACACGGCGATCGCCACGCGACGCAGTCGTCGCAGCCCCACGATGACGCTGGCCCGCCGATGCCGCATCACTTCGGTCCCGCATCAAGCAAGCGATAGAGATCCGGTGTCGACATCGTGCGCTCGAGGTAACCGAAGCGGCCGTCAGTCTGCACCTCGCGCGCCGCGTCGGCCAGCGCCGTCATCGTGTGCCGGTACAACGACGTGGCCAGGCTGATGCGCTTGACCCCTGCAGCCTGCAATTCGGCCACCGAGAACGACTTGCCGCGGATGCCGGCCATGAAGTTGAACGGCTTTCGCAGTGCCGCGCAGACGCGCCGCACCGCGTCGAGGTCGGGCAAGCCGGGCGCCATCAGCACGTCGGCGCCGGCGCGCTCGAACGCCTGCAGGCGGGCGATGGTGTCGTCGAGGTCCGGGTGGCCGCGCAGGAAATTCTCGCAACGCGCGGTCAGCGTGAACGGCCACGGCAGGGCCCGCGCCGCCTGCACGGCGGCTTCGATGCGCTGCACGGCCTGCGCCAGCGGATACAGCGGCTGCGCGGCATCGCCGCTGTAGTCCTCGATCGAGCCCCCCACCAGGCCGGCCTGCGCTGCGCGGCGGATGGTCTCCACCACCGCCTGCGCATCGTGGCCGAAGCCGTTCTCGAGGTCGCCCGATACCGGCAGATCACACGCGCCAGCCACCGCGCCGGCGTTGGCCATCGCTTCGTCGCGCGACACCGAGCCATCGCGCCGGCCGAGCACCGCGGCCGCGGCCCCGCTGGAGGTGGCCAGCGCGACGAACCCGGCCCCCGCCAGCACGCGCGCCGAACCGGCATCCCAGGCGTTGCCTATGACGAAGGCGCCCGCTGCCTCATGCAGGGCGCGAAAGCGCGTGGCCTTGTCGGCTTGATTCATGGCCTTCCTTTCCTGATGTCACGAGTCGGATTCGGCGGGTCATTGGGTTAAGTCGGCGAGTCGGGAAAAAGTCGCGAACTTGACGCCGCGCCAGTTCCAGCGCGCACTGTATGCGTTGCCGCCCAGGGTCCCCTTGTGCGGTGGCAGCAACGGTGGACGCCAAGAAGTTCTCGCTCGGGGCCGCTTCCCCACGGCTGCGGGGCTACCGCGGGCACACTGGGATCCACTAGGCTCTCGGCAGTGCCAATTCGGAGTCACCGAGCGGGCGCAGCCTTGCTGTTGCGCCCGCCAGTCGCCATGTCATGTCCTTGAAAGCTGTC
This sequence comes from Burkholderiaceae bacterium, assembly GCA_036520715.1. Taxonomy (GTDB): domain Bacteria; phylum Pseudomonadota; class Gammaproteobacteria; order Burkholderiales; family Burkholderiaceae_C; genus JAEUPI01. The sequence goes on along the minus strand of DATDJF010000080.1, from coordinate 6,180 downwards.
CTCTCGGGCGCGCGCGCCATGCTGAGCCGCTGGCTCGGCCGCCTGCGGCGCAGGGCCTACGGTGCCGACTGGGCGCAGACACGCGCGCCGCTGGTCGATGACGACCGTGTGATGCTCAGCCACACCCACGCGTGGCTGCGCCGCATCCCCAATGGCCTGCATCCCAAGCAGCTGTGCCGCCACTACCCGCGAATCGCCAACCGCATCGCCACCACCTGGGGCGACGTGCCGGTGGTCGACCGCCTGCTGCTGGACCTGATGGTCGACCGCCGCGGCAACCGCATGGGGTTCCCCCCGCGCATCCGCCAGGAGCTCGATCGCTTGTACGGCCTGCACGCCAAGCGCATGACGCCGCTGCTGCGCGGCCGGTTGCATGTGGCGTCGCCGAACTCGCGGCCGGCGGTCGAGCCGCCGCGGCGCGTGCGGCTGCGCACGCCGGTGTCGGTGTCGTCGATCAAGCGCTGACCCAGCGCGGGGCGATGCGCTCGCCGGGCAGCACCGCGTACGGGTCGCCCCAGCCGTCGATGCGGCGCAACCGCTGCACCCAGGCGCCGATGTGCGGGTGGCTCTTCGCCACCTCGATGCCGCTTTCTTCCGCTGGATAGAACAGGTAGCCCGATAACGAGAAGTCGGCGATCGTCGGCGCATCACCCACCAGCCACTCGCGCTCGGACAGGTGCTTGTCGACGATGCCGTAGGCGCCGTCGATGCGCGACTTCAGAAACGCCAGCACAGCCGGGTCGGGCGCCGCCGGCGCGAATGCGCGCATGAAGCGGTAGGTCGCGAAGTAGCTGGTGAACTTGTGGTTGTCGAACAGCAGCCAGCGCAGGATCTCTCGTTGCTCGGCCTGGTCACGGCCGCCGAAGCGCCCGCTCCTGCGCGCCAGGTGCATCAGGATCACGCCCGATTGCGTGAGACGCAACGGGCCGTCGTCGAGGACCGGCGCCTCGCCCATCGCATTGGTCTGCGCACGCCAGGCGGCGTCGCGGGTCTGGCCGTGCATGAAATCGACGAGCACGCTCTCGTAGGGGAGCTCCATCGCGCGCAGCGCGAACGCCACCTTGAAGGTGTTGCCGGACTGGCAGAAACCGTGCAGCCGAAGCGTCGTCATGTCAGGCCCCGCCCGGCCGCCCGAAGGGGCCTGATCCCCCGCGGGGGGAAGCGAGCACAGCGAGCAAGGGGGCCATCATCAGGCCAGGTCCTTCTGCCGCTCGATCACCCGCGAGACGATGCCGTACTTGACGGCTTCCTCGGCATTCATCCAGAAGTCGCGCTCCATGTCGGCCAGCACGCCGGCCAGCGACTTGCCGGTCTGCGTGGCGATCACCTTGGCGATGCGCTCGCGGGTGCGCAGGATCTCCTTGGCCTGGATCGCGATATCGGTGGCCTGGCCGCCGGCGCCGCCGGCCGGCTGGTGGATCATGAAGCGCGTGTTGGGCAAGCACACCCGCCGCTCCTTGGGCGGCGCCAGGAAGATGTGGCAGCCGGCGCTGGCGACCCAGCCCGAGCCCACCGCGGTGACCGGCGCCCGCACGAAACGGATCATGTCGTGGATCGCGTCGCCCGATTCCACGTGGCCACCGGGCGACGACACCAGCAGCGTGATCGGCGCCTCGGACTGCTCCGACAGCGCGAGCAGGCGCCGGCAGGTGGCCAGTGCCATCTTGTCGTCGATCTCGCCGAACACCAGCACGAAACGCGACTGGAACGACAGGCGCTCCTCCATCGAACTGCCGCGCTCGGTGGGCGCCGCGGGTTCCGGGTTGGCTTGGGACAGGATGCTCATTCGCAGACTCCGTGGGATGGCACGCAAGCGTTTCGACCCACTATACGACGATGCCCGCCGCGGCAGCGCGAGGCAGCGCACGCGGCAGGGGCCGCGCACCGCCGGCCTCGGGCTCAATGAACGGCCGGCTGCTCGCGTTGCAGCGCCGCGCGCTCGCGGATCAGGCTCAGCAACTCGGTGGGATCGGCCGCCACGGCGTCGAGCGGGATCAGCAGCTGCTCGGCGTCGTCATCGGCGGCGGCTGCGTCGTCGAGCTGCAGCTCGATCGAGCGCCGGGTCCAGCCGGCCAGGCTCGACTCGACCAGCCGGGCATCGCTGACGTTGCGCAGCATCACTACCCGCTCGCGCAGCCCGCGGAACCACAGCCGGTCGTTGAACAGCGAGATCGTGGGATGGTGCCGCGTGAACAGCTGCGCCGTCACGATGGAGAGCCCCGCGGCACATGCGAGAAGCAACGCCACGCACAGCCACTCGAGCCAGCGTGGCACCGCATACGACATCAGCCAGTTGACCAACACGCCGGTGACCAGCAGCGCGCCGAGCTGCCACCGCAGCGTCCGGGCCTCGCGAAAATAGTCGTGCCGTGAAGCGTCCATCGGTTCGCACCTGAAGGATGTGCCCCGATTGTGCCCATCGGCGCCCTGCTGGGAAGTGCCGGTTACGACGAACCGCCCGCCGCTTCGGAAAAAGTCGCATCCAGCGCGGCACGCCAACGCGCCTTGTGGCCTTCGTCGGCGAAGCTGGCGTCGAAACTGTTGCGCGCGAGCTGCCAGGCCTGGCGTGCGCCGAGCTGGGGCAACGCCGCGAAGGCGGCGACGAAGTTGTGATTGACGTAGCCGCCGAAGTAGGCCGGATCGTCGCTGTTCACGGTGGCCGCCAGGCCGGCATCCAGCAGCGCCGGCAGGTTGTGGTGGGCCATGGTCTCGAACACACACAGCTTGACGTTGGACAGCGGGCACACCGTCAGCGGCACACGCTCGCGCGCCAGCCTTTGCACCAGCGGCGGGCTCTCGACGCAGCGCACGCCGTGGTCGATGCGCTCGACCTCGAGCACGTCCAGTGCGGCCTCGATGTACGCCGGCGGCCCCTCCTCGCCGGCATGCGCAACCACGTGCAGGCCGAGCTCGCGGGCGCGGGCGAACACGCGCGCGAATTTCTCCGGCGGATGGCCGCGTTCGCTGCTGTCCAGCCCCACGCCGATGAAGTGGTGGCGAAACGGCAGCGCCTGCTCGAGCGTCGCCAGCGCCGCCTCCTCGCTCAAGTGACGCAGGAAGCACAGGATCAGCGCCGAACTGATGCCCAGCTCGGCATGGGCCCGGCGCATGGCGTGGTTCAGCCCGACGATCACGGTCTCGATCGGCACGCCACGTTCGGTGTGCGTTTGCGGGTCGAAGAAGATCTCGGCGTGCACCACGTGGTCCGCAGCCGCCCGCTCGAGATAGGCGAACGCCATGTCGAAGAAATCCTGCTCCTTCAACAGCACGCTGGCGCCGGCGTAGTAGATGTCGAGAAAGCTCTGCAAATCGCTGAACGCGTAGGCGCGGCGCAGCGATTCGACGTCGGCATACGGCAGCTTCACGCCATTGCGCTGCGCGAGCTTGAAGATCAACTCCGGCTCGAGAGAGCCCTCGATGTGGATGTGCAGCTCGGCCTTGGGCATGCGCTTGAGCAAGGCCGGCAGCGCGGAGCGGGGGATGGCGTCGAAGTTCATGGCGCGCAGTTTCGCGCACCCGGGCCCAAGAAAAAAGGCCGCCCTGGGGGCGGCCTCTTGCGGCGCAGGGCAAGCGGCTACTTGTCCCCCGGCACCTTGCCTTCCACGCCCTTGACGAAGAACTTGACGCCGCCCAGCCACTCGTCGTCGGCGGCCTTGTCCTTCTCGAGCACGGTCTTGCCGGTGTTGTCGACGATCGGGCCCTTCCAGATCACGTAGCTGCCGTCGTGCAGGCCCGCCTTGACCTTCTCCATCTTGTCCTTCAGCTCGGCCGGCACGTCGGCAGCCACCGAGACGAAGTCGATCGCGCCGGCCTTGACCCCCCACCAGGACTTGCCGGTCGACCACTTGCCTTCGAGCGCGTCGGCCACCGCGTTGACGTAGTAGGGCGCCCAGTTGATCACCGCCGAGCCGAGGTGCGCTTTCGGGCCGTAGGCCGTCATGTCGCTGTCCCAGCCGAAGGCACGCTTGCCCTTTTCCTGCGCGGTCTTCAGCACCGCGGGCGAGTCGGTGTTCTGCATCAGCACGTCGGCGCCGCCGTTGATCAGCGCGGTGGCGGCCTCGGTTTCCTTGGGCGGGTTGAACCACTCGTTGACCCACACCACCTTGGTCTTGATCTTCGGATTGACGCTCTGCGCGCCCATCGTGAACGAGTTGATGTTGCGGATCACCTCGGGGATCGGGATCGAGCCGACCACGCCCAGCGTGTTGCTCTTGGTCATGCCGCCGGCGATGATGCCCGCCAGGTAGGCGCCCTCGTAGGTGCGGCTGTCGTAGGTGCGCATGTTCGGCGCCGTCTTGTAGCCGGTGGCGTGCTCGAACTTCACGTCCTTGGCGTCGGCGGCCACCTTCAGCATCGGCTCCATGTAGCCGAAGGTGGTGCCGAAGATCAGCTTGTTGCCCTGGCCCACCATGTCGCGGAACACACGCTCGGCGTCGGCCGCTTCAGGCACGTTCTCGACAAAGCTGGTGGTGATCTTGTCGCCGAAATGTTTCTCGAGCGCCTTGCGTGCGTTGTCGTGCGCGAAGGTCCAGCCGCCGTCGCCCACCGGGCCGACGTACGCGAAGGCGATCTTCAGCGGCGCGGGCTTGGCCGGCGCGGCCGGCGTGGCAGGCGCAGCCACCGAGGCCGGGGCGGCCGCCTGCGGCGCCGGCGGCTCTTCCTTCTTGCCGCAGCCCACCAGGGCCGCCGTCGCGGCCACGGCCGCGAAGCCACCGAGTTTGAGCAACGAACGTTTGGTCTGGGTTGTCATGTGTCCTCCGGAATGAAAAGCGCGGTCGATCTTGAGGGCGGCGATTATGCGATGCCTTGCTGACGTCACGACCCTGGATAGAACGGCTTGCCGAGCGACGCCGGCATGTTGATGCGGATCCACGCGGCGTTGCGCGAGATCATCACCAGCACGACGATGGTGGCCACGTAGGGCAGCATGCTCAGGAACTGGCTGGGGATGTGCACGCCCTCGCCTTGCAGATGGAACTGCAGCATCGTGACGCCGCCGAACAGGTACGCGCCCAGCAGCACGCGTGCCGGCCGCCAGGTGGCAAAGGTGGTGAGCGCCAGCGCGATCCAGCCCTTGCCGGCGATCATGCCCTCCACCCACAGCGGCGTATAGATCACCGAGATGTAGGCACCGGCCAGGCCGCACAGCGCGCCGCCGACGACCACCGCGAGCAATCGAATGCGGCGCACCGGATAGCCCAGTGCATGCGCCGACTCGGGCGATTCGCCGACCGCGCGCAGCACCAGGCCGGCGCGCGAGCGATACAGGAACCACGCCAGCGCCACCGCGCCGAGCACGGTGAGATAGACGATCGGGTGGTGCTTGAACAGCGCCGGCCCGACGAACGGGATGTCGGCCAGCCCCGGGATCTCGAAGCGCGGCCGCTCGCCCAGCTTCTGCTGCGTGTACTGGATGCCGACGAAGGCCGAGAACCCGGCGCCGAACAGGCTCAACGCCAGCCCGGTGGCGTACTGGTTGGTGTTGAGCCAGATCACCAGCACACCGAACGCCGCGGCCATCAGCGCACCGGCAGCCATGCCGGCCGCAAAGGCGAGCCAGTCGCTGCCGCTGTGCACCCCGGTGGCAAAGCCGGCGATCGCGGCCACCAGCATCATGCCTTCGGCCCCGAGGTTGACGATGCCGGCACGCTCGTTGATCAACAGGCCGAGGCCGGCGATCGCGAGCACCGTGCCGGCGTTGAGGGTGGCGGCGAGGAGGAGTGAGACGGCCTCCATTCGTCAGGCGCCTCTAACGATGCAAGCGGTGCCTGCAGGCACCGAGCGTGCAAAGCCGCGGGCGGGTATGCGCCGGCGCTCGTGTACGGCGGTCGGCCCTGCGGGCCGACTCCCTTGCGGTGCTCGGTCTCGTGGCCCGCCGCGAAACTCGCTACGCTCACTGCGGTCGCTGCGCTCGAACAATCTCGGCGAGTCAGGTGTTGAAGCGCGCGCTGCGCGCGCGCGGCCACGAGCCCTGCGCTCCTCAGCGCCGCACAATGTCGCTGCCGTCGCATACCCACCCGCGGCTTTGCCGGCACCATCGTGGCATGCATGGTCGAACACCACGAGCGTTGCTGCGCGGTGGGTGGTGCCCGGGGTGGGCGACTTGTGGGGCGGCGAGAAGCGCAGCAGCACGGTCGGCGCGCGTACTCGCGCGCTTCGTTCATCTGACTCGCGGCGATT
>DATDJF010000079.1:0-7810 GCA_036520715.1 Burkholderiaceae bacterium | reverse complement strand
CTACGTGCGGCCGGGCGTTGCGCCGGCGGCAGCGCCGCGGCCGCGCGAGCCGAACCTCGCGCTGCCGGCACCGGTGGACACCACCGCGCTGATCCGCGCGATGTTCCGCACCCGCACCTCGTTGCCCGGCCCCGGCCTGGGCACGCTGCCGGAAACCTGGCTCGACGCCGCGCTGCTGCAGCGCGCGCTGCGCCGCGCCATCGCCAATGCCGACGATGCCTTGCGTTATGGCGAGCCGGCCGGCGACCCGGCGCTGCGCGACGCACTGGCGCGGCGCCTGTCCAACGAGCTGGGCATCGCCGCCGACCCCTCGCAGATCGTCACCGCGGTGGGCGCCACCCACGCGCTCGACATCGTGGCGCGCACGCTGCTCAAGCCGGGTGACGCGGTGCTGGTCGACGACCCCGGCTGGGCGGTGGAGCACGCGCGGCTCACCGGCATGGGCATGCACCTGCTGCCGGTGCCCCGGCATGCGGCGGGGCCCGACCTCGAGGTGATGCGCCAGATGATCCTCGCGCACCGCCCGCGCCTGTACGTGACGGTCTCGGTGCTGCACAACCCGACCGGCGCGACGCTGTCGCTCGCCGCCGCGCACCAGGTGCTGCAGATGGCCGAGGCGCACGACCTGATCCTGGTGGAGGACGACACCTACGCCTGGCTGGCGCCCGCGCACGCGCCGCGGCTGGCCGCGCTCGACGGCCTGCGGCGCACGATCTACGTCACCGGCTTTTCCAAGATCCTGGCGCCCAACTGGCGAGTCGGTGCACTCGCAGCGCCGCCGGCGCTGGTGGAGCGGATCGTCGACACCAAGCTGCTCAGTTCGCTGACCACGCCGGCGCTGCTCGAGCGCGCGGTGGCGTGGTGCCTCGACCAGGGGCTGTTGCGGCGCCATGCCGAGCGGGTGTCGGCGCGCCTGGCCGCGGCACGCACGCGGGTGGTCCGGCTGGCGCAGGAGGCCGGCTGCCGCTTCGCCGCCGAGCCGCAGGGCTTGTTCGGCTGGGTCGAAACCGGCCTCGACACCGAGCCGCTGGCGGTGCGCATGGCCGCCGAAGGCTGGCTGATCGCGCCGGGGCGCCTGTTCCACGTGCCGTCGCGATCGAGCACGTTGATGCGGGTGAACTTCGCCAGCGCCCAGGACGCACGCTTCTGGCGGGCCTTCGAACGGGCGCGCGACGCGCTGCGTTAGGCCGCTCTTTCCCCCTCAAATCGCAGGCTGAGGGCCCGGCCGGGGTTGTAACATCCCGATCCAAATCCCATGTTTCAGTCGACGTTACCCCTTGGCGAGCCCGATTTGATGCGGGTCAGCGCCTTCCAGCGCTACCTCGACGATCTCGTGCGCGTGGGCAGCGTCGACGCCGTGTCGACACGCCTGAGTTCGCTCAGCCCGTCGCTGATGCAGGACCTCGAGCGATTCGAGCGCAATGGCCGGCAAAGCGAACTGCTCGACGTGCTGGCCGCGTGCCTGCGCCATGGCTATCCGCTGACGGTGAACCTGCAGTGGATCGACCGCGTGGTGCCGTTGACCCTTTTTCCAGCCGAGCGGCTGGTGCACTGCCCGGTGTCGATGCCGCAGTTCCTGGCCAGCCGGCTCAACGAGCTGCAGGTGATGCAGGTCGAGCCGGCGATGCTGCGCGCGCCGGGCCATCGGGATGCGTCGCTGGTGGGCGAGTTCCAGATGTATTCGCCGCTGGCGCCGCTGCTGTGGGAGATGGCGCTGCGCGGGGCGCGCGACCGCCTGCTGCCGGAGATCGACGGCACGGCGGCCTACCGGGTGGCTCCCGGCGTGAGCCTGCGCGGGCTCGAGATGCCGGGCATCCTGAATGCAGCGGTGGGGCGTCTGCGCCGTCGCACCTGCAACCTGCGCGAGATGGCATCGTGGCCGGGGCTGGATCGCGACCGCGCGATGCGCCTGCTCAACGCGCTGTACCTGCAAGGCGGCCTGATCGTCAGCCGCATGCATCCGTCGGCCGCGTCGCCCGACGGCTGGCTGCGCAGCCGCGGCGCACGCAACGGCTCCTAAGCCTCCACGGTCGGCGCACGCGACGCCGGCCTGAACAACGCCAGCGACAGCGCCGCGACGCTGCACGCCATGGCCAGCCATTGCACCGGGCCCAGCGGTTCGCCATGCATCAGGGCGCCGGCCACCATGGCGACCACCGGCACCAGGATCGACGACAAGCCGGCCACCGGCGCCGGCAACAACCCGACGATCGAGAACCAGCACAGGTTGCCAATCGCCATCGGCACCAGCGCGATGTAGGCGATCAGCGCGATCGACGGCCATGACGGCACGAACCATTGGTGGTCGCCGAACAGCAGGGCGCCGATCGTGGTGGGCACGGCGGTGATCAGCAGCTGCCAGCCGGTCAGCACGATGGCCGGCACCTCGACGCGGCCGCGCTGCAGGATCAGCGTGCCGATCGCCCACCCGATGCCAGCGAGCAGGCCGAGCGCCAGGCCGAGCGGCGCCTGCGCATAGGCCGCGAAGCTCTTCCACATCAGCAGCGCCACCGCCGCGGCACCCAGCGCGATGGCCAGCACCAGCCGCGCGCCCAGGCGCTGGCCGAGCACTGCCCAGGCGATCAACGCCGACCACAGCGGCATCGTGAAGCCGAGCACCGCCGACTGGCCCGACGGGATCAGCAGCGCCGAGTAAGTGCTGGCGATGTTCCACACCACCAGGTAGAAGAAGGTGGCCACGACGATGGTGCGCCAGTGGCGGCGCTCGATGGCCAGCGATTGGCCGCGCAGCCTGGCCACGATGAGCAGTGCCGCGCCGGCCGCGAACACCGACACGGCGCGAAAGGTCCACACCGAGACCTCGCGCGTGGCCAGCGGAAACAGCGGCCAGTTGGTGCCCCACACCAGGGTCAGGATCGCCAGCAACACCAGCGCGCGCGGCGGGATGTGGTGCGTCACGACGGGCCCGCCGCAGCGCCGCCCGGCGCCCGCTGCACATCGCCGGCACGCACGAACGCCGCGGCGTCCAGGCGCAGCGTCCATTCGTCGCTGACGCGGCCCTTGAACTCATCGGCCGCTTCATGCAGCGACACACGCTGAAAGCCCAACCGCTCGAGCAGGCGCAGCGACGCGTCGTTCAGCGTATCGACCTCGGCCGCGAACTGCCGCACGCCGAGCGTATCGATCAGCCACTCCATCATGCGGCGGCACCCTTCGCTGGCGAAGCCGCGGCCCCAGTGCTCGGGGAACACTTCATACGCGATCCATGCCCGCGCTTCGGGGCTGACGGTGGCCTGCACACGGCCGCGCGCCTGGCCGTCGTGCTGGTCGCGCAGCACCCAGTTCAGCCACAGCTGGTCGCCGGCCGGTGAACGGCGCGCGGCGAGCAGCACGAAGCGAGCGCGCAACGCTTCCAGCGAAACCGGAGGATCCTGCGGCACGTGCGTGTACAGGCGCGGGTCGGCCAATGGCGCCAGCAGCTCGTCGGCGTGGGCCGGGTTGAGCGGCTCCAGCAGCAGCCGCCGGCTGTGCAGCACGGTCTCCAGCGTGGCCTTGAATGCCTCGCCGGCCCACGCCTCGGGCGCCTGCGTCACGACACCAGCGCACGCTCGAGTGCGTCGATGAACATGCGCGCGACGTCGAAGCCGGCTTGCTGCGTGATCTCCTGAAAGCAGGTGGGGCTGGTGACGTTGATCTCGGTGACGCTGTCGCCGATGACGTCGAGCCCCACCAGCAGCAGCCCGCGCGTGCGCAACACAGCGCCCAGCGCTCGCGCGATCTCGAGGTCGCGTGCGCTCAGCGGTTGCGCGACACCCTTGCCGCCGACGGCCAGGTTGCCGCGCACCTCGCTGCCCTGCGGGATGCGCGCCAGGCAGTACGGCACCGGCTCGCCGTCGATCACCAGGATGCGCTTGTCGCCCTGCGCGATCGCCGGCAGGAAGCGCTGCACCATCAGCGTGGTGGTGCCGTTGTTGCCGACCGTCTCGACGATGGCGCCGAGGTTCATGGCGTCGGCGCGCACACGAAAGATGCCGACGCCGCCCATGCCGTCGAGCGGCTTGACGATGATGTCCTGGTGCTCGGCGTGAAAGGCGCGGATCGCATCGATGCTGCGCGTCACCAGGGTCGGCGGCGCCCACTGCGCGAACTCCAGGATCGCCAGCTTCTCGGGGTGGTCGCGCAGCGCGGCGGGCTTGTTGAACACGCGCGCACCCTCGCGCTCGGCCTGCTGCAACAGGTGCGTCGCGTAGAAATACTCGCTGTCGAACGGCGGGTCCTTGCGCATCAGCACGGCGCGGGTGCTGGCGAGCTCGACGTCGCGCTGCTCGCGCTGCTCGAACCACGCGTCGTCGCGCCCGGTGAGCACGAAGGCGCGCGCCGCCGTCGCGGTGACGCGGCCGCCGCTCCTCCACACCAGGTCGGCCGGCGTGCAGGCGATCAGGTCGTGGCCGCGCCGCGCCGCCTCGCGCATCATCGCGAAGGTGGTGTCCTTGTAGGTCTTGAACGCCTCCAGCGGATCGGCGACGAAGAGCAGGCTCATGGGCGGCGATCCTAGTGCATGCCCGGTGCCGGTGTCGGTTCGAGGTCAACGCTGCGCCGGCCCGGGCCGTGGCCACGAGAGCGTCAGATCTCGACCTTGGCGCCCAGCTCGACGATGCGGTTGTTCGGCAGGTTGAGGAAGTCCCCTGCCGCCGACGCGTTGCGGTGCATGCTGGCGAACAGCTTCTCGCGCCACAGTGCCATGCCCTTGCCGAGCGACGGCATCACGATGTCACGGCTCAGGAAATAGCTGGTGTCCATCTCGGGCAGCGGGATGCCGCGGTCGACCAGCAATTGCAGCGCCTCGGGCACGTCGGGGTCGTTCTTGAAGCCGAAGTTCAAGGTCACCTGCCAGCAGGCATGGCCCAGGGCCTCGACGCTCAGCCGGCGATCGAAGCCGATCCACGGCACCTCGTGGTGCTTGACGGTGACGAACACGTTGTGCTCGTGCAGCACCTTGTTGTGCTTGAGGTTGTGCATCAGCGCGTTGGGCGTCAGCCCCGGCTCGGCAACCAGAAACACGGCGGTGCCCGCCACCCGCGTGGGCGGGCTCACGAACACCGCGTCGAGGAAGCCCTTCAAGTCGATGGCGTCGTCGCGCAGCCGGTCGCTCATCAGCTTGCGGCCCTGCTTCCAGGTCAGCATCAGCGTGAACATGCCGATGCCGATGACGATCGGGAACCAGCCGCCAGCGAACAGCTTGAGCATGTTCGACAGGAAGAACGTGATGTCGATCAGGAAAAAGAAACCGGTGGCCAGCAGGCACAGCGCGAGCGGGTACTTCCAGCCGTAGCGGATGACGAAGAAGGTCATCACGGTGGTGATCGTCATGTCCAGCGTCACCGCGATGCCGTAGGCCGAGCCGAGCGCGGCCGACGACTTGAACATCGTCACCGCCAGCACGATGAAGACGAACAGCCCCCAGTTGACGAACGGCACGTAGATCTGCCCGGTGTCGCGCACCGAGGTGTGGCGGATCTGCATGCGCGGCAGCAAGCCGAGCTGAATCGCCTGCTTGGTGACCGAGAAGGCTGCCGAGATCAGCGCCTGCGAGGCGATCACCGCCGCCAGCGTGGCCAGGATGAGCAGCGGCAACTGCGCCCACGACGGCGCCATCAGGTAGAACGGGTTCTTCACCGCCTCGGGCTTGACCAGCAGCAGCGCGCCCTGGCCGAAATAGTTGATCACCAGCGACGGCATCACCAGGCCGTACCAGGCGATGCGGATCGGCAGCTTGCCGAAGTGGCCCATGTCGGCATACAGCGCCTCGCCGCCGGTAACGCACAGCACCACCGCGCCGAGCATGACGAACGACACCAACTGGTGCTCGGCGAAGAAGCCGATGGCCATCAACGGGTTGAGCGCCTGCAGCACCTCGGGCCGCTCGATGATGTGCGGCAGGCCGAGCAGCGTCAGCACGATGAACCACACCAGCGTGATCGGCCCGAAGGCCTTGCCGATGCTGCCGGTGCCCAGCCGCTGCAGCGAGAACAGCACCACGATCACTGCCAGCGCCAGCGGCACCACCCAGTCGCGCAGGCCCGGCGCGATGACGCCCAGGCCCTCGACCGCGCCGAGCACGGTGATGGCAGGCGTGATGACGCCGTCGCCATAGAAGACCGCGGTGCCGAACAGCCCCACCACCATCAGCACGCGGCGCAGCGACGGCTTGTGGCGCACTGCCGTGGTGGCCAGTGCCAGCATCGCGATCAGGCCGCCCTCGCCGTGGTTGTCGGCACGCAGCACCAGCAGCACGTACTTGACCGAGACGATGATGGTCATCGTCCAGAAGATCAGCGACAGCACGCCGAGCACGTTGTCGGCGCTCACCGGCACGTGGCCGCCCTCGAAGATGAGCTGCAGCGTGTACAGCGGGCTGGTGCCGATGTCGCCGTAGGCAACGCCGAGCGCCGACAACGTCAGGGCGGCGACGGCACCGGGGCTGCGTTGGGGAGAAGCCTTGCTCAAGCGCGGGGCCCGTTTCGTGACGCGGGCCTTCGATGAAAGAGCTATTGTGCGCCCGCTGCCTCGTGCTGCGCCGTCGCGCCGCCGGCCCGCGGCGACGCCGTCAAGAGTCGCTCTCGGCCTCGGGGTCGGTGGCTTCGAGCTCGTAGCTGGCCGCCAGCATCGCCAGCCGGCCGACCACGCCGTACATGTAGAAGCGGTTGGGCGCGCTGACGCCCGGCTTCTCGCCGACGCGCGGCAGGTGGTGGCTGTCGGCGAAGGCCAGCGGCACGAAGCCCGAGCCCGGCGCATTGAGGTTCTCGTCGACGCCGCGCTCGGCGTGCACACGATAGAAGCCGCCCACCACGTAGCGGTCGATCATGTAGACCACCGGCTCGGCCACCGCGTCGTTCATGCGCTCGTAGGTGGGCACGCCCTCCTGGATGATGACCTCGGTGATCGGCAGGCCGCCCTGGGCCACGCTCATGCGGTTGCGCGTGCGGCGATTGACGTCGTCGAGGTCCTTGACGTCGCGCACGGTCATGATGCCCATGCCGTAGGTGCCGTTGTCGGCCTTGACGACGACGAAGGGCTTCTCGTTGATGCCGTATTCCTTGTACTTGCGGCGGATCTTGGTGAGCAGCGCCTCGACGTTGCCGCGCACACAATCGAGCCCCTCGCTGGCCTCGAAATCGACCTCGCCGCAGTGCAGGTGCATCGGGTTGATCAGCCACGGGTCCATGCCCAGCAGCTTGGCGAACTTCTTGGCCACCTCTTCGTAGCTGTCGAAGTGGCGGCTCTTGCGCCGCACCGACCAGCCCGCGTGCAGCGGCGGCAGCAGGAATTGCTCGTGCAGGTTCTGCAGCACCCGCGGCACGCCGGCGGACAGGTCGTTGTTGAGCAGGATCGTGCAGGGATCGAAGTCCTTCAGGCCGAGCCGGCCGCGCACACGCTGCAGCGGCTCCAGCGTCAGCTCGCCGCCCTCGGGCAGCGCCAGCTTGGTGGGCGCCTTGACGTCGGGGTCGAGCGAGCCCAGCCGCACGTTGAGCCCGGCCTGGTGGAACACACGCACCAGCCGCTGCAGGCTCATCAGGTAGAACGTGTTGCGGGTCTGGCTCTCGGGGATCAGCAGCAGGTTCTTGGCCTCGGGGCAGATCTTCTCGATCGCCGCCATCGCCGCCTGCACGGCCAGCGGCAGCATCTCGGCGGTGAGGTTGTTGAAACCGCCGGGGAACAGGTTGGTGTCCACCGGCGCCAGCTTGAAGCCGGCGTTGCGCAGGTCCACCGATGAGTAGAACGGCGGCGTGTGCTCCATCCACTCGAGCCGGAACCAGCGCTCGATGGCGGGCATCGACTCCAGCACACG
>DATDJF010000078.1:0-2748 GCA_036520715.1 Burkholderiaceae bacterium | reverse complement strand
CCGCAGGCCGCGCCGCGACACCACCAGGATCTCGCCGCGGTGTTGGCGGCGCACCAGCGTCGACAGCACGTCCAACGCCGTCAGGCCGCTGCCGACGAGCAGCACGCGGGCCTGCGGCGCGATCTGCCACAGGCGTGGCGTGTCCAGCGGGTTCTCGATCACCGCACGGTGCGCGGCGAGTGCAGGGGCGAACGGGCGCTGCAGCCGTGGCAGCGGGTTGCCGGTGGCGATGAACAGCAGCTCGGCCGGCAGCGTGTGCCCGCCGGCCGTCGTCACGTGCAGCGCCAGGCCCGACGGCGACAGCTCGATGGCCCGGTCGCGCAGGTGGGTGATCGTCGATCCGGTCGCCGGCCACAGCGCGTGCGCCTGCAGCGTCTCCTCGATGTAGCGGCCGAATTCGGTGCGGCGGATGTACAGGGCGCCATCCGGCCGCAGCGCCTGCGGGTCGCGTTCGAGCTGGCCGCTGGCGTGGCACCAGCGGCTGAAGTGCCAGGCATCGTCGGGCAGCAGCGAGTGCACGTAGCTCGGAGCGTTGAGGCGATGGTCGGGGTCGCTGGCGTGGTAGGCCAGGCCGCGCCCCGCCCGCTCGGCCGGATCGATGATCGTGATGGCCAGCGGCAGGCGGCTGCGCCGCACCAGCTGGACCGCGGCGCTGGCGCCGGTGAAGCCGCCGCCGACGATGACCACGCGGTGAAGTGCAGACGGGCGGGATGATGGATTCATGGCTCAGGGTTGAATGCGGTCAGCAGGTATCGATACGTGCACGACGGTCGAGCAAGCGCGCGCGTCACGGCTCCTTCAGCGACAGGTTCAGCTCCCGCACCAGCACCGTGAGCTTGTCGCGCTTGGCCTGGAAGTACGCCGCAGCTTCTGCGGGGGTACTGCTCTCGGCCTGTATGCCCAACGGGACCAGCTTGTCCTGAACGTCCTTGGCCAGCAGGATCTCGCGCACATGGGTGTTGAGCAGCGACACCACGGCGGCCGGCGTTCGCGCGGGTGCGACGAGCATGAACCAAGGCGTCATGCCTTCGATGTCGGGCGTCAGCCCCACCTCGGCGCCCGTGGGCACATCGGGCTGGGCGCTGAAGCGGCGCGGCTCGGTCACGGCCAGCAGACGCACCGCGCCGCGCTCCACCATGGGCCGCACGGAAGCATATTCGAGCAGCGCGAAATCGATCTCGCCGGCGCCCAGGGCCAACGCTGCCGGTGCGTTGCCTTTGTAGGGCACCGCCACGGCGGTCACACCGAGCGACTTCATCAACAACAGCGACGCCACGTGCGGCGGGCTGCCATGGATGCCGGCGGCGAAGGAAATCTTGCCGTTGTTGGCCTTCGCATAGGCCAGGAACTCGGCCGCGTTCTTCACCGGCAGATCGTTGCGCACGGCCAGGAACGAAGGCGCCCGCCCGAGCGGCGTGATGGCCACGAAGTCCTTGCCCGGGGCGAAGGCAAAACCGTCGAACATCAGCGGAAAGGCGGCGGACACGGCGTTGGCCACGCCCAGGGTGTAGCCATCAGGCGGCGCCCTGACCACACTGTCCATGCCGATGCGTGTGGACGCGCCGGGTTTGTTCTCCACGATGAATTGCTGGCCCGTGCGTTCACCGAGTTTCTGCGCCACAAGGCGAGCCAGCACGTCGGTGCTGGCACCGGGCTGCAGGCCGAGAATCAGCTTCACCGTGTGATCTGGATACTCCGCGCGCACGGGCGCGGCAACGCCAAGCAAGCCTGCGGCGGTGGCGACGAGGGCCGCAGTCGCAACCCGCCAGCGGGTGTGCAGCCATTGCAACGGGTGGTGATGGTGCATCTGAGTTTCC
This sequence comes from Burkholderiaceae bacterium, assembly GCA_036520715.1. Taxonomy (GTDB): domain Bacteria; phylum Pseudomonadota; class Gammaproteobacteria; order Burkholderiales; family Burkholderiaceae_C; genus JAEUPI01. Next base: position 931 of record DATDJF010000078.1, on the reverse strand, counting down.
TTGGGTCGTGGTGTGAAAGGTCGGCGTACCGCCATCAGGGCCCGCGATCGGCAGCGCGCGCCGCTGGCCAATAGCGTTCGCGCAGGGCGTTCTTGAAGAGCTTGCCGGTCGGCGACCTGGGCAGCTTGTCGACAAAATCGATCGATCGCGGCAGCATGTAGCGGGCGACCTTGTCGCGCAGGAAATCGATCAGTTCCTGCGCCAGCGCCGCCGAGGGTTCGACGCCGGCAGCGGCTTCGACCACGGCCTTGACGTCCTCGCCCATTTCTTCGCTGGGCACGCCGATCACCGCGACGTCGGCCACGGCGGGATGCAGCGCCAGGGCGTTGACGCCACCCGAGATGATCATGAACGACTTGCGGTCGGTGAGGTAGAGGTAGCCCTGCGCGTCGACGCGACCGACATCGCCCATCGAGATCCAGGTCGGGTGCAGCGGGTTCTGCGCCGCCCGGGTCTTGTGCGGATCGTTGTGATAGTGAAAGGGCCGGCTCGCGCTTTCGAAATGCACGAGACCGACATCGCCCGCCGGCACTTCGTTGCCTTCGTCGTCGCAGATGTGGATCGGCGCGGCCGTCGTGCGCCCGACCGAGCCCGGATGGGCCAGCCAGTCCGCGCTGTCGATGTAGGTGTTGCCGATGCCTTCCGAGCCGCCGTAGTACTCACGCAGCATCGGCCCCCACCAGTCGATCATGCGGTGCTTGACCTCCACTGGGCAGGGTGCCGCGGCATGGATGGCGACGCGGTGGCTGGACAGGTCGTGAGCCTGGCGCTCGAGCTGCGTCAGCTTGATCAGGCGCACGAACATCGTCGGCACCCATTGGCTGTGCGTGACGCGATAGCGCTCGATCGCCGCCAGCGCTGCGGCCGCGTCGAACTTCTCCATGAACACCACCGTGCCGCCGAAGAACTGCGTGGCCATCGAGAAGGTCAG
>DATDJF010000077.1:0-13374 GCA_036520715.1 Burkholderiaceae bacterium | reverse complement strand
GCGGCGTGGCCACCGGCTTGACGTCCTTGCCGGCCTTCTTGGCGTCGGTCAGATACACCGCAGCCACGCGGTCCATCGACTGGCACAGCTTGTAGCCGGCCACCTTGTCGCCATGCGCAGTCTTCGCCCTGGCTTCGTCCGCCTTCGCCTTGGCGTCGTCCGACAGCGGCGGCAGCTTGGCGAGCGCGCCGGTCGCGCACAGAGTCAACACCATCAACCCAACGATGCGCTTCATGTGGCCCCCTTGGCTGCTTGCATTTCCGCCGGCGGCGGCGACGCCGACCGCTTGGCCGGGATCTTGCCGGCCCGCACGTCTTCGGCCCACAGCGCGTGGTGCTCGTGCGCCCAGTCCTCGTCGACATAACCATCACGCATGGCCCGGAAAGCGCCCTTCATGCCGATCGTGCCGAGATAGATGTGGCCGAGGAACAGGCACATCATCAGCACCGCCGCGGCGGCGTGGATGATGTGCGCGATCTGCATGTCGCCGCGCAGGTACTGCAGGCCCGGGATCAGCTTGTCGAGCACCAGCCCCGAGCCGACCACGATCACGCCAAGGCCGAACACGCCGAGCCAGAAGATCACCTTCTCGCCGGCGTTGAAGCGGTGCGACGGCACCTCCTGCCCGCTCAACAGGCCGCCGCCCTTCTTGAGCCAGGTGGTGTCTTCGGGGCGCGGGAAGTTGTCTTTCAGGAAGGTGAAGAACACGATCACCACCGACACCGCGAACAACGGCCCGGCGAAGTTGTGCGCCGTCTTCAGCGCGTAGCTGAGCCAGCCGAAGAGGGTGCTGCCGAAGACCGGCAACAGGAAGTACTTGCCGAACGCCATCACGATGCCGGAGATCGCGAGCACGACGAACGCGGTGGCGTTGGTCCAGTGGGCGGCACGCTCGAACGGCGTGAAGCGCTCGATGCGGCGATCGGACGCGTTGTCGCCGTGCCCCATCGCGCCCTTGCGCCAGTAGAACAGCGCGATCGCCAGCACCACGATCGCCAGCAGCGCGCCGCCGTACGGCACGATCAACTTGTTGCGCGCCTGGCGCCAGGCCTCGCCGGCGGTGGTGAAGTCCGAGCCCGGGTACTGCGTGAAGCGCTGGATCAGCGTGGCGCCTTCGTTGTCGGGCAGAGTCGTGAAGCCCGGCACGTTGCCCGACTCGCGTACACCGCGCCAGAACGGCGCGTTGTTGCCCGGCTGCGACTTCGCACGTTGCGCGTTGCTCTCGTCCGGCTTGGGGTCGGCTGGCGCCACGAAACCCGGTGGTGTGCCGGCCGGCGCCTTGCTACCCGGCGGGTCGTCGGGCACGGTGCTGGTTTGCGCTAGCGCGCCGGCGCTCAGTCCGAGCGCGAACGCCGCCGCAAGAGCGAAAATCAGTCGCCGCATCGGGCTTTGCATGCTTGGCTCCCTTGGCCCGTTGCGTCGTTCAGGGTTTCGCCGGCGCGCGCGAGTACTCGTTCTGGCCTTGCGAGCGGTTGCGCAACTGCTGCTCCCATGCCGTATGGTCGCCCGCCTTCCAGTCGTTGGCCATGTAGGCGCTGGCGCCGGTGGACCCTTGGAACGCCGGCACGTCAGCCTTCTTGGCTGCGCCCGAAGTCTTCTCGCCGCAGCCGCCCAGCGTGATGGCCACGCCGCACAAGAGCAGCGCCATGGTCGTACGCATCATGACTTCTTGCCCTCCGGCTTGGCCGGTTGCGGCGCGCCGGTGGCCGGCTTGCCGTAGGCCGTACCCCAGCCCCAGACCTCGCTGCCCTTGCCACGCACCAGCACGCGGTTGCGGAAGATGTCGGCCACCACGTCGCCATCGCCTCCTAACAACGCCTTGGTCGAGCACATCTCGGCGCACGCCGGCAGCTTGCCTTCGGACAACCGGTTGCGACCGTATTTCTCGAACTCGGCCTGGCTGCCGTTCTCCTCGGGGCCGCCGGCGCAGAAGGTGCACTTGTCCATCTTGCCGCGCAGCCCGAAGGTGCCGTTGCTCGGAAACTGCGGCGCGCCGAACGGGCAGGCGTACGAGCAGTAGCCGCAGCCGATGCAGACGTCCTTGTCGTGCAGCACCACACCGTCGTCGGTCTTGTAGAAGCAATCGACCGGGCACACCGCCATGCACGGCGCGTCGGAGCAGTGCATGCACGCCACCGACACGCTCTTCTCGCCGGGCAGGCCGTCGTTGAGGGTGACCACGCGCCGGCGGTTGACGCCCCACGGCACGTCGTGCTCGGCCTTGCAGGCGGTGACGCAGCCGTTGCATTCGATGCAGCGTTCGGCGTCGCAGATGAACTTCATTCGGGCCATGAGGGTCTCCTGGAATGCGTTTGCGCCGATAACGTCAGGCGGTTGCTCGTTCGATCTGACAGACCGTGGTCTTGGTCTCTTGCATCATCGTCACGCTGTCGTAGCCGTAGGTAGTGGCGGTGTTGACGGCCTCGCCGCGCACTACCGGCTTGGCGCCCTCGGGGTAGTACTGCGCGAGGTCCGCGCCACCCCAACGGCCCGAGAAATGGAATGGCATGAACACGGTGTCGGGCCCGACGCGCTCGGTCACCTGCGCCTTGACGCGCAGGCCCTTGAACTCGGGCATCGCCACCATCGGCGGCGTCTTCAGCCACACGTAATCGCCGTTGCGGATGCCGCGGTCATTGGCCGCCTTCGGATTGATCTCGCCAAACGCCTCCTGCTGCAGCTCGGCCAGCCACGGGTTGGAGCGCGTCTCTTCGCCGCCGCCCTCGTACTCCACCAGTCGGCCGCTGGTCATGATCAGCGGGAAGGTCTTGCCGATGTCTTTGTTCTGGTCCTGCACCGTCTTGAACAGCGTGGGCAGGCGCCAGAACGCTTTCTTGTCGTCGTGCGTCGGGTACTTGGCCACCAGGTCGGGCCGCGTCGAATACAACGGCTCGCGGTGCTGCGGCACGCCGTCGGGGAAGTTCCACACCACCGCCCGCGCGCGGGCGTTGCCCCACGGGTGCGCACCGTGCGCCATCGCGACGCGCTGGATGCCGCCGGACAGGTCGGTCTTCCAGTTCTTGCCTTCGGCGGCCTTGGCTTCAGCTTCGGTGAGGTCGCTCCACCAACCGAGCTTCTTGAGCAGGATGTGGTCGAACTCCGGATAGCCGGTGGTCAGCTCGGAGTCCTTGCTGTGCGAACCGTCGGCCGCCAGCAGGTTGACCCCGTCACGCTCGACGCCGAAGTTGGCGCGGAAGTTGCCGCCGCCGTCCATCATCGAACGCGAGGTCATGTACAGGTTGGGCGACCCCGGGTGCTTGATCTCGGGCGTGCCGTAGCACGGCCACGGCAGGCCGAAATAATCGCCGTCGAGCTTGTAGCCGGTCTCCTTGTCGATGCCGCCCTTGGCTCGCAGCGTCTTGACGTCGAACACATGCATGTTGCGCATGTGCGCCTTCAGCCGCTCGGGGCTCTGCCCGGTGTAGCCGATGGTCCAGGTGCACTTGTTGATCTCGCGCAGGATGTCTTCGGGCACGGGCTCGTCCATGCCCTTGACCTGCTGCATCTTGTAGTTCTTGACCAGCTCCTTGTCGAAGCCGAGCTTGCCGGCGAGCTGGTACATGATCATGTGATCGGAGCGGCTCTCCCACAGCGGCTCGATGACGCGCTCGCGCCACTGGATCGAGCGGTTGCTCGCGGTGACCGAGCCGCTGGTTTCGAACTGCGTGCACGCCGGCAGCAGGTAGACCGCGCGGTTCGGGTTGCGCTCGCCCTCCTTGCTGGGCATCGCCGCCATCGCCGCGGTGGCGCTCGGGAACGGGTCGATCACCACCAGCAGATCGAGCTTGTCCATCGCGCGCTTCATCTCGAGGCCCCGGCTCTGCGAGTTGGGCGCGTGACCCCAGAAGAACATGCCGCGCAGGTTGCTGTCCTGGTCGATCAGCTCGTTCTTCTCCATCACGCCGTCGATCCAGCGCGACACCGTCATGCCCGGCTTGTTCATCATGCCGGGCGCGTACTGCTTCTTGATCCACTCGAAGTCGACACCCCACACCGTCGCGAAGTGCTTGAACGCCCCGTCGGCCAGGCCGTAGTAGCCGGGCAGCGAGTCGGGGTTGGGGCCGATGTCGGTGGCGCCCTGCACGTTGTCGTGGCCGCGGAAGATGTTGGCGCCGCCGCCCGACACGCCGATGTTGCCGAGCGCCAGTTGCACGATGCACGACGCGCGCACCATCGCGTTGCCGATCGAGTGCTGGGTCTGGCCCATGCACCAGACGATCGTGCTCGGGCGGTTCTCGGCCATCGTCTTGGCCACCTGGAACACGGTGGCCTCATCGACGCCGCAGACTTCTTGCACCTTGTCGGGTGTCCACTTGGTCATCACGTCTTCGCGCACCTTGTCCATGCCGTAGACGCGGTCCTCGATGTACTTCTTGTCTTCCCAGCCGTTCTTGAACACGTGGTGCAGCACGCCGAACAGGAATGCGATGTCGGTGCCCGAGCGGATGCGCACGTACTGGTCGGCCTTGGCCGCGGTGCGCGTGAAGCGCGGGTCGGCCACGATCATCTTGCAGCCCGATTCCTTGGCATGCAGCATGTGCAGCATCGACACCGGATGCGCCTCGGCGGCGTTGCTGCCGATGTACAACGCAGCCTTCGAGTTCTGCATGTCGTTGTACGAGTTGGTCATCGCACCGTAGCCCCAGGTGTTGGCAACTCCTGCCACGGTGGTGCTGTGGCAGATGCGCGCCTGGTGGTCGGTGTTGTTGCTGCCCCAGAGGCTCATCCACTTGCGCAGCAGGTACGACTGCTCGTTGTTGTGCTTGGACGAGCCGACCACGAAGATCGAGTCGACGCCGCTGGCCTTGCGCAGCTCGAGCATCTTGGCGCTGATCTCGTTGAGCGCCTCGTCCCAGCTGATGCGCTTGTACTTGCCGTCGACCAGCTTCATCGGGTATTTCAGGCGGTATTCGCCGTGGCCGTTTTCGCGCACTGCCGCACCCTTGGCGCAATGCGCCCCGAGGTTGAGCGGGCTGTCGAACACCGGTTCCTGGCGCACCCAGACGCCGTTTTCGACCACGGCGTCGATCGCGCAGCCCACCGAGCAGTGGCCACACACGGTGCGCTTGACTTCGACCTTGGCGTTGGGCGCCCCGCCGTGCTTGTTGACATCGGCCGCCTTGGCCTTGCGCACCAGCACCAGTTGCGACGCCGCCATGCCGGCCCCGAGGCCGAGGCCCGAGCGGCGCAGGAAGGAGCGGCGGTCGAGAACCGGGACGGCGCGCGAGACGCCGCGTGACAGGCTGGAGACCAGGCTCGATGTCGACACTCCGGGATGTTCGGACTTGCGGGTGAGCAGCATGGCTGAACCTCTGGCTGGAACCGTTTGCTGGGGGCGAGCGTGTGGCGTGAGTCGGAACGCCTTGTGGCGCCGGCAGGCCGTCAGACCTTGGTGGTCTGGTAGTAGCGCTGCACGTGTTCGGTGAGGCGGTAGCCACCTTGTTTGGGCGCCGCATTCGACGCCGCGGCATCCACTGCCTCGGTCGCGTCCTGCTGGGTGGCCAGCAGCGTGGCGGCGGCCGCCAGCGCGCCGGTGGTGCCGGCTGCACCCAATAACCTGCGGCGATGCAATACGGGTTGGTCGGTTGCTGGCTTGACGGCTGGCTTCATGGTCACCCCACTGGTGTTGGCGCGCGCACACCTATGCACGCACGTGCAGATCACGCCACATTAAGGATCAGAGTAAACCCCCGTTTCAATAAGGGCCGGCCCGGGTGCGCGCCTGACAATTTGTCGCCCTCATCGCGACACCTTGTCGCTATGCAAGGCCCGACATGGCTCTGCCCTCGGCAGGGGTAGACTGACCCGACCCCATGGAAGCCATCCCCACATTGCGCGTTGCCGTGCTGATCGAGCGCCAGCGCCAGCCCAATCAATGGGAAGCGTGGCGTTTTCGCATCGACGACGTGGTCATCGACGAGGGCGGCTTCGGCGACAGCGCCCGCACGCTGCGTGACGACGGCAAGACCTCGTTGCAATTGCACCCTGGCCTCGTGGTCTCTCTCCACCGCGACGAGGCCGAGGGCTACTACCTCAACCTGAGTTCCGGCGCGCCGGTGTGGTTCGTGATGTGGCGCACCGACGATGCCGATCCGTCGCGCGCCTGGCCCGAGCTGGTGACGCTGTCGTACGACGTGGCCGGCCGACTGCTCGACGCGCAGGAGCGGGTCGACAACGTGCCGCTGGGCAGCGAACTCGTCGCCTGGCTGCAGGCCTACACCGAGCAGCACTACCGGCCCGAGCCCAAGAAACGTTCGCGAGCGCCGTCGTTTCGCGCACCGGAGGAGCGGCAGTGAGCCGCAGCGACGGCGACAGCGGCTTCCTGTCGCGCTGGTCGCAGCGCAAGGCGCTGGCGCGGCAGGGTGTGACGCCGGACGAATCTGCGCCGGGGGCCGACGTCGCCACCCAGGTGCCGGCGGCAACGGCGGCGTCCGTGGTCGGTCCGGCTGCAGCCTCAACGTCCGCTGCGCTGGCGCAATCAGCGCCCGAAGTGGCAACGCCCCCAGGCGGCGAACGGCCGCCGCCGCCAACCCTGGCCGACGTCGCCGCGCTGACGCGCGAGTCCGACTACAGCCGCTTCGTCGCGCCGGACGTGGACGGCGAGGTGAAGAACGCTGCACTGAAGAAGCTGTTCGGCGACCCTCGCTACAACGTGATGGACGGCCTGGACATCTACATCGACGACTACAGCAAGCCCGACCCGCTGCCTGCCTCGATGATCCGCCAGATGGCGCAGGCAGCTTTCCTCGGCCTGGTCGAGGCGAAGCCGCCAGCGGCCACGACGGCCCTCACCCCCGCTGCCGCTGACGATGCGGCGGTGGCCACCCCCACGGCTCAGGCGCCGAAGTCCGCCGAGGTTGCCAACAGCGGAAGCTGCCACGCGACCCCTGAACCCGATGAAAACGCTGATCTGCGATTGCAACCACACGATGCCGCTGGATGCGGCGGCGCTGAAGACAGCGCTGCAGCAGACGGCCCCAGCCAGCTCTGACGGGCTGGAGCATCTGCACACGCTGCTGTGCCGCCGCGAGGCGGGCGCATTCCAGCGCGCCGCCAAGGCCACCGGCGAGCGCGGCGAGGAGTTGCTGGTGGCCTGCACGCAGGAACACCGGTTGTTCCTCGAGTTGAACGAGCAGACCGAAGGCGCGGCGACGCTCGACGTGCGGCCGATCCGCTTCGTCAACATCCGCGAGACCGGCGGCTGGTCGCGCGATGCCAAGGACGCGACACCGAAGATCGCCGCACTGATCGCCGCTGCACAGGGGCCAGCGCCGCAACCGGTGGCCAACGTCAGCTACCGCTCGGGCGGGCGCTGCCTGATCATCGGTACGCCCGAGGCCGCCGAAGCTGCGGCGGCGATGCTGGCCGACAAGCTCGACGTCAACTTGCTGATCGACGGGCTCGGTGGCGGCCTCGCGCAAGGGCACACCTGGGCCGTGCACGGCGGCCGCCTGACCCGCCTGTCGGGCTGGCTCGGTGCGTTCAACGCCGAATGGGAGAGCCGCAACCCGATCGATCTCGACCTGTGCACGCGCTGCAACGCGTGCATCGAGGTTTGCCCCGAAGGCGCCATCGACTTCAGCTACCAGATCGACCTTGCCCGCTGCAAGAGCCACCGCGACTGCGTGCGCGCCTGCGACGCGGCCGGGGCGATCGATTTCGACCGTGCACCACGCGTCGAGTCCGACACCTTCGACCTCGTGCTCGACCTGCGCGCCTCGCCGGCGTTCACGATGCACCAACCGCCGCAGGGCTACTTTCATGCCGGCGCCGATCTGCAGGCATTGCACAAGGCCGTGCTCGAGTTGCGCGACGCGGTGGGCGAGTTCGAGAAGCCCAAGTTCTTCGCCTACCAGCAGAAGATCTGTGCCCACAGCCGCAACGAGCGCATCGGCTGCACCGCCTGCATCGACGTCTGCTCGGCGCGGGCGATCTCGAGCGACGCCTCGCTCAAAGGCAAGACTCAGGGCAAGGTGCGCGGCGGCCCAGGCGGCGCCACGCTCGGCGGGGCCAAGCCCACGGGCGGCATCGTGGTCGAGCCGCATCTGTGCGTGGGCTGCGGTGCCTGCAGCACGGTGTGCCCGAGCGGCGCGATCTCGTTCGCCTACCCATCGGCGGTCGACCAGGGGCAGCGCTTGCGCACCTTGCTGCGGGCCTACACGCTGGCCGGCGGCCGCGACCCGGTGCTGCTGATCCACAGCGACGGCGCCGGCGCCCAGCGCATCGGCGAGCTCGGCCGCGCGGCACGCACCGATCGCGCCATCCACGGCGTGCCGGCACGGGTGCTGCCGGTTGGCGTGTGGCACACCGCGAGCGTCGGCATCGACCTGTGGCTGGCAGCCTTCGCGCAAGGCGCCAACCAGATCTGGCTGCTGCTGACCGGCGAAGAGGCGCCCGAGTACCGGCAGGTGCTGGGCGAGCAGATGGCGGTGGCGCAGGCGGTGTTGAGCGGACTGGGCTACGGCGAGCGCCACTTCAAGCTGATCGAGGCGCGCGACGCGCGTGACCTGCCAGCGCTCGACGCCGCGCTGCGCGAGGCGCCGGCCAGTGGCGTGGCACGTGCGGCCACCTTCAATGCACAGGCAAACAAGCGCGCGACGCTCGAGCTGGCGATCGATCATCTGCGCATGCAGGCGCCGCAACGCGCCGAGACGATCGCGTTGCCAGCCGCCGGTGCGCCGTTCGGCAGCCTGCAGGTGAACACCGCCACCTGCACGATGTGCCTCGCCTGCGTCGGCGCCTGCCCCGAGGGCGCGCTGCTCGACAACCCCGAGCGGCCGCAGTTGCGCTTCATCGAGAAGAACTGCGTGCAGTGCGGCCTGTGCGAGAACACCTGCCCCGAGCACGCGATCACACTGGAGCCACGCCTGTGGCTGGCCGACGAAGGCAAGGCGCGCAAGAACCCGCGCGTGCTGCACGAGGTCGATCCGTTCCACTGCGTGCGCTGCGGCAAGCCGTTCGGCACGCTGCGTGCGATCGAGGCGATGATCGGCAAGCTTGCCGCACACGCTGCCTTCCAGGGCGCCGCGGCCGAGCGCCTGAAGATGTGCGGCGACTGCCGCGTCATCGACATGCATACCAATCCGAATGAAGTGCGCATCACCGACCTCTGAGTCGCCGCAACGATGAGCGAAGCCGCCGCCGCCCCCCTGCGCTTTTCCACTGCCGACGGCAACGAGGAGCTCGCGCGCGCCGAGCTCTACGGCCTGCTCGCGCAACTCTGGCTGGCCCCACCCGACGAGGCGCTGCTGCAGCAGTTCAAGGTCGCCGTCACGCAAGCCCCCGAGGCCGGCGGCCACCTCGAGGCGCCGTGGCAGGCGCTGGTGGCGGCAATGCGTGCCACCACCGCGGCGCAGGCAGCCGCGGAGTACGACGCGCTGTTCGGCGGCGTCGGCAAGCCGGAAATCTTCGTCTACGCGTCGTACTTCCTGAGTGGCTATCTCCACGAGCGGCCACTGGCACAGCTGCGCGACGACCTGCAACGTCTGGGCCTGGCGCGCGACGAGGCGCGCGGCGAGACCGAAGACCACATCGCCTACCTGTTCGAAGTGATGCGCTATCTGATCGCCGGCGAAGATGCGGCGGTGTGCAACCTCGAACAGCAGCGCCGCTTCTTTCGCGCGCACCTGCAGCCTTGGGTCGAGCAGATGTGCGACCTCGTCGAGGCGCATCCGCAGGCGCGCACCTGGCGCCCGGTGGCAGGGCTGACGCGTTGCTTCGTGCAGATCGAGACGCAGGCGTTCGACCTGCTCGAGTCGTGAGCGTCGACAAGGCCGACATCACCGGCCTCGTGCTCGCCGGCGGCCGTGGCAGCCGCATGGGCGGCGTCGACAAGGGCCTGCAGAACCACCATGGCGTGCCGCTGGCGCTGCATGCGCTGCTGCGTCTGCAGCCGCAGGTGGGCGAGGTGATGATCAACGCCAACCGCAACCTCGGCGCCTACGAGTCGATGGGCGTACCGGTTTGGCCCGACGTGCAGTCCGACTTTCCCGGCCCGTTGGCCGGCGTGCTGGTCGGCCTCGAGCGCTGCGAAACGCCGTACCTGGTGACGGTGCCGTGCGACACGCCGAACTTTCCGCTCGACCTGGTCGAGCGGCTCGCGCTGGCGCTGGTGGCGGAGCAAGCCGACCTCGCGATGGCGGCCACGCGCGAGAAGGGCGAGCTGATGGCGCAGCCGGTGTTCTGCCTGCTCAAGGCCGAGTTGCTGGAGAGCCTGGTGAAATACCTGCACGAGGGCCAGCGCAAGATCGACCGCTGGACCGCGCTGCACCGTGTCGCGACCGTGGCATTCGATGATGCATCGGCGTTCGACAACGCCAACACCGTCGAAGAGTTGCAGCGGCTGCAGCACAAAGGCGGCTGATCCGGGGCTCAGCCCGGCAGGTAGGCCCGCCGTCCCGAGGCCCCATCCGCGAGCTCCTCGACTTCAGCGCCGTAAAGCGTGCGCAGGTGTGCCGCATCGATCAGCTCGTGCACCGACCCCTGCGCCATCGTGCCGCCGTCGCGGATCAACAGCACCCGGTCGGCGTATCGCAACGCCTGATTGGGATCGTGCGTCGTGAACAGGACGGCGAGCCCGGCCTCGGCGAGCCGGCGGATCTCGCGCAGCACGCGGCCCTGATTGCCGAAGTCGAGGCTCGCGGTGGGCTCGTCCAGCACCACGGCGCGCGGCTCCTGCGCCAATGCGCGCGCCACCAGCACCAATTGGCGCTCGCCGCCCGAGATCTGCGTCACCGGCCGATCGGCCAGCGCGGCGATGCCCAGCCGCGCCAGCGCCGCCTCGACCACCGCGTGGTCGCGCGCCGAGGGCCGCGCGAAGAGCCCTCCGTGCGCCGTGCGGCCCATCAGCACCACGTCGCGCGCCAGGAAGCCGAAGCCCGTGGCCGCCACCTGCGGCACGTAAGCCACCCGCAACGCGCGCTTGCGCAGCGGCAGCCGCGCGATCGGCCGGCCATCGAGCAGCACCTCGCCGCCCTGCGGCGGGATCAAGCCAAGCAACGTCTTGAGCAAGGTGGTCTTGCCGCCGCCATTCGGCCCCAGCAGCGCCAGCACCTGGCCGTGTTGCAGCTCGACGTCGAAGCCCGCGCCGACGCGCCGGCCCGGGTAACCGATCGCCAAGCCTCGTGCGCTCAGCATCAGGCTACCCGCTGGTGCGCGCTGCGCAACAGCACGATGAAAAACGGCGTGCCCACTACTGCGGTGAGGATGCCCAGCGGGATCTCCACCGCGGCCAGCGTGCGCGCCAGGGTGTCGATGACCAGCAGGAAGCCACCGCCCAGCACCGCCGCGGTCGGCAGCAGCCGCGGGAAGGACGGGCCGACCAGCAGCCGGGCGAGGTGAGGCACCACCAGCCCGACCCAGCCGACCACGCCGGCAGTCGCGACACTGGCCGCGGTCACCAGCGTGGCGGCGGCGACGATGGCGACACGCAGCAGCCGCGTCGAGGCGCCGAGCGAACGCGCCTCCTCGTCGGGCAACGACATCACGTTGAGCTTCCAGCGCAGCGCGAGCAGCACCGCGGTGCCGGCCAGCACCGGCGTGGCCAGCGGCCAGAGGTCGCGTGACGACACGCCGGCCAGGCTGCCGAGCAGCCAGAACGTCATCGCCGGCAGTTGGTTGTACGGGTCGGCAAGGTATTTCACGAGGCCGATGCCGGCACCGAGCAGCGAGCCCACCACGATGCCGGTCAGCAGCAGCATCAGCACGGCGTCGCCGCCCCGCAGCGACGCGGCGAGCAAGTAGACCAGCGCGACCGCGATCAGCCCGCCGACGAACGCCGCGGCCTGGATGCCGAGGATACCGAGCGAAAAGTAGATGCCCAGCACGGCCCCGAGCGCGGCACCGGCCGAGGCGCCGAGGATGTCGGGTGACACCAGTGGGTTGCGAAACAGCCCCTGGAACGCCGTGCCCGCGACCGACAGCGCGGCGCCTACCGCGAGCGCTGCCAGCACGCGCGGACCGCGGATCTGCCACACCACCGTCTCCAAGTTGACGGGCAGGCCGGAGGACTGTGCGGTCAACTTGGCCCAAGCCAGCCGCGCCAGATCGGCCAGCGACACCGAGTAGCGACCCAACGCGAACGCGAGCAGCACCCCGGCGGCCAGCACCGCCAGCGCGGCAAGTGCTCCAGGCCAGGCGCTGCGGTGCGCGAGCGACACCGCTCAGGTCCTTCCGGCCAGCACGCGGGTGACCTGGGCGTCGCTCGGCGTCACCTGATAGAAGCGCTGGTAGAAGTCCCGGGTCAGCACGCGCAGATCCTCTGGGAAGCGCTCCGGGTAGACCTGCTTGCCCAGCCACCACAACCCGATCAGCCGGTTGACGCCAGGCGGAAAGTCGACCCAGCCGAACGGCAGCTTGGGCGACAGGTGCACCCGGCCCTCACGCACGGCGCGCACGCCTTGCCACAAGGCGTTCTCGCGCACGCCGGCCGCGAACTCCAGGTCGATCGCGATGATCACCTCGGGATCCCAGCGCAACACTTGTTCGATCGACACCGTGGCCAGGCCGCCAGCGAGTTCGGCGGCGACGTTGCGCAAGCCGAGGAACTCCAGGATCTCGACGTTGATGGAGCCGCCCAGCCCGGTTTCCAGTCCGGCCGGGCCGCGCGCGAAGTAGACGCGCGGCCGGCGCTCCGGCGCCACCGCTTGGCAGCGGCCGCGCACGGTGGCCATGGTGTCCTCGGCATGACGGGCCAATTCGCGCGCCCGGTCGCGCCGGCCCACCAGGTCGCCCAGCGCTGTGTAGCTGGCGGGGATGCGCTCGAACCGGCCATCGAGCAGCGCATAGGGAACACCGGTCTGCGCCTGCACCCGATCGGCCAGTTCGACGAAGGTCTGGCGCGTGGAGCCGGCATCGACGATCAGATCGGGCTTGAGGGCCAGCACCGTCTCCAGGTTGGCCGTGTTGCCGCGGCCGGTGATGCGCCCCAGTTCGGGCCGGCTGCCGATGCCCGGCAGCAGGAACTCCAGTTCCTCTTGCCGGTTGGCACGCGGCCAGCCGAGCAACAGATCAGGCGCCAGCGTATAGATCTGGATCGCGGCCGGCGGCCCGGCCGGAAACACGCGCTCGACCTTGCGCGGCACCGCCACGCTACGGCCGGCACCATCGGTCACCGTGGCCGGCGTTTGCGCCCACGCGGGCAGCGTCAGCCAACCTGCGGCCGCGGCGCCGCGCTGCAGGGCTGCGCGCCGCGCCGCGTCGAATCGCCGCATCAGACCGCACCCGCGGCGTGCGGGCCTTGCTGGACGGTCAATGCCCACGGGACCATGCCGACAAGGCTACGCAAGCACTCGCTGCGCAGCGATATGAACAGGCCACCATAGCCCACGCGAGCCTCAGGGCGCTGCGCGACTGCGCTTGCGGACGCGAAAGGTC
>DATDJF010000076.1:0-3660 GCA_036520715.1 Burkholderiaceae bacterium | reverse complement strand
CGCCGATCCACGCCACCATCGCCGGCGAATAGACCGGGCGCGCGACGCGATGCCCCGGCGTCCAGCACCAGGAGCCGCCGATGTGCAGCCAGCGCCCGTAGTGGAACGGCGCGAAGCCCCATGGCGCATGGTCGACCCAGGTCCAGCCCCAGGGACGCACCACCACCCAGTGGCCATAGCGGTACGGCGCCCAGCCGGCGACCACGGTGGTCGGGTACCACACCTGGCCGTATTCGGCATTCGACTCCCAGCGGCCGTAGCGGTTGAGGTCTTCCGCGCCGGTCATCTCGGGCGAGACGTACTCGGGCACCGCGACACGATCGTCTTCGCGGTTGGCACGTGCCGTCCAGTCGGCGAACTCGTCCTGCGACGGCTCGTTCCAGGCGTAGTGGGTGGCGTTCTTCGCGCCCTCGCGCCACAGCTCGGCGCCGCGGCCGGCCGGGATGGTGAGCACGCTGTCGTCGCTTTCGAACTGCAGCTCGCCGCTCCAGGCCGTGCCGACGCTCGAATCGTCGCGGCGGTCGACCCGGAAGTGGCCGATGCCGCGTGGCCTGAACGCCCCGTCGGCGGTGGCCACTTCGACTTCGCGCGCCACCTCGGCCGAGCGCACGCGCACTGCGGCACTGCCGTCGTGCAAGTACAGATCGATGCGCTCGTCGTCGAGCCGGCGGATCTCCAGCTCGCTGCCGCCGGCCAGCCGCACCGCGGTCGAACCGATGCGCAGCTCGAGGCGGCCGCCGCCATCGACCGCGACGCGGTCGCCAGTGGTCAACGGGCGGTTGCGCTCCAGCGGCGTCCACTCGTTGGCCTCGGTGTCGTAGACCCAGGATTGGCCCTGTCCTTCGGTGACGCGCCCGACACGGCCGGGCGGATCGTCGGCGGCCAGGGCCGGCGAGGCGATCGATGCCATCGCCAGCAGCAGCCTGGCCAGCCAGCCGGCGAGGCGGCCTGCCGGGCTGTCGCTGTGGATCACGATGCTGTGGGCGATGCGAGCCATGTGTGCTTCAACGCAGGCGACAGGCGGCGCGCCGACCGCACGCACCCGCTGCAACTGTCAAGAAGAGTGAAGTCGGCGTGTCGCAGTTCCTCCGTGCCGCATCGTGAGAGCCATGCGCAGGTGCAGCATCAATCGTCGCCGGCGTCGTCGAGACCGGGGAACAGCACGCTGGTGTAGCCGAGCTTGGTGAGGTCGCGCATGCGTGTGGGGTACAGGCGCCCGATCAGGTGGTCGCACTCGTGCTGCACCACGCGCGCATGAAAGCCCTCGGCCTCGCGCTCGATGGCTCGCCCGTCGGGGTCGAAGCCGCTGTAGCGGATGCGCAGGTAGCGCGGCACCGCGCCGCGCAGCCCGGGCACCGACAAGCAGCCTTCCCAGCCCTCTTCCATCTCGTCGGTGAGCGGCGTGATCGTCGGGTTCAGCAGCACCGTCATCGGCACCGTGGGCGCATCGGGGTAGCGCTCGCTGTGGTCGACGCCGAAGATCACGAGTTGCACGTCCTCGCCGATCTGCGGCGCCGCCAGCCCGACGCCGCGGGCGGCAGCCATGGTCTCGAACATGTCGTCGATCAGCGCGCGCAACTCGGCAGTGCCGAACTCGCGCACCGCATGCGCCACGCGCAACAGGCGTGGGTCCCCCATTTTCAGGATCTCGCGAACGGCCATGGCTCGTGCTGTCTCGTTGCCGGGCGGTCGAGCAGATCGGCCGCATGCGCCATTATCGGCAGCGATGCCTCGGCGCGCCGGGCTCAGGCCTTGGGCAGCATTGCACGCAGTCCGGCCTCGTCGAGCACCGCCACGTCGAGCTCGCGCGCTTTGTCGAGCTTGCTGCCGGCTTCCTCGCCCGCCACCAGGTAATCGGTCTTCTTCGACACCGAGCCGCTGACCTTGCCGCCGGCGGCCTCGATCAACGCCTTGGCCTCGTCGCGGCTCCAGGTGGGCAAGGCGCCGGTCAGCACGAAGGTCTTGCCGGCCAGCGGCTTGGGCGTCGTGTCGGCCTGCACGCCGTTGTGCTCGTCCCAGTGCACGCCGGCTGCACGCAACTGCTCGACGACCTCGCGGTTGTGCGCCTGGTCGAAGAACGTGCGGATGCTCTGCGCCACCGTGGGCCCGACGTCGGGCACTTCCAGCAACTGTTCGATGCTGGCATCGACGATGCGATCGAGCGCCCCGAAGTGCCTGGCCAGGTCGCGCGCCGTCGACTCGCCGACGTGGCGGATGCCCAGGCCGTACAGGAAGCGCTGCAGCGTGGTGCGCCGGCTCTTGTGCAGCGCGTCCACCAGGTTGGCGGCGCTCTTGTCGCCCATGCGTTCGAGCGCGGCCAGCGTGGCGACGCCGAGCTTGAAGAGGTCGGGCAGCGTGCGGATGATGCCGGCCTCGACAAGCTGATCGACCAGCTTGTCGCCCAGGCCCTCGATGTCGAGCGCGCGGCGCTGCGCGAAGTGCAGGATCGCCTGCTTGCGCTGCGCCGGGCAGAACAGGCCACCGCTGCAGCGCCAGTCGGCCTCGCCCTCCTCGCGCACGATCGCGCTGCCGCACACCGGGCATTGGGCCTTCAGCATGCTGCTCAGGTCGAACGGCGGCCCGGCATCGGCAGGCCGCCGATCGGCCACCACGCTCACCACCTCGGGGATCACGTCGCCGGCGCGGCGCACGATCACGGTGTCGCCGATGCGCACGTCCTTGCGGCGCGTCTCGTCTTCGTTGTGCAGCGTGGCGTTGCTCACCGTGGTGCCGCCGACGAACACGGGTTCCAACTTGGCCACCGGCGTGAGCTTGCCGGTGCGGCCGACCTGGATCTCGATCGCGTTCAGCCGCGTCATCTGCTCCTGCGCCGGGTACTTGTGCGCCACCGCCCAGCGCGGCTCGCGCGTCTTGAAGCCGAGCTGCTGCTGCAGCGCACGCGCGTTGACCTTGTAGACGATGCCGTCGATGTCGAAGGGCAGCGCGTCGCGCCGGGCGGCCATGTCGCGGTGAAACTCGACCAGGCCTTCCGCGCCCTGGACGACGCGCCGGTCGGCGCGGACCGGCAGCGCCATTGCCGCGAGCGCGTCCAGCAGCCCGGCGTGGGTCGCGGGGACGTCCCAGCCCTGCACCTCGCCCAGCCCGTAGGCGAAGAAGCTCAGCGGGCGGGAGGCCGTCATCGCCGGGTCGAGCTGGCGCACCGCGCCGGCGGCCGTGTTGCGCGGGTTGACGTAGGTCTTCTCGCCCTTCTCGCGCTGGCTCGCGTTGAGGCGCTCGAAGGCGTCGCGGCGCATGTAGACCTCACCGCGCACCTCGAGCACCGGCGCCGCGACGTCCTTCAGGCGCAGCGGGATCTGGGCGATGGTGCGGATGTTCTGGGTCACGTCCTCGCCGGTCTCGCCGTCGCCGCGGGTCGCCGCGAGCACGAGCACGCCGGCCTCGTAGCGCAGCGAGATCGCCAGGCCGTCGAACTTCAGCTCGGCGGCGTATTCGACCGGCGCCGCGTCGGCCGCCAGCTTCAGCGCGCTGCGCACGCGCGCGTCGAACTTGCGCGCGCCCTCGGCGCTGGTGTCGGTCTCGGTCTCGATCGACAGCATCGGCACGGCATGGCGCACCGGGCGCAGCCCGTCCAGCACCCTGCCGATGACCCGCTGCGTCGGCGAGTCGGGCGCCAGCAGTTCCGGGTGTGCCGCCTCGATC
>DATDJF010000075.1:0-5561 GCA_036520715.1 Burkholderiaceae bacterium | reverse complement strand
ACCGCCCTCGGGTCGCTGAAGCGACGTGGCGGCGACGTCGATGGCGATTACCACATCGACGCCCGGCTTCAACCCGGCGCGCTCGATGATGCGCAGCATCATTTCCAACGCGTCGCGGCCCGTCGGCAGGCCGGGGCTGATGCCGCCTTCGTCGGCCAGCAGTGTCGGCAGGCCGCGGGCGCGGGCCTCCTCGGTGGCCGCGCTGCGCACGCGCGAGATCGTGTGGATGGCGTCGGCGATCGAGGTGGCACGCACCGGCATCGCCAGGAAATCCTGCACGTCCATGCCGCGTCCCGCATGCAAGCCGCCGCTGAGGATGTTGACCATCGGCACCGGCATCGTGAGGACGGGATCGCCGGCAATCTCTCGCACGCGATCGAACAGCGGCTGACGCTGCGCCGCCGCGCCGGCGCGTGCCACGGCGATCGACACCGCGAGCAGCGCGTTGGCACCCAGCCGCGACAGCTGCGGTGTGCCGTCGAGCGAGACCATGGCCCCGTCGATGGCGCGCTGGTCGAGCGCATCCCGACCCGCTAAAGCACCGGCGATCTTACGGTTGACATGGGCCACTGCCTTCAGCACCGACAGGCCGCCATACAACGCCGCGTCGCCGTCGCGCAGCTCATGCGCTTCCGCACTGCCGGTCGAGGCGCCGGAAGGCACCGATGCCCGGCCGAAGCTGCCGTCGGAGAGCGTGACATCGGCTTCGACCGTGGGGCGTCCACGGGAATCGAGAATCTGACGGGCGTGCACGCCCTGGATGAGGGTCTTCATGGTCGGTGGTCGGCAATGACGTTGCAGGGATTGCGCGGAGGCTCGCCGCGCAGCACGCGGACCGCCTCCTCCGCCGCGCGCTGACGCAACTCGGCGAGCGCTGCGTCGGAGCTGAAGGCAACATGCGGCGTGAGGATCGCGCCGTCCTGCGCGAGCAGTGCCGCCGGGACCTGAGGTTCGGTGTCGAGCACGTCGAGGCCTGCGCCGGAGAGTTGGCCCGACTGCAGCGCCTCGATCACCGCCTGGGTGTCGACCACGCCGCCGCGGCTGACGTTGACGAGCAGCGCACCCGGCTTCATCAACGCAATGCGGCGGCGGTCGATCAGCCCGCGCGTGCCGTCGGTGAGCGGGACGTGCAGCACGACGATGTCGCTGGCCGCCAGCAACAGCTCGAGCGCGACAAGCTCGACGCCGGACGCCTCCGCCAGCTTGCCTTCGTTGCTGGCCAGCACGCGGCAGCCGAAGGCGGCGAACTTGCGTGCGCTCGCGCGGCCGATCCGCCCATAGCCGACGATGCCGACCGTCAGGTTTGCGAGCCGCCGCAACCTCGCCTGCGACGGCTCCCACCGTCCCGCCCGCACGGCGCGATCGAAGCCCGCCAGGCCGCGTGTCCAGGCCAACGCGAAGCCGACGGCGTGGTCCGACACCTCTTCGATGCAGTAGTCCGGAACGTTGGTGACGCGCACGCCGCGCGCCGTACAGGCAGCGACGTCGATGTTGTCCAGGCCCACGCCGATGCGGCCCACGTGCACCAGCGGCGCGCTGGCCGCGATCGCCCGCGCATCCACCTGCGCCCAGCAGGTGAGGATGGAAGCCGGCTGGTACGCGTGCGCCAGTTCGCCGATCGTCTCGGCGGAAGCGGGCACGGTCGGCCCGGCCACGACGCGCAGGCCTGCCCCTTCAAGCACCGAACGCTCGATGTCGAGGTCGGGCCAGGCGTGGTCGGTGATGAAGACAGTCTGCGGGTTCATGGCTCGGCGGTGACCAGGGTTCGTTGGACGCCCAGACTTTCGACCTCGGCTTCAACCACGTCGCCAGGGCGCAGAAAGCGCCCGTGGTGGATGCCGAAGCCGGCGGGCGACCCGGTGCAGACAAGATCGCCGGGCTGCAACTGCACATGGCGCGACAGGTAGGCAATCTGCTCGGCGATGCCGAACAGCATGTCCGACGCGACGCCTTCCTGCATCGCACGGCCGTTCAGCTTCAGCGTCAGCCGCAGCACGCTCACATCCGGCACGTGGCGAGCGGGAACGAGCCACGGCCCCAACGGCAGCCAGCCAGGCCCACCCTTGGCCTGCAGAAAGTCGGTACCCATCGCTTTCGGCTCGGTGCGGAAGAGCCGCTCGCGCAGCGTGATGTCGTTGACCGTGCAGTAGCCTGCAACGTGCTGCAGCGCAGCGTCGACGCTGACGTTGCGCGCCGGCTTGCCGATCACGGCGCCGATCTCGACTTCCCAGTCGAGGGTCTTCAGCGATGGGTCGATCGCGAGCGGCGTGAACGGGCCGGCCACCGCGCACGCGGGCTTGAGCGCGATGTAGGGGTCGCCGTCGCGGCGCCGTCGCTCAAGCGCTTGGCGAAAGGCCTCGGCGTCCGTTGCCGGGTCCGCGTCACGCGCAGCCTCCAGAACCTGCGACCGGTAGTTGCCGATCGTGCAATAGACGGTGGTCGGTGTGAGCGGCGCGACGACCGTGAAGTTCGAGAGCGGCGCACCG
Source organism: Burkholderiaceae bacterium (assembly GCA_036520715.1). Lineage (GTDB taxonomy): Bacteria > Pseudomonadota > Gammaproteobacteria > Burkholderiales > Burkholderiaceae_C > JAEUPI01. The sequence goes on along the minus strand of DATDJF010000075.1, from coordinate 3,075 downwards.
GCCTCGGTGTTCAGGTCGGCATCGGCGAGCACGGGTTCGTCATGGGACCAGTGCGCGAGCAACGCGTGGATCGAGGCCCCGCCGCGCAACCTGTGCACGCCCCGCAGGGCCGAAATCGGCAGTGCGCGGTCGCCGCTCACGACGGCAGCGAATGGCGGGCAGCCGGCGACCGACAGCCGCGCCAGCGCAAAGCCCGGCGCACTCCGATATTCGCCCTTGGCGCGGCCCGGCGGGCTCATGCGTCTTCCGCTCCGGTGTCGGGCACGAGCCCCGCGCCGCGCACGGCTTCGATCGCGCACAGCTCGTCGTTGTCCGACGTGTCACCGCTGACCCCGATGGCGCCGAGCAGTGCCCCCGATGCCTCGCGGATCAGCACCCCGCCCGGAACGGGGACCATGTGGCCGCCGGAGAGGTCGGACAAGGCGTTGAAGAAGGCCGGCATCTTCGCCGCGCGCTTGGCGAGTTCCCGTCCGCCAAAGCCGAGGCCGAGTGCGCCCCAGGCCTTGCCGGTGGCGATCTGGGGACGCAGCAGGCTGGAACCGTCCGCGCGCAGCAGTGCGACGACGTGGCCACCCGCATCGAGCACGGCTGCGGTCAGCGGGGCAAAGCCGCGGGAACGCCCCTCGGCCAGCGTCTGCTGCGCAATCGCCAGCGCAGTGTCGAGATTCAGGCTGTTCATGCGGCCGACTTGCGCAGCACGTCGACACGCTCTCGGGTGTACAGATCGGTCCACTTCAGCGAACTGAGGTCGGTGACCCGGTTGCGGTCGTAGGGCCGCCGGTCGATCGACATCGACCGACCGCCGAGGTGCACTGCGGCAATCGCGTCGGCATCGAGCAACACGTTCACGTCGGCGAGCGGATCGCCGGCGATGAACAGGAAGTCGGCGTGCCGGCCGACTTCGATCGCGCCGACGCCCGCCGCGGCGGGCGTGCCGGGCCGACCGCGCGGCATCAGCCGCCCGCTGACAGACGTTGCGGCCCGCAGGGCCTGCGCCGGGGTGAAACCGAGCCATTCCACCATGATGCCGATCTCGCGCGCGTGCCATTCACCGTACGGCGTCACCGCAAAGCCCGCGTCGCTGCCGGTCATGAAAGGCACGCCGGCGGCGCGCAGCCGGCGCAGGTTCCGGCAGGCGATCTCGACCACACGCTGCTGCATGGCGACATAGCCCGAGCCGATCGACGGCTCGTGCGGCTGACTGAACTCGATGTTGTTGCGCAGGAAAGTCAGCGTCGGCGCCACGGCCGAGCCCGACTTCAACAGCGCCTCGGCGCACTCGTCGTCGGCGAAGAACGCGTGGAAGACCACGTCGACGCCCGCGCGCGCCGCCTGCAACACCGCTTCCTTGCCGTAGGCGTGCGTGGCGACCTTCTTGCCCAGCCGGTGCGTCTCGGCGACCATCGCGGAAACCTCATCCTGCGTGAACGCGGCGATGTGCGTGCCGTCATCGCGGAAGTGCGTGCCGTCGAGGGCGATCTTGACGAAGTCGGCGCCGGCCTTGGCCTGGCGTCGCACCTCCTCCAGTTGTGTGTCACGCGTGGTGCACAGCCGCCCGGTCATGTAGTCGGGCGTGCCCACGTGCTCGGGAAACCAGTCGTTGAGGCTGTGACGGTTCGCAATGACGTTGCTGCTTGCGGCGATGCGGGGCCCATCGAACAAGCCGGCCGCGATGACGTCGCGCACCGCGATGCTGCAGTTGCCGGCGTCGCCTGGCACGACGATCGACGTGTAGCCTGCGGCCAGCACGTGCTGCGCGAAGAACAGACCACGCAGCGCGCGGAACTCGGGGGTCGCCCAGAAATCGACGTCCTCTTCGCTGCGTGCGTTGCCAAACACGAGGTGCGTGTGCACGTCCACCAGGCCGGGCATGACAAAGTGCTCACCGGCGTCAACGACCGTGTCGGCCGGGCCCGGCTGGGGTGCTTCAGCAGCCGGTCCGACATGGGTGAATCGGCCCTGCTCGACAACCAGCGTCCAGTCGTGCCGCAAATCGTCGTCGAGCCCGGTGAACAAGCGCTGGCAGCGCACGAACTGCCGAGGCGCGGCCGTCATGTCGCCTCCTGGTCGAGCCGGCGCTGGAGCTGGCGCCGCGCCTGCACGGCGGACTGGTCGCTGACCACCATCACTTCGGGATAGGCCAGCCCACGCGGGTCACTGAGTATCTGCGCCTGGATGGCCTCGAGCATGTCCTTGTCTTCCTGAAAGCCGACGAGCGTGGTCTGGAGCATCTGATCCCGTTGCTCGCTGCTGAGTGTCACGTCCCAGCCGGCCATCCAGAAATAGTGCATCTGCGTCGGGCTGACCGGCGTGGTGGCGTGGAGGACCCGGAATGCGGCCGTCGCACGGCCCCCGGGCACGGGATCGGGGTCTGTGAAATCCTGGCCGGCAAGATGCAGGGCGGGCGAGAGGCTGCGCCCCCAGTTGACCCGCGCGATCGGTCTGTCGCCGAAGCCGGTGATGGCGCCGAAGATGGGCGCCAGCCGTGTCGGCGGGAAGTCGAGGCGGAACTCGACCTCGCCGTCCTCGACCTTCACCGTGGGTGCGCGGTCCCAGTCGAGAATCTTGAAGGTCTTGCGATGCACGTAGCCGAAGTGCGTCAGGTCGAGCACGTTCTCCTTCAGCAGCATGTAGTTGCACTCGGCGGCCATATAGCCGCTGACCGTGCTCCAGCCCTCGCTTTCAACCCAGTCGATGCTCGGTGGCTGGCTGGTGCCGGCCAGCGCCGGGTCACCGGTCCAGATCCAGACGAACGGACCGCGCTCAAGCAGCGGGTAGGCATGGACACAGGCCTTGGCCGGAACAGCCGCCTGTGTCGGCACCTTGACGCATTTGCCTTCAGGCGCAAAGCGCAGACCGTGGTAGCCGCACACCAGTTCGTCGCCTTCGAGCCAGCCCTTGGACAGCGGGGCCCAGCGGTGCGGGCAGCGGTCGTCGAGCGCCACCGGGCGCCCGTCCTCGCGGCGGTAGAGCACGATCGGCAGGTCGAGCGCCCAGCGCTGCAGCGGTTCACGCGTGATCTCGCCCGAAGTGGCGATCACCCACCATTGGTTGCGCGGGTAGTTGGCGCCGACG
>DATDJF010000074.1:0-8165 GCA_036520715.1 Burkholderiaceae bacterium | reverse complement strand
CGTCAACCGCTAGAACATGTCCCGCTCGCAAGGTGTCGCCCTCAGCCTGTTCTGGCGCACCTTCGTGCTGCTGGCGATCCTGCTGGGCAGCGGCATCATGGCCTGGGTGTGGACGCTGCGCTCGCTGGAGTTCGAGCCGCGCGCGGTGGCGGCCTCGCAGCAGATCGCCAGCCTGGTGAACGTGGCGCGCGCCGCGCTGCGCACCTCCGACGCGATCAATCGTGTGGCGATGGTCAAGAACCTGTCGGTCCAGGAAGCCATCCGCATCGCGCCGCACGAGCCGTCGGACAAGTGGGAGCCGTTCGAGGAAGACCGCTTCACGCGGGTGGTGGCCGCCGAGCTGCACTCCCGGCTGGGGCCCGAGACCATCGTGGCGCGCAGCGTCAACGGCCAGGCCGGCCTCTGGGTGGGCTTCGGCATCGAGAAGGACGCCTGGTGGCTGCAGACCGAGCTCGGCCGTGTGCGGGCGCTGACCGGGCCCACCTGGTTCGTGTGGGTCGGCATCGCGTTGTTGGCCACCATCTTCGGCTCGGTGGCGATCGCGCGGCTGATCAACCAGCCGTTGCGCGAGCTGAGCTTCGCGGCCAGCCGCATCCGCGAAGGCGAGTTCGACTCGCGGCTGGACGAGAACACGATGACCAGCGAGATTCGCGAGGTCAACATGGGCTTCAACCGCATGGCGCGCGAGCTCGCCAAGGTCGAGGAAGACCGCGCCGTGATGCTGGCCGGCATCAGCCACGACCTGCGCACGCCGCTGGCGCGCCTGCGGCTCGAGGCCGAGATGAGCGTGCACGACGAAGAGGCGCAGCAGAACATGGCGCTCGACATCGACCAGCTCGACGCCATCATCGACAAGTTCATGGACTACGCGCGCCCCGGCGACACCAAGCTCAAGCCGGTGAACCTGGCGCAGGTGGTCGAGCGCGAGATGCAGGGCTTTCGCGACCCCACGACGATCCGCATCCAGCACCGGGTGGCGATCGACGTGTCGGTGCTGGCCGACGAGATCGAGCTCGGCCGCGTGCTCTCCAACCTGTTCGAGAACGCGCGCCGCTACGGGCGCTCGATCGACACCGGCATCGCCGTCGTGCACGTCACCTACGCACGCACCGGGCCGTGGGTGATCGTCAGCGTGCGCGACCACGGCCAGGGCGTGGCGCCGGAGAAGATCCACCAGCTCACGACGCCGTTCTTCCGAGGCGATGCGGCACGCACGGCCGCCACCGGCGCCGGCCTCGGCCTGGCGATCGTCGAGAAGGCGCTGGCTCGCATGGGCGGCGCGCTCGAGCTCGACAATGCGCCCGATGGCGGCCTGGTGGCCCACATCCGGCTGAAGCGCGCGCCTTGACGGCGCTCGGCGCGGCCTTCAGCCGCGACGGCGCTGCAGCAGGCACACCGCGCGCGCCTCGATCGCCAGGCCCTCGCCCACCGAGCCCATCTTCTCGGCAGTCTTGGCCTTGACGTTGACGCACGCCAGGTCGAGCGCCAGCGCCGCGGCAATGCGCGCGCGCATGGCGTCGATGTGCGGGCTCAGCTTGGGTGCCTGCGCGATGATCGTCGAGTCGATGTTGACGATCTGAAAGCCGGCTGCGCGCACGCGCTCGCCGGCCGTGCGCAGCAGCACGCTCGAGTCGGCGCCGCGAAACGCCGGGTCGGTGTCCGGGAAGTGGCGCCCGATATCGCCGAGCGCCGCCGCGCCGAACAAGGCGTCGACGATCGCGTGCAGCAACGCATCGCCGTCGGAATGCGCCAGCAGCCCGTGGCTGTGCGGGATGGTCACGCCGCCCAGCACCAGCGGGCGGCCCGCCACCAGCGCATGCACGTCCCAGCCCTCGCCGATGCGCAGCAGTAAAGCGGCGTCGGCACGCTCGCCGCGCGTGGCCAGCAGTGCCTGCGCCCGCACCAGGTCTTCGGGCCAGGTGATCTTGATGTTGGCGGCGTCGCCCATCACCAGGCGCGGCTGCAGCCCCATCGCCTCGATCGCGCCGGCCTCGTCGGTGACGCTGTCGCCGGCGCGGGCCAGCGCGCCGCCGAGCACGCCGATGCGAAACATCTGCGGCGTTTGTGCGGCCCACTTGTCGCGACGGTCGACGGTGGCGGCCGCGCGGCCGTCACGCTCGGCCTTCAACGTGTCGGCCACCGGCAGCGCCAGCAGGCCGCCGACCTCGTCGGCCAGGCATTCGTCGATCAGGCGGTCGACCCAGCGGGGTTCGATCAGCGCGCGCGCGGCATCGTGCACCAGCACCCAGTCGTCGTCGCGCGCGCCGCGTTCGCGCAGCGCCTGCAGGCCGTTGGCCACGGTCTGTGCGCGGGTGACGCCGCCGCGGCGCAGCAACCAGCAGCGCGGCCCGGCGAACTCCGGCACTTCACCCTCGAAGCGGTCATCGTCGTCGGCCAGCACGACCAGTGCCGCCTGCAAGCGGCTCACCTGCAGCAGCGCGCGCAGCGTGTGCGCCACCAACGCGCGGCCCGCCAGCGGCGCATATTGTTTGGGTCCCGCCGTGCCGGCGCGCACCCCGACTCCGGCGCATGGCACCAGCGCGAACAAGCGAGGCCCAGGCGGCGGATCGGTGATCGTCATCGCGGCGATTCTAGAATCCCGCTTCAGGCGAGCGCGGTGCCCGTGGTAACCATCCGGTGATCACACACCGGGATCGTCGACCCCACCGCTTGATGCAACTGCCGCGCGTCGCTCCCGGAAAACGCTTCGTATCGCCGCTGCCGCCGGGCTCGGCGGACGCGCTGCTGCTGGCGCGCCTGGCCGAAGCGCACAAGGCCGCGGGCTCGCTCACCGCGATCCTGACCGCCGACCCCGCCGATGCGCAGCGCCTGGCCGACGAGTTGCCGTTCTTCGCGCCGGCGCTGCGGGTGGCGGTGTTCCCCGATTGGGAAACGCTGCCGTACGACACCTTCTCGCCGCACCAGGACCTGGTGTCGGAGCGGCTGGCCACGTTGTGGCGGCTGCTGCAGCGTGACCTCGACGTCGTGCTGCTGCCGGCCACCACCGCCCTCACCCGCCTGGCGCCGACGAGCTTCATGGCGGCCACGACGTTCAACTTCAAGCAGGGCACTCGCCTCGACGAGGCGGCGCTGAAGGCGCAACTCACGCTGGCCGGCTACAGCCACGTCAGCCAGGTGGTGTCGCCCGGCGAGTACGCGGTGCGCGGTGGCCTGATCGACCTCTACCCGATGGGCTCGCTGGTGCCCTATCGGGTCGACCTCTTCGACGACCAGGTCGACTCGATCCGCACCTTCGACCCCGATACGCAGCGCAGCCTCTATCCGGTGCCCGAGGTGCGTTTGTTGCCCGGGCGGGAGTTCGCGCTCGACGATGCGGCGCGCGCCGGCTTTCGTGCGCGCTGGCGCGAGCGGCTGGAGGGCGACCCCACCCGCTCGCGGATCTACAAGGACATCGCGCAGGGCTTGGCCGGCGCCGGCATCGAGTACTACCTGCCGCTGTTCTTCGATCAGACCGCGACCGTATTCGATTATTTGGGCGAGCGCGCGGCGCTGGTGCTGCACGGCGACCTCGATGGCGTGATCTCGCGCTTCTGGGCCGACACGCGCGAGCGCCATCGTTTTCTGCAGCACGACCCCGAGCGCCCGATCCTGCCGCCGGAGGCGATCTTCCTGCGCGTTGACGAGTTCTTCGCCCTCACCGGGCCCTTCGCGACGCTGGCGCTGCGCGGCACCGCGGGCGACGCCCACGACTGGGCGGCAGCGGCGCCCGACGTCAGCGTCGAGCGCGGCTCGCAGGAGCCGCTGGCTGCGCTGGGCGGGCTGATCGACTCGCAGACCACGCGGGTGCTGTTGATCGGCGAAAGCGAAGGCCGCCGCGAAAGCCTGCTGGAGCTGCTGCGCGACCACCGCATCGACGTGCCGAGTGTGGCCACGCTGGCCGAGTTCGAGGCCGGCGGCGAAGCGGTCGCGATCGCCGCCACGCCGCTGGCGCGCGGCTTCGTGTGGCGGCGCGACGGCGCACTGCCGATCACGTTCATCACGGAAGCAGAGCTGTTTGCCGCCACCCCGGCCCTGCGCAGGCGCCGGCGGCAGGAGGCCGTCAGCGACGTCGAGGCGCTGATCAAGGACTTGTCGGAGCTCGCGGTAGGTGACCCGGTGGTGCACGCCAACCACGGCATCGGACGCTACCGCGGCCTGGTGAATCTCGACCTCGGTGACGGCGCCAGCGAGTTCCTGCACCTGGGCTACGCCGACGACGCCACGCTGTACGTGCCGGTGGCGCACCTGCACCTGATCAGCCGCTACACCGGTGTCGATGCCTCCGAGGCGCCGCTGCACAAGCTCGGCTCGGGGCAGTGGGACAAGGCCAAGCGGCGTGCCGCCGAGCAGGTGCGCGACACCGCGGCGGAGTTGCTCAATCTCTACGCGCGGCGCGCCGCCCGCGAAGGCCACGCGCACCGCTTCTCGGCGCACGACTACGAGGCGTTTGCCGCCGGCTTCGGCTTCGAGGAGACGCCGGACCAGCGCGCCGCGATCCACGCGGTGATCCAGGACATGATCTCGCCCAAGCCGATGGACCGCCTGGTCTGCGGCGATGTCGGTTTCGGCAAGACCGAGGTCGCGCTGCGTGCGGCGTTCATTGCCGTGCTCGGCGGCAAGCAGGTCGCGCTGTTGGCGCCGACCACGCTGCTGGCCGAGCAGCACCACCAGACGATCAGCGACCGCTTCGGCAAGTGGCCGGTCAAGGTGGCCGAACTGTCGCGCTTTCGCACCGGCAAGGAAACCGTTGCCGCGCTGGCCGGCCTGGCCGACGGCAGCATCGACATCGTGGTCGGCACGCACAAGCTGCTGTCCAAGGACGTGCTGTTCAAGCGCCTGGGCCTGCTGGTGATCGACGAAGAGCACCGCTTCGGCGTGCGCCACAAGGAGGCCATCAAGGCGATGCGCTCGGAAGTCGACGTGCTGACGCTGACCGCCACGCCGATCCCGCGCACGCTGGGCATGGCGCTGGAGGGCCTGCGCGACCTCAGCGTGATCGCCACCGCGCCGCAGCGTCGGCTGGCGATCAAGACCTTCGTACGCGACGAGGGCTCCAGCCTGATCCGCGAGGCGGTGCTGCGCGAGCTCAAGCGCGGCGGCCAGGTCTACTTCCTGCACAACGAGGTCGAGTCGATCCAGCAGCGGCGCAAGCACCTCGAAGCGCTGGTGCCCGAGGCACGCATCGCGGTGGCGCACGGCCAGATGCCCGAGCGCGAGCTCGAGCAGGTGATGCGCGACTTCGTGGCGCAGCGCATCAATCTGCTGCTGTGCTCGACGATCATCGAGACCGGCATCGACGTGGCCAGTGCCAACACCATCGTGATCAGCCGCGCCGACAAGTTCGGCCTGGCGCAACTGCACCAGCTGCGCGGCCGCGTCGGCCGCTCGCACCACCAAGCCTATGCGTACCTGATGGTGCCCGACACACGAACGCTGACCAAGCAGGCGCAGGCGCGGCTCGATGCCATCCAGAGCATGGAAGAGCTCGGCTCGGGCTTCTACCTCGCGATGCACGACCTCGAGATCCGCGGCGCCGGCGAGATGCTCGGCGAGCACCAGAGCGGCAACATGCAGGAGGTCGGCTTCCAGCTCTACAACGACATGCTGGCCGAGGCGGTGCGTGCGCTGAAGGCCGGCCGCGAGCCCGACCTGCTGTCGCCGCTGGCCGCCACCACCGAAATCAACTTGCATGCGCCGGCGCTGCTGCCCGACGTCTATTGCGGCGACGTGCATGCGCGGCTCAACCTGTACAAGCGGCTGGCGATGGCAGAAAAGCCCGAACAGCTCGACCACCTGCTCGAGGAGATCACCGACCGCTTCGGCAAGCTGCCGGCACAGGGCCAGACGCTGTTCGACACCCACCGCCTGCGCGTGCTGGCCAGGAGCTACGGCGTGCTCAAGGTCGACGCCGGGCCGAAAGCGATGAGCATCACCTTCCGCCCCAACCCGCCGATCGATGCCCAGCGCATCATCGAGCTGGTGCAGCGCAACCGGCACATCAAGCTGGCCGGCAACGACCGCCTGCGCATCGAGCGCGAGCTGGCCGAGCCGCGCGAGCGCGCGCAGTTCGTGCGCGACGTGCTGCGCTCGCTCGGCGCGCCCATTGCCGTGGCCGCCTGAGATGCGCGCGCGCCCCCAGCGATGACCTGGCGCCAGCCGGGACGGCGGCCTGCGGCTAAGGTCGGCCCATGACCACCACCTGGTGCCTGGTGATCGGCGTGCTGCTGATCGGCATGGGGCTGACCGACACGGTGCGGCGCGAGCTGCCGTTTTCGGCGTCGGCGCTGTACCTGCTGGCCGGCTGGCTGATCGGGCCGCATGCGGGCGGCCTGCTGCACCTGGACCTGTTCGCCGACGCGAAACTGCTGGAAAGCCTCACCGAAGCGGCGGTGCTGATTTCGCTGTTTGCGGTTGGACTGCGCCTGCGCGTGCGACTGACCGATCGTTTGTGGATCACCCCGCTGCTGCTCGCCACCGTCGCGATGACGCTCACGATCGCCGGCCTGCTGGCCGTGGGGCTGTCGTTCGGCCTCTCGCTGGGCGCGGCGATGCTGCTGGCGGCCGTGCTCGCGCCCACCGACCCGGTGCTGGCTTCCGACGTGCAGGTCGAAGACGCGGGAGACCGCGATCGCCTGCGCTTCGGCCTCAGCGGCGAAGGCGGCCTCAACGACGGCACGGCGTTTCCGTTCGTGATGCTCGCGCTCGGCCTGCTCGGCCTGCACGAGCTCGGCGACCACGCCTGGCGCTGGTGGAGCGTCGATCTGCTGTGGGCGGTGGCCGGTGGCCTGGCCATCGGCTGGGGCCTCGGTTGGGCGTTCAGCCGCATCGTGCTGCACCTGCGCCGCGAGCGCGAGCAGGCCTTCGGCATGGAGAGCTTCCTGACGCTCGGCCTGATCGCGCTCACCTATGGCCTGGCGCTGACCGCGCACACCTACGGCTTCCTGGCCGTCTTCGTCGCGGGGTTGGCGATGCGTTCGGTCGAGTACACCGACAGCGATGGCCGGCGCGCCAAGGCATCGCGACCGCGCGACTCGTCGCCCGAGACCTCGGCCTACATGGCGCGTGCGGTGCTCGACTTCACGCTCGACCTGGAGCGACTGGCCGAGCTGACGGTGATGCTGCTGGTGGGCAGCCTGCTGCATGCGGGCGTCTTCAGCTGGCACAGCCTGGGCATCGCCGCGGCACTGCTGCTCGTGGTGCGCCCGCTGGCGGTGCGGCTCACGTTGCTCGGCTCGCGGCTGACGCCGACACAGCGCCGCCTGGCCGCCTGGTTCGGCATCCGCGGCGTGGGCTCGGTGTACTACCTGGCGTTCGCCATCTCGCACGGCGCCATCGGGAGCGACATCGCCTGGGTCGCCGACGCCGTGTTGGCCACCGTGGTCGCTTCGGTGCTGCTTCATGGCACGTCGGCGACGCCGGCCATGCGGCTGTATCGCCGCGCGCGCCGACCGCGCGGTCGCAGCGGCGGGGCCTGAACCCACGCGCGAGCCATCAGACCGAAACTGGGCACCTGACGACCGCCAATTCGGAGCTTCGCGTCACGCCCGTTCGGCAATCATCGAGGCGTTGTTGCTCGTCCGCGTGACCCGGAGTTGATTCATGACCGTGTTTCTTCGTCGCTTCAGCCAGGTGCTGCGTGTGCGCGCCGGGTTTGGTCTGCTGTCGCTGGCCGTGTGCGCCATCGGCCTGACTTCGAGCTGGGCCTTGAAGCCGCACGCTCCTGCGCTGGCCTTTGTCCTCGGCGGCGTGGCCTGCCTGGTGGGCGCGCTCGGACTCGTCGGTGGCTGGCTGGTCAGCGTCAGCATCAAGGCGCCGGTGGACGACACCGCGCGGGCGGTGATGCGCATCGCCGCCGGCGATCTGGAGACCAGGATCGAGTCGCCCGGGCGCGACGAACTCTCGTGGCTGCGCCACGAACTCAACACCATGCGAAAGAAGCTGCGCGGCGCGGTGGTCGCGGTCAATCAATCGGTGCAGGGTGTCGAGGTGGCTGCGCGCGAGATCGCCAAAGGCAACAGCGATCTCTCCGCGCGCACCGAGCACCAGGTCAGCGCATTGCAGCAGACGGCCTCGTCGATGAGCGAGCTCGCCGAGACGGTGCGCTCCAGCGCCGGCCATGCCCGCGGAGCCAGCGTCGAGATCACGCAGGCGCGCGGCGTGGCCGA
>DATDJF010000073.1:0-29484 GCA_036520715.1 Burkholderiaceae bacterium | reverse complement strand
ATCGTCACGTCGAGCGCGGTGGTCGGCTCGTCGGCGATCAGCAGCTTGGGATTGCAGGCCAGCGCGATGGCGATCATCACACGCTGGCGCATGCCGCCGGAAAACTGGTGCGGGTAGTCGTGGATGCGCCGCTCGGCCGTGGGGATGCGCACGCGCCGCAGCATCTTCACCGCGCCGTCGAGCGCGTCCTTGCGCGACAGACCCTCGTGCAGGCGCAGCACCTCGGCGACCTGCTCGCCCACCGTGTACACCGGGTTGAGCGAGGTCATCGGCTCCTGGAAGATGATGGCGATTTCCTTGGCGCGGATCTTTCGCATCTCGTCGGCCGACAGCGGCACCAGGTCGCGCCCCTGCCACATCACGCGCCCGGCGGCCACCTTGCCGGGCGGCATCGGCACCAGCTTGAGCACCGTCATCGCGGTGACCGACTTGCCGCAGCCCGACTCGCCGACCACGCTCACCGTCTCGCCGCGGTCGACGGTGATGTCGACGCCGTCGACCGCATGCAGCCAGCCGTCGTCGGTCTTGAAGTGGGTCTTGAGCCCCTGGATCTCGAGCAGCGCCATGAGCCGTGCCTACAGAACGCGCCGCGGGTCGAGCGCGTCGCGCAGCCCGTCGCCGATGAAGTTGATGGTGAGCACCGTGGCGAAGATCATGAGCCCGGGAAACAGTGCCCAGTGCGCGGCGAGGTCCATGTAGTCGCGGCCGTCGTAGAGGATGCGGCCCCAGGTGGGCACGTCGGGCGGAAAACCCATCCCAAGGAACGACAGCGTGCTCTCGAGGATGATCGCCGCCGCCACGTCGATGGTGGCGGCCACGATCACCGGCCCCAGGCTGTTGGGCAGGATGTGGCGCACCACCTGCCGGCTGGTGCTGGCGCCCAGCGCACGCGCGGCCTCGACGAACTCCTTCTCGCGCAAGCTGAAGAACTGCGCGCGCACCAGCCGCGCCACCGGCATCCAGCGGAAGCCCCCGATCACCAGCACGATCAGCAGGAACATGCCGACCTCCAGGCCGAAAGCCACTTTCAGCGGCTCGCGGAACAGGACCATCAGCAGCAGCAGCAGCGGCAGTTGCGGCAGACTGAGGAACAGGTCGGTCACCCACATCAGTGCGGTATCGATCCAGCCGCGCGCCATGCCGGCGATCGCGCCGATGGCCACGCCGACGCTGATGGCCATCAGCATCGCCGCCATGCCCACCGCCAGCGAGATGCGGCCGCCGTACAGCACACGCGCCAGGATGTCGCGGCCGAGGTCGTCGGTACCCATCCAGTGCTTGGCCGAGGGGGCGGCCAGCCGGGCCTTGAAGTCGATGTCGTTGATGCCGACCTTGTAGACCAGCGGCCCGAGCAGCACCGCGAGCACCATCGCGCCCAGCACGAACAGGCTGATGTAGGCCAGCCGGTGGCGTCTGAAGCGCCGCCACGCCTCGCGCCATGGCGAGACGCTCGTGATGGCCCGGCCGAGCTCGGGCGCCGGCGCTTCGGGCCGCGGCATCGATAACGAACCGGGGCTCGTCGGCGACAGTGTGTAGCCTTCGACCGCCGCGACCGCGGGCGTCTGCGGCGCGCTACCGGTAGCTGATGCGGGGATCGAGCCAGCCATAGATCACGTCTGCAAGCAAGTTGAACAGGATCACCAGCACCGACAGCACGAAGGTCACCGCCATGATCACCGGCATGTCGCTGCGCAGGATGGAATCGATCAGCAGGCTGCCGATGCCGGGGATGCGAAAGATCTGCTCGGTGACGATGGCGCCGCCGAACAGCTGCGGCAACTGCAGCGCGATCAGCGTCACCACCGGAATCAGCGCATTGCGCACCACGTGCTTGTTGATGACCACCCGCTCGCTGAGCCCCTTGCTGCGCGCGGTGTTCACGTAGTCGAGGCGGATGACGTCGAGTACCGAGCTGCGCACGTAGCGCATCCAGCTGGCGGCCTGGAACACGCCGAGCACGGTGACCGGCATGATGCTCTGCTTGATGTGCTCCCACAGCCAAGGCCAGCCGGAACCCGAAATGTCGGAGCGGTATACGAACGGGAACCAGCCGAGGTAGATGCTGAAGAAAAGAATGAACAGCACCCCGGTGAAGAAGGTCGGCAGCGAAAAGCCGATGAAGGCGAGTGTGCTGGCGATGCGATCGAACCACGAATACGGCTTCACCGCCGCCAGCACGCCCACCGGCAGCGCGATCAGCAAGGCCAGCAGTTGGGAGGCGCCGATCACCGCGATGGTGGTGGGCAGACGCTGCAGGATCAGCGTGTCGACGTCGATGCGGCTGACGAACGAGAAGCCCCAGTCGCCCTTGACCATGTTGGCCAGCCAGTGGAAGTAGCGCTGCCAGATCGGGTCGTCGAGCCCGAACTGCGCGCGCAGTGCCATGCGCACTTCTGGCGGCACGTTGGGGTTGTTGGCCAGGTCCTCGAACGGGTCGCCCGGGGCCAGCGCCAGTATCGTGAACAGGATGACGCTGATGCCCAGCAGGCTGGGCAGCACGATCATCAGACGGCGCAGGATGTAGTGGGTCAAGTGCGCACGCGAAACAAGGAGCTTCCGAAGCGGACGCCGCTCACCTGGCCTCGCCGGTCCGCCACGGTTGCTCCTTCAAAAAGCGCGAAGCGGCCGCCAGGCCGCTCCGCGGGGGATGTCGTCAAGCGTCGCGCGACCAGTAGCCGAGCGACCAGGTGTCGTTGTCCCAGCCCGACAGCGGCGCGTTGAGCTTGTTCACCGTGGCCTTCACACGCGGCCGGTTGACGATCGGGATGATGTGGCCGCCGGCCATGACCAGGTCGTTCATCTTGATGAACAGCGCGGCGCGCTTGGCCGCGTCGCCCTCGATCTGCACGGCCTTGTGCGCCTCGTCGAACTCGGGGCTGCTCCAGCGGCTGATGTTGCGGCTGGCCCATTTGTTGGCCTTCTGCGCGAACTGCGACGACGTGTACTGCTCCATGAACACCTGCGGGTCGGGCTGGGTCATGGTGGTGGTGAACATCTGCATGTCGCACCAGAACTTCTGATACGTGTCGGGGTTGGCCGCGTCGCTGCCGAAGAACACCGCCGCGGTCACGCTTTTCAACTCCAGGTCGACGCCCGCCTTGGTGCACGCGTCCTTGACGATCGCCTGCGTCTTCTGGCGTGGCTGGCTGACGCTGGTCTGGTAGACGAACTTCAGCTTCACGTCGCCCTTGGCGCGGATGCCGTCGGAACCTTTCTTCCAGCCCGCCGCCTCGAGAAGCTGGTTGGCCTTCTCGACGTTGAACTCGTACTTGGTGTTCGGGCTGCGCACGCGCGGCGGGTTGTTCAGGAAGTTCGGCGTCGCGATGCCAGTGCGGCCGTAGATGAACTCCTGCACGCTCTTGCGGTCGACCAACAGCGCCATCGCTTCGCGCACCGCCGCGTCGGAGAACGCCGCGTGCTTGCTCTTGACGCTGCCACGCTCGCCGTCGACCTCCTTCCACGGGTCGGTGACGTTGAGCATGATGAACTCGATGTCGCTGCCGCCGAGGATCTGCACCTTGCCCTTGCCGCTGTCTTCCAGGCGCTTCAGGATCTCGTCCTCGACCTGCAGGTTCCACGCGAAGTCGTACTCGCCGGTCTGCAGCACCGCGCGCGCGGCGCTCAGCGCGTCGCCGCCGCCCTTGACCTCGATGGCGTCGAAGAACGGCTGGTTCGCGACGTGATAGTCCTTGTTGGCTTCGCCACGCAGCATGTCGCCGGGCTTGAAGTCGACGAACTTGTACGGCCCGGTGCCCACCGGCTTCACGTTGGCCGGGTTCTCGCGCGACTTGGCGCCGACGAACGGCTCGAACACGTGCTTGGGCAGGATCATGCCGGTGCTGCCGACGAAGGCCTCGGCCCAGAACGGCGTCGGCTTCGGATAGACCACGCGCACGGTGTGCGAGTCGACCTTCTCGACCTTGATGTCCTGGTAGGTGGCGACGGTGACGGTGGAGGTCGCCGGGTCGCCCGCGTATTGCCCGGTGAACACCACGTCGTCCGCGGTGAAGGGCTTGCCGTCGTGCCAGGTGACGCCGCGCTTGAGCTTCCAGGTGACGGAGCGGCTGTCAGCCGACACGCCGCCGTTGGCCCGGGTCGGAATCTCGGTGGCCAGGCAGGGGATCAGGTTGCCCTCGGCGTCCCAGCCGGCCAGCGGCTCGTAGAACACACGGGTGGCTTCCTGCTCCTTGGTACCGCCGGCGAAGTGAGGATTCAGGTGCACGGCACCTTGCCAGTACAGCAGCTTGACGGTGCCGCCGCCGCCGCGCTTGGTGCCCTTGTACACAGGCATCGTCTGCGCCTGGGCGACACCGTAGTGCATCAGCAGCATCGAGGCCATCGGCGCCGTCAGGCCGACCCCGACCAAACGTTGAATGAATGCGCGACGCGGCAGCGTGCCTTCTCGCACCTGCTCGACCAGTTCGCGGATCTTGCGTGCCTTCATGACAACCTCCAGGGATCGATGGTCCAAATCGGTGCTTGGCATGCTAGCCGCCGGCTGCCCATGCCCGCATTCGGGTCCTCCCGAGCATCGAATGCCCGATAAACCCCTGCCATGCAAGAGTCGGACCCCGCGTCCTTGGCGGCGCAGCGCCGCCCGCCGGCACTGCCAGCCGCCGGCGCATCGCGCCAGGTACTAGGAGTTGGCGCGTTGCGCCAGGTGCTGAATCAGTTGGCGCACGCCGTAAGTCCACGGCGGCAGCCGCTCGCTGTGCTCGACCACGTTGAGCAGCTCGCCGAGCCTGGCACTGCGAATGCGAACCACGTCGCCGCGCCGATGCGTGAAGCCGCTGCCGGGTGCGCCGCGGTCTTGCGTGGGCGCAAACAGCGTGCCGCAGAACAGCACGAAGCCGTCCGGGTACTGGTGCATCGCGGTGGTCTGCGCCACCAGGTCGAGCGGGTCGCGGCTGATCTCGCGCATCGTGCTGGCGCCCTTCAGCACGAAGCCGTCGGCGCCGGTGACCGTGAGCGTGAGGTCGGCGCGCCGCACGTCGTCGAGCGTGAAGCTGCCGTCGAACAGGCGGATGAACGGGCCGATCGCGGTGGAGCCGTTGTTGTCCTTGCTCTTGCCCAGCAGCAGCGCGCTGCGGCCTTCGAAGTCGCGCAGGTTGACGTCGTTGCCGAGCGTGGCGCCGACGATCTGCGCGCGGCTGTTGACCGCCAGCACGACCTCGGGCTCCGGGTTGTTCCACGCCGAATCGCCGCGCACGCCGATCGCCACGCCGGTGCCCAGCGCCGACAGCAACGGCGCCTTGGTGAACACCTCGGCATCGGGGCCGATGCCGACCTCGAGGTACTGGCTCCACAGGCCGCGCGCCTGCAGCGCCGCCTTCAGCGCGGCGGATTCGGACGAGCCGGGCTTCACGGTCGCCAGGTTGGTGCCGATCGCCTTCTGCACTTCGGCGCGCACGCTGTCGGCGCGCGCCGGATCGCCCTTGGCCTGCTCCTCGATCACGCGCTCGAGCAGGCTGGTCGCAAAGGTGACGCCGGCCGCCTTGATGACCTGCAGGTCGATCGGCGCCAGCAGGTGCGGGAGCGTCGCATCACGCTCGGCGCGGCCGGTGTTGCGCAGGATGTCGGCCAGCGTGCCGAGCAGCTTGCCGCGCGTGGCGGCGGCCGCCTGCGCCGGCTCGGGCTCGTCGAGCAGGTCGCTCACGGTGGCAAAACGCTCGCTGAGGTCGAACACCCCCTGCTCGCGCACCGCCACCACCACCGGGCCGGCGTGTCCGCCGGGCAGCCAGCAGCGGCCGATCAGCGTGCCACGTGTGCCGTCGTCGGGCAGGCAGCTCGAGGGATCGAGGTGAATGTCGGCCATGCGTCGCTCCTGTTTCAGGCGACGCCGATCTTACGGGGCGCTGCGCCCGTGCACGCCGAAGCCGGCCAGCAAGCGCTCGAGCCGGCGCCACAGCGTGGCTTCGAACTGGGCCCTGAAGAAGCCGAAGTGGCCGATGCGCTGGGCGCCGACGTCGGCCGGCGCGATGCGCTGCAGCTGGCGCGGCGCGTTTTCGTAGCAGTCGATCAGCACACGCGTGCCGCGTTCGGTCATCAGCTCGTCGTCGGTGATCGACAACGCCACCACCGGAAAGCGCGCGCCGGCGAACTGCCGGCGCACCGCCTCGCCCTCGGCGCCGACGTGGTAACGCGGGTGCAGGCACCAGCGGCGCCACTGCAGCACCACGCCGCGCGGCAGGTCGCCGACCTTGCCGATGCGCTTGCCCGGAAAATAGCCGGCGATCGCCACCGCCACCGGCACCAGCACGTGCCAGAAGTACAGCACGATGCGCTTCAACTGCGGCGCGTTGTCGCGCCAGTAGCCGCTGCCGGCGGCCACCGACACCAGGCCGGCGATGCGGTCGCGGTGGCGCAGCAGCCCGGGAAGCTGTGCGCCCAGGCTGTGGCCGACGACGAACAGCGGCGCGTCCGGGTGGCGCGCCAGCAGCACGTCGATCGCGGCGTCGATGTCGCGCGACCAGTCGAACAGGTCGGCGCGAAAGCCGCGCAGGCTGCGGCCGACCGGCAGCGACTCGCCCATGCCGCGGTAGTCGAAGCTGAACGCCGCGTAACCCTGCGCCGCCAGCCAGCGCGCGAACTCGGCGTAGTAGTCCTGCCTGACGCCCATCGCGCCGGCGATCAGCACCACGGCCTTCGCAGCGCCCCGAGGTGCGTGGTAGCGCCCGCTCAAAGCGACGGCGCCATCGTCGGCCGTGAACGTGATGGCTTGGCTCATCGCTCGGCTCCCCGCCGTCAGACGCGTTCGAAGATGCCTGCGGCGCCCTGCCCGGTGCCCACGCACATCGTGACCATGCCGTACTTCAGGTTGTGGCGATGCAGCGCGTGGATTGCCGTGGCGGAGCGGATCGCACCGGTGGCGCCGAGCGGATGACCCAGCGCGATGGCGCCGCCCATCGGGTTGACCTTGGCCGGGTTCAAGCCCACCGAATGGATCACCGCCAGCGACTGCGCGGCGAACGCCTCGTTGAGCTCGATCCAGCCCATGTCGTCGAGCTTCAGGCCGGCGAGCTTCAGTGCCACCGGAATCGCCTCGATCGGGCCGATGCCCATGATGTGCGGCGGCACGCCCTTGATCGCGAAGCTGACGAAGCGCGCCAGCGGCTTCAGCCCGAACTGCTTGACCGCTTTCTCGCTGGCCAGGATCAGGCAGCCGGCGCCGTCGCTGGTCTGGCTGGAGTTGCCGGCGGTGACGCTGCCCTTGGCGGCGAACACCGGCTTCAACTTGCCGAGTGCCTCGAGCGAGGTGTCGGCGCGCGCGCCTTCGTCGAAGCCGATGCTGCGCTTCTTGATGACCACCTCGCCGCTGGCGAGGTCGGGGGTGCGGTCCTCGACCTCGATGCTCGTCATCTCGGCGTTGAACTCGCCGGCCTGCTGCGCCTTGATCGCCTTGTGGTGCGACGCCAGCGCGAACTGGTCTTGCGCGTCGCGGCTCACCTTCCACTGCTCGGCCACACGCTCGGCGGTCAGGCCCATGCCATAGGCGATGCCGATGTTCTCGTCCTTGTCGAAGATGTGCGCGTTGAACGACGGGTTGTGGCCCGACATCGGAATCGCGCTCATGCTTTCGGCGCCACCGGCGATCATCACGTCGGCCTCGCCGACGCGGATGCGATCGGCCGCCATCTGCACCGCGGTGAGGCCCGACGCGCAGAAGCGGTTGATCGTGACGCCGCCGACCGAGACCGGCAGCCCGGCCAGCAGCGCGGCGACGCGCGCCATGTTCAAGCCCTGCTGCCCTTCGGGCATCGCGCAGCCGATGATCGCGTCTTCGATCGCCTTCGGATCGAGCGTCGGCACTTGCTTCAGCGCGCTCTGAATCGTTGCGACCAGCAGGTCGTCGGAGCGCGTGTGGCGAAACACGCCGCGGCCGGACTTGCCGATCGGCGAGCGCGTGGCGGCGACGATGTAGGCGTCTTGCAGTTGTTTGCTCATGATCGTCCTCGCCTTCAGTTGCGTACGGGCTTGCCCGTTTGCAGCATGCCCATGATGCGTTCTTGAGATTTCGGGTGGTCGAGCAGCGACCAGAAGTGCTTGCGCTCGAGCGTCATCAGGTACTCCTCGCTGACCCCCTCCCCGGCGTTGACGTCGCCGCCGCACACCACGTCGGCGATCAGGCTGGCGATGTGGAAGTCGTGCTGGCTGGCGAAGCCGCCGTCGCGCAGGCCCACCAGCGACGCCTTGATCGTCGCGATGCCGTTGCGCCCGGCCACCGGGATCAGCCGCTTGTGCGGCGCGCGCCAGCCCGAGTCGGCCATCGCCTTGGCCTGTGCCAGCGCCACCGTCAGCAACTCGTCTTTGTGCGGCACGATGACGTCGCTGTCCTGCAGGTAGCCCAACGCACGGCTCTCGATCGCGCTGGTGCCCACCTTGGCCATCGCCGCGGCGGTGAACGGCTCCTTGATGAACGCCAGCAGGTCGGTGCCCGGCGCAGCGGCTGCCTGCTCGGCGGCGCGGCGTGCGATCGCCGCCAGGCCACCACCCGCGGGCACCAGGCCGACGCCGACTTCGACCAGGCCGACGTAGGTTTCCATGTGCGCGACGCGGCGCGAGCTGTACAGCGCCAGTTCGCAGCCACCTCCCAGCGCGATGCCGCGCATCGCACTGACCACCGGCACCTGTGCGTAACGCAAGCGCAGCATGAAGTCCTGCAGCTTCTTGACTTCCGGGTCGATGCCCTTGGAGCCCATCTTCATGAACACCGGCATCAGCGATTCGAGGTTGGCGCCGGCCGAGAACACGTCGTCGGGCGACCAGATCACCAGGCCCTTGAACTGGCCTTCGGCGATCTCGAGCGCCTTGGCGAGGCCCTCGATCACCGCCGGGCTGATGAGGTGCAGCTTGGCGGTGATGCTGGCGATCGCGACCTCGCCGTCGAGCGTCCAGACGCGGATCTCTTCGTTCTTGTAGAGCTCGGTGCCGCTCTTCAATGGCTCGGCGGCGCCCGCGCCGGCCACCGCTTCGGGGAACGGCTGGCGCTGGTACACCGCAAGCTTCGAGCGCGGCACGTAGCGCTTCTGGCTCGGGCTCCACGAGCCTTCCGGTGTGTGCACGCCATCGCGGCCATCGGTCACCCACGCCGGCAGCGGCGCGTTGCTCAACGCCTTGCCCGCCGCGATGTCGTCGGCGATCCACTGCGCGACTTGCTTCCAGCCGGCCTCCTGCCACAGCTCGAACGGGCCCTGCTTGAGGCCGAAGCCCCAGCGCATCGCGAAGTCGACGTCACGCGCGCTGTCGGCGATCGACTCCAGGTGCACCGCGGCGTAGTGAAAGCCGTCGCGCAGGATCGACCAGATGAACTGCGCCTGCGGGTTGCTCGATTCGCGCAGCAGCTTCAGCCGCTCGGCGGCAGGCTTCTTGAGCATGCGCTCGATCAGCGGATCGGCCTTGCCGCCCGACGGCACGTAGTCCCCCTTGGCGGGGTCGAGGCGCAGGATGTCCTTGCCGACCTTCTTGTAGAAGCCGGCGCCCGTTTTCTGTCCGAGCGCGCCCTTTTCGATCAGGCCGGCCAGCACCTTGGGTGTGGCGAAGTGCGGGTAGAACGGGTCGGCCTGCAGGGTGTCCTGCATCGTCTTGACCACGTGGGCCATCGTGTCGAGACCCACCACGTCGGCGGTGCGGAAGGTGCCCGAGCTGGCGCGGCCCATCTTCTTGCCGGTGAGGTCGTCGACGACGTCGAAGGCGAGGCCGAACTTGTCGGCTTCGACCATGGTCGCCAGCATGCCGGCGATGCCGACCCGGTTGGCGATGAAGTTCGGCGTGTCCTTGGCACGCACGACGCCCTTGCCGAGGCCGGTGGTGACGAAGGTCTCGAGCTGGTCGAGGATCTCGGGCAACGTGGTCGGCGTCGGGATCAACTCCACCAGGCTCATGTAACGCGGCGGATTGAAGAAGTGGATGCCGCAGAAGCGCGGCTTGATCTCGGCCGGCAACGCCTCGGACAGCTTGGTGATCGACAGGCCGGACGTGTTGGACGCCACGATCGCGTGCGGCGCGACGAACGGCGCGATCCTCTTGTAGAGATCGAGCTTCCAGTCCATGCGCTCGGCGATCGCCTCGATCACCAGGTCGCAGCCCTTCAGCTGCTCCAGGTGCTCGTCGTAGTTGGCGGCCTGGATCAACGCGATGTCTTCGGCCACGCCGATCGGCGAGGGCTTGAGTTTCTTCAGGCCATCGAGCGCCTTCGTGACGATGCCGTTTTTCGGGCCTTCCTTGGCCGCCAGGTCGAACAACACCACCGGCACCTTGACGTTCACCAGGTGGGCGGCGATCTGCGCGCCCATCACGCCGGCGCCGAGCACGGCCACCTTGCGCACAACAAATCGACTCATTGAAAACTCCTGCGGGAAAACTAGTCGGCCCGGACCCACACCTGTGTGCGGTAGAACGGCCCCAGGTAGCCGCGCATCTGCAGCTGCTTGCCACCGTCGAGCGGCTTCAAGCGCGCCTTGTAGGTCTTGCCGTTGTTGGGGTCGAGGATCTCACCGCCGGTCCAGGTGTCCTTGTCGTCGGCGTCTTGCTTGAGGTAACGCAGGATCACCATGCCGAGCACCGGCTTGTCCTTGCGCTCGTCGGTGCACTTGTCGCAGGTGGAGTCCTGCTTGCCGGCCTCGAAGATCTTTTCGATCTTGCCGGTCAGCACGCCGCCCGATTCGGTGATGCGCACCAGCGACTTCTCGGTCTTGCCGTCATCGTCGATGGTTTTCCAGACACCCACCGGCGTGTTTTGAGCCGACACCACGAACGCCGCCAGCGCCAGCGCGCCGCCCACCATCCAGGTCTTCATGCCTCGCTCCTTGCTGTTGTGGCCATGCGGCCGATGCGGGATCAGAACAACGCTTCGTCCATCGCCATCAACGGGGCCAGGCCTGCGCGCGCGCTGCGAATCAGCCCAGCCGTCTCGGGCAGCAGCTTGGCGAAGTAGAAGCGCGCCGTCGCCAGCTTGGCGGCGTAGAACGGGTCGCCGGAATCCTTGTTCTCGAGCGCGAGCTTGGCCATGCGGGCCCAGAAGTAGGCGAATGCCAGGTGGCCGATCACGCGCAGGTAGTCCACCGCCGCGGCGCCCACCTCGTCGGCGTTGCCGAAGGCCTTCATGCCCAGCTCGGTGGTCAGCTTGGTCACCTTGTCGCCGAGGTCGGCCAGCGGGTTGACGAACTCCTGCATCGCCTCGACGACCCCTTCGTCTTCGATGAAGGCCTGGATTCTCTTGCCGAACTTCTTGAGCTTGGCGCCGTTGTCGGCCAATACCTTGCGGCCCAGCAGGTCAAGCGACTGGATCGTGTTGGTGCCCTCGTAGATCATGTTGATGCGCGCGTCGCGCACGAACTGCTCCATGCCCCACTCGCGGATGTAGCCGTGGCCGCCGTACACCTGCATGCAGTGCGAGGTGGCGAGCCAGGCGTTGTCGGTGAGGAAGGCCTTGACGATCGGTGTCAGCAGCGCGACCTCGTCTTCGGCGTCCTTGCGCACCTCGGCGTCGTCGGTGGCCAGATAGGTGTCGATCAGCGTCGCGATGTGGATGCTCAGCGCACGCCCGCCCTCGGCATAGGCGCGCGCGGTGAGCAGCATCTTGCGCACGTCGGGGTGCACGATGATCGGATCGGCCGGCTTGTCGGGCGCCTTGGGGCCCGACAGCGAGCGCATCTGGATGCGATCCTTCGCGTAGGCCACGGCGTTCTGGTAGGCCACCTCGGTGAGGCCCAGCGACTGGTTGCCCACGCCCAGGCGGGCGGCGTTCATCATCACGAACATCGCCGGCAGCCCCTTGTTGGGCTGCCCCACCAGCCAGCCGGTGGCGCCGTCGAGGTTGAGTTGCGCGGTGGCGTTGCCGTGGATGCCCATCTTGTGCTCCAGGCCGGTGCAGAAGATCGGGTTGCGCTCGCCCAGCGTGCCGTCGGCCTTGGGCAGGAACTTCGGCACCACGAACAGCGAGATGCCCTTGCTGCCCTGCGGCGCATCGGGCAATCGCGCCAGCACCAGGTGGATGATGTTCTCGGCCAGGTCGTGCTCGCCGGCGGAGATGAAGATCTTCTGGCCGCTCAGCTTGTAGCTGCCGTCGGCTTGCGGCTCGGCCTTGGAGCGCAGCATGCCGAGGTCGGTGCCGCAGTGGCTCTCGGTCAGGCACATCGTGCCGGTCCACTGTCCACTCGTCAGCTTGGGCAGGTACAGCGCCTTCTGCTCGTCGGTGCCGTGCGCGTGCAGGCACTCGTAGGCACCGTGCGACAGCCCCGGGTACATGGTCCACGCCTGGTTGGCCGAGTTGAGCATCTCGTACAGGCACTGGTTCAGCACGATCGGCAGGCCCTGACCGCCGAACTGCGTGTCGGCCGACAGCGCCGGCCAGCCGCCCGCCACGTACTGCGCGTAGGCCTCCTTGAAGCCCGACGGCGCCGCGACCTCGTGCGTGGCCTTGTCGAGCACGCAACCCTGCTCGTCGCCGCTCTGGTTGATCGGCGCCAGCACCTCGGCGGCGAACTTGCCACCCTCCTCGATCACGGCGTCGATCGTCGCCGCGTCGATGTCGGCGTGGCGGGGCAGGGATTTCAGGCGATCGACCACCTGGATCAGCTCGTGCAGCACGAACTTCATGTCGCGCAGCGGCGGGGTGTATTGCGGCATGGTGGGACTCCTGTGCGGGTAACGGGGATGTCGTCGTCAGCGTCGTGCCGCACGCTTGCGCGCGCCGGGCGTGGCCAGGTTGTCGCCGACCATGCGGTCGAACGCGCGCCGCGCGCGGTCGAGTGCGCCGGGCAGCTTGAGAAAGCGCGCGTCGTGGTGCAACGACAGGATCAGGCCGTGGATCTCGAACAGCATCTGGTGGGCGTCGGTGTCCTCGCGCAGGTGCCCTTCCTCGACAGCCATGCGGATCGCCTTCTCCAGCGTGGCGTGCCAGGTGAGCACCATCTGCGCCAGCGCATCACGCACCGGGCCGGGCCTGTCGTCGAACTCCACCGCGCCGCTGATGTAGATGCAGCCCGAATCGATCTCCACCGAGACGCGGCGGATCCAGCGCTCGACCAGCGCGCGCAGCCGCGGCAAGCCGCGCGGCTGTTGCATCGACGGGTGGAACACCTCTTCGGCGAAGCGCTCGTGGTACTCGCGCACCACCGAGATCTGCAGTTCCTCGCGCGAGCCGAAGTGGGCGAACACGCCCGACTTGCTCATGTGCATCAACTCGGCGAGCGCACCGATCGACAACCCCTCCAGCCCGCTGTGCGAAGCCAGGCTCAGTGCGACCTCGAGGATCGCGGCGCGCGTCTGGCGGCCCTTGGGCAGCACGCGCGCGGGGCGGGTGGTCGTGGTGTCGGTCAATGCGGGCGGCAATAAAACGAACGGTCGTACTATTCTGATCGAAAGGCGACACCTCTGTATCGGCCGGTTGTCGACTATTTGTAGGTTGGGCTGCCTAGGGCCACCGTGACGCAGGTCGCCGGCGGCCTGTTTGGAGCGCCCCCTCGGAGTGCGCTACGCTTGCAGGCATTGCTTGTAGGAGGCTGCCCCGTACCGTGGATGTCCTGCAACTCGATGTGTCCGGTCGCCCGCAGGCGTGGATCACCCCGCGCGAAGCGGCCGTGCTCTACGCCAGCGACGGCGTGGCCTGGACGCTGGGCGACACGTTCCACGTGCTGCGCGGCGGCATCCAGCGCACCACCGGCCTGCAATCGCGCATCGACGTGCACCCGATCATCGCGGTCAAGGGCGCGGTCCCCACCCGCGCCTGGCGCACGGTGCCGGCGCTGACCAACCCCAAGCTGTTCAACCGCGACCGCCATGTCTGCGCCTACTGCGGTCGCCGCTTCCCGTTCGACCTGCTGACGCGCGAGCACGTGCGGCCGGTGTCGCGCGGCGGCCGCGACACCTGGATGAACTGCATCACCGCCTGCCGCGGCTGCAACGGGCGCAAGGGCAACAAGCTGCCCGAGGAAGTGCGCATGAGCCTGCTGTACCTGCCCTACGTGCCCAACCTGCACGAAGACATGATCCTGCGCGGCCGCCGCATTCTGGCCGACCAGATGGAGTTCCTGCTGGCCAGCGTGCCGCGCTCGAGCCGGTTGCACGCCTAGCCGCGGTCTTTCGACGCAGCAACCACGGACCAACGAAAAAGAGCGCGCCCGCGGGCGCGCTCTCGTGGTTCACGCGCCGTCGCGCGTCACGTCTTCAGTTGGCCTCGCACCGGCAGTGCCCGGATCCGCTTGCCAGTGGCCGCGAAAATCGCGTTGCAGATCGCAGGCGCGATCGGCGGCACCGCAGGCTCGCCGACGCCGCCGAGCGGGCGCGAGTAGTCCGACGGCATGACGTGCACGTGGACTTCCACCGGCGACGTGCTGATGCGAGAGAGCTCGAAGTCGTTCAGGTTGCCTTGTTCGACGCGCCCGTTCTTGAACGAGATCTCGTTGGACAGCGCGATGCCCATGCCCATCACGGCCGCACCTTCGACTTGCGACTCGATGCGCTCGGGGTTGACGACCGCCCCGCAGTCGACGGCAACGTGAATGCGCGGCACCTTGACGTTGCCGTTGGCGTCGACCTCCACCTCGGCCACCGCGGCGACGTAGGTGACGAAGGTGTAGGTCGCGGCAAGCCCGAGCCCGCTGCCCTTGGGCATCGAGCGTCCCCAGCCTGCCATGCGCGACGCGACCTCGATCACCTGGCGCAGGCGGCCGGTGTCCATCGGATAGCGGTCGGGATCCTCGCCGTGGTTCCAGTCGTCACCCTGCGTGCGGGTGTCGATCTTGCGCGCCGGCCCGATCAGGTCGAGCAGGTACTCGCGGTGATCCTTGCCCGCGGCAGCGGCCATCTCGGCGATGAACGACTGGGTCGCAAACGCGTGCGGCACGTTCGACACCGACCGGAACCAGCCGATGCGCGTGTGCGCCGTGGCGTCCGGGTTCTCGATGCGGACGTTGGGCACCAGCGACGCAGCCTGCAGCAGCGTCATGCCCAGCTCGATGTTGAACTGGTTCTTGGCGCCGTCGACGAACGTCGACAGGATCGTCGGTGCGACCGAGCGGTGCAGCCATGACGTGCACTTGCCGCTTTCGTCGAGGCCCCCTTCGAGGCGCTCGACCGACACGGTGTGCAGGTAGTCGTGGCGCAGGTCGTCCTCACGCGTCCAGATCACCTTGACCGGCTGCCCGTCCATCGCCTTCGACACGGCCGCGGCCTCGACGCAGAAGTCGGGCTTGGACTTGCGCCCGAAGCCGCCGCCGAGCAATGTGACGTTGACCGTGACGTTGGACGGATCGATGCCCAGCCGCTTGGCGACGAGGTCGCGCGCCGCCTGGGGCGACTGCACCGACGACCAGATCTCGCACTTGCCACCGACGATGCGCGCGGCCGCGGCCGGCGGCTCCATCGTGGCGTGCGCAAAGTGCGGCAGGTAGTACTCGGCCTGCACCTTCTTGGCTGCCTTGGCATACGCGGCGTCGAAGTCGCCCTCCTTGCGCACCACCTTGCCGGGGCTGCGAGAGGCCGCTTCCATCGTCGCGCGATAGGTCTTGGAGTCGTACGACGCGTTGGGGCCGTCGTCCCAGACGATCTTGAGCGCCTCGCGCCCCTTGATCGCGGCCCAGGTGTTCTTGGCGACGACGGCCACGCCGCCGAGCGGGTTGAAGTTCGCCGGCGGCGCGCTCGGCTCGATCTGCACGACCTTGACGACTCCCGGCACCTTCATCGCCGCCGACGAGTCGACGCTGGCGACCTTGCCGAGGTACACCGGCGGACGCGCGACCACCGCGTACAGCATGCCGGGCAGCCGCACGTCCTGGCCGTAGACCGCCTTGCCGGTGACGATGTCGCGGCCGTCGACGAGCTTGATGTTGCTCTTGCCGATGTAGCGGAACTGAGAGGGATCCTTCAGCTTGACCTGGTCGCGCGACGGCACCGGCTGCTTGGCAGCTGCGGCGGCGAGTTGGCCGTAGCCGAGCTTGCGGCCGCTCTTGGCGTGCACGACCTCGTGGTTCTTCGCCTGTACCTCGCTGACGGGGACCTTCCACTGCTCCGCGGCGGCGTTCTCGAGCATCATGCGCGCCGACGCACCGCACACGCGCATCGGCGTGAAGAAGTGGCGCGTGCTGCGCGAGCCGTCGGTGTCCTGGTTGCCGTAGCGCTTTTCGTCGCCCGGTGCCTGGACGACCTTGACGCGCGCCCAGTTGGCCTCGAGTTCGTCGGCGACGATCATCGGCATGCTGGTGCGCACGCCCTGGCCCATCTCGGAACGGTGGCACACGATGCTCACGGTGCCGTCGGCGGCCAGCGACACGAAGACCAGCGCGTTGTCGACCCAGCCGTTGGGCATGCCGTCGGCGCCGTATTTCTTGGGCTCGGCGGCCTGGCCGCTGGCGTAGCCGGCGACCAGGATGAGTCCGCCCGCGGCGGAGGCCTTTTGCAGAAAGCTGCGCCGGCCCGCGTTGTCGAGCGATTCGATCTCAAGGAATTCGGGGCGCGCGTTCATGCTGCACCTCTCTTTTCGGCAACTTGCTTGATGGAGGCGCGGATCCGCGTGTAGCAGCCGCAGCGGCAGATGTTGCCGCTCATCGCCTGGTCGATCTGCGCGTCGGTCGGATTCTTCCTCGACTTCAGCAGCACCGCGGCAGACATGCACTGGCCGGCCTGGCAGTAGCCGCACTGCGGCACGTTGTTGTCGACCCACGCGTCCTGGACCATGCGGCCGATCTTGTCGGCGGCGAGGCCTTCGATGGTGACGACCTTCTTGCCGGCGACCGCGGAAACGGGCGTCGTGCAGGCTCTCACCGCCTGGCCACCGACGTCTACGGTGCAAGCACCGCATACCGCGATGCCGCAACCGAACTTGGTTCCGGTCAGTCCGAACTCATCGCGCACGACCCACATCAGCGGAGTATCCGGATGCGATGCGGACGAGACGGCCTTTCCATTCAGGGTGAAACTTGTCGCCATGCGGTGATCCCCTCTGTCTCACGACGAGACGCGGTGTGAGTTGGGCGCCGCAGCACTGTGCTTGCGGGTCCGCCGGCTGCATGCTCGCGCGCACACCTACGCGGGGGATGAGAGAAAACCCGAACGGCGTGGTGGAGAACAACGCTCGGGTGCTCCAATCCGAAACACTGCACGAGCGCGCTGCGCGTCGGCTGAAACCCGAGCCAAGGCACTATGCACAATCCGTCGCTCTCACGAGCCATACGAGCAACCATGAAAAAGACCCTGATCGGCCTGTGCGCCGCGGCGGCGCTGGCGGCCGGCTGCTCGACCACCAGCCCCGACGTGATCCGCCGTGAAGACGCACAGCGCATGTCCGACGTGCTCGACGGCGTGGTGCTGTCGACGCGTGCCGTCACGGTGGAAGGCTCGCAAAGCGGCATCGGCGCCGCCGCCGGCGGCGTGGTCGGCGGTGTGGCCGGCTCCAAGGTCGGCGGCGGCAGCGGCGCCATCGTCGGCGGCACGGTCGGCGCGGTGGCCGGCGGCGTGGCGGGCAACACGATCGAGCGCCAGGCCACGCGCGAACAGGCGCTCGAGATCATCGTGCAGCTCAGGAACGGCGAGCGCCGCGCGATCGTCCAGGCGCCCGGCAGCGACCCACCCAGGCCCGGCGACGCGGTGATCATCATCACCGAGGGCGGCCGTGCGCGCGTGATCCGGGCACCGCGAGGTTGATGGACCGGGGCGCCAATACGGGGACCGAGATGGCACAGTACACAGAGCGGCGCGCGCCGCTTCAGAGGATCGACGATGCGGTGCCCGGCTTCTACCGGGTGCGCATCGGCTCGCTGGTCGAAATCGGCGACCAGATGCTCGACGATTCGGGGCGGCCATGCCCGATCTCGCTGGACCAGGTGGGCCGCGAGGTGACGCGTGAACGCATCGTGCTGCGCATCGACCGCCGCCAGCCCGAGGACTGATGCGCCGGTGAACCCCTCACCCACGTCCTACGCGACCGACACGCTTCGTATCCATGCGTGGCGTGCGCTGGTACCCGGGCCGCGGCTGATCGTGCTCGGCGCGGTGCACGGCAACGAGACCTGCGGCACGCGCGGGATCGAGCGGCTGCTGGCCGAGTTCGACAGCGGCGCGCTCGAGCTCGCGCGCGGCAGCGCGACCTTCGTGCCGGTGGCCAACCCGCTGGCCTATCGGCGCGGGCAGCGCATGGGAGAGCGCAACCTCAACCGCAACCTGCGCATCAACGAGACTGCGCTGGACAACGAAGATCGCATCGCCAACGTGCTGTGCCCGCTGCTGGCCGAGCACGACGTGCTGCTCGACCTGCACTCGTTCCATTCGCCGGGCGAGCCGTTCGCGATGATCGGGCCCGCCGACAACAGCGGCACGCTGGAGCCCTTCGCCCAGGCGAAAGCCGAGGAGGCGCTGGCGCTGCGCCTGGGGCCACGGCGCATCGTCGAGGGCTGGCTCGACACCTACGCCGCCGGCGTGCGCAACCGACTGCAACGCACCAGCGCCAACCCGAACGAACGCGCCCAGCTCCTCAACACCGACCCGAGCTATGGCGTGGGCACCACCGAATACATGCGCTCACGCGGCGGTTATGCCATCACGCTCGAATGCGGCCAGCACGCCGACCCGCAAGCCCCCGAGGTGGCCTACCGCGCGATCCGCCACACGCTGGCCCATCTGGGGCTGGTCGACGAACCGCCACCACCGGCGCGCGTTGAGTTCGAGCTGCTGCGCCTCGCCGAAGTGACCGACCGCCACCACGCCGACGACCGCTTTGCGCACGAGTGGTCGAGCTACCAGGCGCTGCAGGCCGGCGAACTGATCGGCCAGCGCGCGGACGGCACCCTGCTGCGCGCACCGGACGACGGCTTCATCGTGTTCCCCAACCCCAACGCGCTGCCCGGCAACGAGTGGTTCTACTTCGCACGCCGCAGCGAGCGGCGCCTGGGCGGCCAGCAGGATGGCCGATGAGCAGGCTGGACCCGCTCACGCAGCGCGAGACGCAGCTGCCACCGTCGGGTTTCGTGTGCGGCATCTACGCGCGCAACGACGTCAACCGTGGCGTCCACAGGGCGCCGGCCAACGAGGTGGTGAAACTCGCTCTGGGCCTCGAGCGCCTGCACAGCGAGGCGCAGCAGGAGGTGCTCAACCGGCAGGGCATCAACTGCTTGCGCTTCTTCGAGGGCCACGGCGTGCGCCTGTGGGGCGCGCGCACGGTCAGCTCCGATCCGCAGTGGAAGTACGTCAGCCTGCGGCGCTACTTCGTGTACATCGAGCGCTCGATCGACAAAGGCACGTCATGGGCGGTGTTCGAACCCAACGGCGAGACGCTGTGGGCCCACGTGCGGCGAACGATCGAGGCCTTCCTGCACAACGAGTGGCGCTCCGGGGCGCTGCTGGGCGACAAGCCGGAGCAGGCCTGGTTCGTCAGGTGCGACCGCTCGACGATGTCGCAGAACGACCTCGACAACGGGCGCCTGATTTGCCTGCTGGGCGTCGCGCCGCTGCGGCCGGCCGAGTTCGTGATCCTGCGCGTCGGCCAGTGGACGGCCGACCGCAGAGTGTGAGGAGGCAGTGATGGCCACGTTCCGCGATCGCCCCTACGCGCAGTTCAGCTTTCTCGTCGACCTTGGCGACGGCGCCGCCGCAGGGCCGAAGGCGGGCTTCCAGGAGGTCAGTGGCATCGAGGTCGCCGTGCCGCGCGACCGCGCAACGAAGATCACCGGCTTGAACAAGTCCACCCAGGTGACGCTGAAGCGCGGCGTGATCGGCTCGCCGGCGCTGCGCGAGTGGCTCGACCAGATTCGCGACGGCAATGCGAACGCGATGCGCACGGTGACGATCTCGCTGCAGAACGAAGCTCGCACCGCGGTCGTCGGGAGCTGGAAGCTGCTGCGGGCCCGCATCGTCAAGCACACCAGCGCGCCGCTCAACGCCAAAGGCAACGACGTGGCGATGGAAGAACTCGTGCTGGCCTGCGAAGGGCTCGAGGCGCAGTGAGCCGGGTTGGCCTCGGGGACCGCGCGGCCCCGGGGCCTTTGCGGCGCTGACACAATGAGCCGATGAACAGCCACCTCGCCCGGGCCGTCGCGGCGCTCGCGGCCACGCTCACCCTCGCCGCGTTCGCCCAACCCGCCAGCACCACCGCGAAAGCGCCGCGCGAACGCAGCGAGATCCCGGCCGAATTCCGCTGGGATTTCAGCGCGATCTACCCGAGCTGGGACGCCTGGGAAGCCGGCATGCGCGAGATGGAGGCCAAGACCGAGGCGTTCGCTGCGCTGAAGGGCACGCTGAAGAACGGCCCGGACGCCGTGTTGAAGGCCTACCTCGCATTCGACGAGATCGGCAAGCTGCAGTACCGGCTGTACCGCTACCCGCAGCTGCAGCGCGACGTCGACACACGCGACCAGGCCGTGGCCGGGCGCTTCCAGCGTGTCGGCGCGCTGTTCTCGAAGTTCGACACCGCGACCGCCTGGTTTTCGCCGGAGCTGCTGACGGTGCCGCAGCCCACGATGCAGCGCTGGCTCGAGCAGACGCCGGCGCTTGGCCCCTATCGCTTTCCGATCCTCGAGGTCTACCGCCGCGAGGCGCACGTGCTCGACGAAAAGGGCGAGCGGCTGCTGTCGCTCGCCGGCCGCTTCGGCGACACGCCGCGCCAGACCTATGCCGAGCTGAGCACGTCGGACATCAAGTTCCCGACCGTCACGCTGGCCGACGGCCAGAGCGTCACGCTGTCGCCGGGCAACTACTTCGCGCTGCTCAACGACAACCGCAACCAGGCCGACCGCGCCAAGGCGGCTGCCGCCCACGTGGGCACCTACGCGACGACGGCCCACACCTACGCCGCGCTCTACAACAGCGTGCTGCAGCGCGACTGGTTCGTCGCACAGGCGCGCAACTTTCCGACCACGCTAGACGCCGCGCTGCACACCGACGCGGTGCCGCGCCAGGTGGTGGAGACGCTGGTCGAGGCCACGCGCAGCGGCGCCGCGCCGCTGCAGCGCTACCTGCGGCTGCGCAAGAAGCTGCTCGGCCTGGAAACCTACCATCCGTACGACGGCTCGCTGCCGATCTTCAAGAGCGACAAGACCTACCCGTATGCGACGGCCCGCGAGCTCACGCTGGCCGCGGTGGCGCCGCTGGGCGACGAGTACCTGTCGCGCTACCGGCGGTTCGTCAGCGGCGGCCGCATCGACGTCTACGAGAACCCGGGCAAGCGCAGCGGCGCCTACAGCGCCGGCGTCTACGGCGTCGGCCCGTACCTGCTGCTCAACTCCAACGACACGCTCGACTCGATGTTCACCTTCGCCCACGAGACCGGGCACGCGATCCACACCGTGCTGTCGTACGAGAACCAGCCCTTCGCGACCTCCGACTACACGATCTTCGTCGCCGAGGTCGCGTCCACCACCAACGAGCGCTTCCTGCTGGAGGAGCTGCTGCGCCGCACCAGCGACCCGAAGGAGCGCTTCCTGCTGCTGCAGCACGCGGCCGACTCGATCGTCGGCACCTACTACACGCAGGTGCTGTTCGCCGACTTCGAGCTGCAGGCGCACCGGCTGGTGGAGCGCGGCCAGCCGATCACCACCGAGGTGCTGCGCAAGCTCTACCGCGAGGTGGCGCGCGCCTACTACGGCGACGCGGTCACGTTCGACGAGTTCTACGAATACACCTGGGCGCGCATCACGCACTTCTACCAGTCGCCGTACTACGTCTATCAGTACGCGACCTGCTTCGCCTCGTCGGCTCAGCTCTTCCAGGCGATGACCACCGGCACGCCCGAGTCGCGGCGCGCGGCGACCGAGCGTTACCTGGCGCTGCTCAAGAGCGGCGGCAACGATCACCCGATGGCGCAGCTCAAGAAGGCCGGCGTCGACCTGACGCAGCGCGCCACCATCCAGGCGGTGATCGACCAGCTCGACAACCTGGTCACGCGGATGGAGACGGAGGCAGCCAAGATTCGCTGAGCGCGCCCGCTCGGGCGGCCGCCGCAGACGATGCAGCCGGCTGGTGCAAACCCGCTGGCGCGCGCCGGTGGCACGACCTAACGTGATCCGCGAAACGAGGAGACACCCATGAGCATGCTGCGCTTTGCGGCTGCCGCCGGCTTGGCCGCGGCCGTCGCGGCCCTGTCGGCCGCCTGCGGCGGTGGCGCCGACGCCAACGTCGACGCCAATGCAGCGGCTGCGGCAGCGGACCACACCGAGTCGGCCGCCACCGCCAACCACGGGGGACACCAGGGCCACGCGATGACCGTGCAATTGAGCGTGCTGTCCAGCGCGCCGCAATGGGTGTCCGGCGGCGACGCGCGCATCCACGTGCGTGCTGCCAGGGGGCAACGCGACAAGATCGAGCTGCTGCTCAATGGCCGGCCCGCCAACGTCGCGCTCGAGGAGGTCAGCGACGGTCTCGAGGGCGTGGTCAGCGGCCTGCGCGTCGGCTTCAACCTGCTGCAGGCCAAGCATCGCCACGCCCATGTGCGTGATGCGATCGTGCTGACCAACTGGCCGATCAGCGGGCCGATGTTCAGCGGCCCGCAGCAAACGCCGTTCGTCTGCACGGCCACCCAGTTCGGCTTGCAGCCCAAGGTCGACAGCCCCGCAGCGCCGGGCTACCGGGTGACCGACGCTCAGGGGCAGACCATCGGCTACAGCCGCAACTGCTCGATCGACAGCTTCGTCACCTACCTGTACCGGGCGACCAACAACACCTGGAAGACGCTGCCCGCCGGGCCACGGCCCGACGACATGACGACGGTGACGCTGGCCGACGGGCGCACGGTCGACTTCATCATCCGCCGCGAGGTGGGGTCGATCAACCGCTTCCTCTACAGCTTCGCGATGCTGGCCCCGGCGGGCGAGAACACCACACAACCTGACCTCAGCCTCTGGAATCGCAAGCTGCTCTACTGGTTCCAGGGTGGCGTGGCGATCGGGCACACCCAGGGCAGCGTGCACAGCGGCTCGCTGAACCCCGACATCCTGCGCCAAGGCTGGGCCATCGTGCACAGCAGCGGCAACAACACCGGCACGCACTACAACCTCAACCTGATGGGCGAGACGGCGATGATGACCAAGGAGCGCTTCGTCGAGCGCTACGGCGCGCCGCTGTACACCGTGGGCCTCGGCGGCTCGGGTGGCGCGATCCAGCAGTACATCATTGCGCAGAACCATCCCGGCGTGCTCGACGGCCTGCTGCCCGTGCAGAGCTACCCCGACATGGTGACGCAGACCATTCACGTCGGCGACTGCGAACTGCTCGAGTACTACATGGACGCCACCGACCGCACCAATACGAAGTGGCGCATCACCAAGAACCGCAGCTGGCTGGTCGGCTTCAACGCCGAGGAAAACCCGCCCGGCGGCGTGAACCCGCGCGTCAACGATCCGTTCGCGCCGCTCAAGCAGGCGCTTGGCTACAGCACCGCCATCGGCAGCACCGAGTGCGTGCCGGGCTGGCGCGGCTTGACGCCGTTGGCGATGAACCCGCTCTTCGGCCAGGTGCCCAACGCCCAGTTCTACGAGCCGTTGGCCGACATGCTGGCGATCCGCTGGACGCACTACGACGATCTGCGCAACGTGTACGGCGTGGATGCCAGCGGCGCCGCGCGCGTCACCTGGGACAACGTCGGCGTCCAGTACGGCCTGCGTTCGCTCAAGGAAGGCAAGATCACGCCGGCCGAGTTCCTGCACCTCAACTGGCACGTCGGCGGCTGGAAGCACCCGAGCGACATGGTGCAGGAGACGTTCCCCTTCATGGGCACCGGCGCGAGCGAGATCCAGAAGGCGCTGACGATCCCCGGCTACTTCGACCCCTGGAGCGGCAAGAACATGCTGAGGAGCGCCAGTGCCGATCAGCCCGCGCCGCGCAGCAAGGGCGACCCGATCGCGATGCGCGCTGCCTACACCAGTGGCCATGTCTTCAGCGGCAAGCTCGAGGTGCCGGCGATCGACCATCGCCAGTACATGGAGCGCGAGCTCGACATGCACAACTCGCACCAGAGCTTCGCCGCGCGCCAGCGTGTGCTGCGCAAGATGGGCGACAGCGACAACATGGTGATCTGGTTCACCGACACCACGCCCGGCGTGCCCAAGGCCAGCCAGTCGCTGGAGGCGCTGGCGGTGATGGACCGCTGGCTGACCAACATCCGCCTCAACCCCCGCAAGAGCATCCACCGCAACAAGCCGGCGGAGGCCGCCGACGCCTGCTACGACCAACAAGGCCGGCTGATGCACCGCGGCGACGACGCGTGGAACGGCATCCTCGACCACCAGGCGCCGGGCACCTGCACGCAGGCGTTTCCGCTGTACGGCACCTCGCGCATCGTGGCCGGTGCGCCCATCAAGGGCGGCATCTACGACTGCGCGCGCAAGGCGGTGGGCGCCGCGGTGGCCGACGGCACCTATGCGCCGTGGGCGCCGAATGCGGGCGAGATCACGCAGCTCGAGCAGATCTTTCCAGAGGGTGTATGCGACTACAACAGGCCGGACCAGGCGAAGCCCCGACCTCACTGGAGCGGGCCTTGACTCCGCTCAGTTACTTGCCGTGAAGTTGCCGAAGGTCTTTCCGGTCTTCTCGTCGACGTACGTCCAGTCGACGACGTCCGAACGGCTGAACCGGTGGATCTGCCCGGCCTTGATGCGCTTCACCACGCGGGGCTCATCGTTGATCCTGCCCGTGAACGTGCCGTCCGACCAGCTGAATTCATCAACCCAGAAGTACTCCGTGTCGCGTCCTTCCCGAACGCCGACCTTGACGGCATAGGACTTCGTGCCGGCTGGGAGCTGGCTGGCCTTGGCGAGAAAGTCGTCCAGCGTCGCCTGGGCCTTCTCGGCAGCTTGCCGCATCGCGAGCGCCTCGCCCTGCGCACTGGTCGTCGTGTTGTGCTTCTCTCGCTCGGTGACGGACTGCGCGCAGGCGAGGGAAGCGACGACGGTGAGCAAGGCTGCGATGTAGTGGCGTTGCATGTCAGCACCCGAGGTGTTGGCGGTATGCACCGTGCGGAGCAAACCACGTGCCCTTGGGTGAAGGGTCTCAGTCGGTGGGCGCCGACGGATCGAGCAGGCCAGCCGACTTCAGGTCGCGCCACAGCGCCGGCGGCACCGTGTGCCCGGCGTCGGCCACGTTCGCCTCGATCTCCGCCGGCTTCACCGCGCCGAGTACGACCGACACGACCGCCGGATGCATCATCGCGAAGTGCAGCGCGGCGCGCCGGAGCGACGTGCCGTGGGCCGCGCAGATCGCCTCGATCCTGCGCACCCGCTCGATGATCTCGGGCGGTGCCGCCGCGTATTCGAACCTGGCGCCAGGCACAGCCCCGGTGGCGAGGATCCCCGAGTTGAACACCCCCGCCAGCATGACCCCCATCTTCTTTTCGAGGGCCAACGGGAGGAATTCGGCAAGTCCGTTCTGGATCAGCAGCGAATAGCGCCCGGCCATCATCGCGACGTCGAAGTCGCCGGCGCGCGCGAACTTGACGCACGTGTCTGCCTCGTTGATGCCGAAGCCGATGGCCGCCACGGTCTTGTCGCTTCGCAACTTGTCGAGTGCGCGGTAGGCGCCGTCCATCGCTTCCTTGAAGCGGCGGGCGGCCTCGGCGCCGTGCGTCCAGACGTCGCAGTCGTGGATCAGCAGGATGTCGATGGCACTGAGACCCGTGCGAAGCAACGATTGTTCGACCGAGCGCATCGTGCCGTCGTACGAATAGTCGAAGCGCGGCGCATGCCCGTAGCCGCCGACGAACCCCGGCGAGTACACGTCCTTGTTGCGCGGCGGCGGCTTCGCGAGGGGATCCATCACGCGCCCGATCTTGGTCGAGACGATCACGTCACTTCGCCCGGCCCGACGCAGCCCCGCGCCCAGGCGGGATTCGGCAATGCCGTTGCCGTAGTGCGGCGACGTGTCGAAGAGGCGAACACCACTGGCGAAGGCCCGCTCCACCGTCGCGATGCTCGTCCGCTCGTCGAGGACCTCGTAGAGCTCGCCGAGGGGCGCCGTGCCCAGGCCGATGGCCGAGAACACGAGCTGCGTGGCGTTGCGGGTCTTGAATGCGCGCGTCTTCATGACGTCTCCCCGAACCAGCGACCAAAAGATTATGAGGTGAAGTCTCGGTGGACCCTGCGCTGTCTTCGACTTCGCAGCACAGCGAAATGTTCGCGACCTCGTAAGGAACTTCGATACGCAGCTTGCTCGACGTTGAGTGCAGCGCGGAGTTCATCCGCCTCACCGTCAAGCACGGGGATTCACCCCGTAATTTCCGGCACCTGGGGCCCGTAAGTTTCCGAGGCCACAGGCGGCGCGTGTTGCGCCATGCTGGCTCCGTGACGAACCACAAGGGCATCTGCGTACTGCTGGCGGACTGGTACCAAGGTCTGCGCCATAGCGTCTGCGGTCTGCTCTGCAAGCCCAGCTCATGCTCCCGAAATGAAGAGACCGCGCCGCCTGTGGCCGGCAATTGAAGCTTCAATGAACGAGGTCATCGATATGAAGTTCATCACCATGAAAAGCGCCACGTCATTCCATCGCTGCCTGCTGTCTCTGTCTGTCGCGGCGGCGGCCGCATTGCCGGTCGCGAGCCTCGCGCAGCCTGGTGAGGTCGAGCCCGACGCGGTCCAGCTGCTGCGCCGAGCCACCGACTATCTGGCTGGGATGAAGCAGTTCCGTGTCGACATGGACGCCACGATCGAGGCCGTGATCTCCTCCGGGCAGAAACTTCAGTTCGGCCAGCGCGTGGCGGTCACCGTCCAGCGGCCCAACAAGATGCGGGCCGAGCGCCTCGGCGAGTTGGTCAACCAGACCTTCTACTACAACGGCGAAGCGCTCGGCGTGGACCTCCCGGACCAGCGGTACTACGCGATGGCACCTGCACCGCCCACGATGGAGGGCATGCTCGACTTCGCGCGCGACGAGCTCAGCATCATCGCGCCCGGGTCTGACCTGATCTACAAGAACGCGTTCGAGCGCTTGACGCAGGACCTGACCTCGGCGTTCGTGGTCGGCAAGTCCGTCATCGGAGGTGTCCGCTGCGACCACATTGCGTTCAGCAACGCAGAAGTCGACTGGCAGATCTGGATCCCGGAAGGAGCCCATCCGCTGCCGCGCAAGTTCATCGTGACCTCCAAGCGGATCACGCAATCGCCGCAGTTCGTCGTGGTGCTGTCGAAGTGGGATGCCGCGCCCAAGATCACCGACGCCACATTCAGATTCGTGCCGCCCAAGGGCTCGCGACAGATCGACTTCCTGCGTTCTGCCACGGCCATTGCAGCGAAGAAATAGAAGGAGAGATGACCATGAAACTTGCAAAGAAGCTTGCGCTGGGTGCCTTCTTCTTCGTCATGCTGGGCGCGGAAATCCCATCCGAGGCGCCGCTGAAGTTCAACCTCTTCCGCGAGGCACACGCCATCATCGGCGCGGCACCGGGTGGTAGCGTCGTACGGCGTCGCGTGGTCGTTACCGCCGCCTCATCTTCGGCCAATGCGAACGCCGCCGCCACGGCGAATGCAAACGCTGCGGCCGCAGCAGCCAAGCCGCCGCCGCCTGCCGACCCCGCGGCGCCGCTCCCGGTCGGGGCGGCGGTCACGACGCTGCCGCCGGGCTGCGCGCCGACCACGCTCAACGCCGTCGAGTATCAGCGGTGCGGCTCGACCTATTACCGCCCAAGCATGCAAGGAAGCGTCCTGGTGTACGTGGTGTCGCAGCCCTGACTGGCGGCCGAATGTGTGTCACCTGCAGGAGATCACACCGATGAACCATAAGAAGTCCTTCGACGCAACCCATCGCGCAGCCGCCTGCGCATTGCTGGCCGCGTTGCCGCTGGCGGCCGCAGCGCAGGGCACCGACGCCTGGAGGTGGGAGGCCGCGGTCTACGCGTACCTGCCTTCGATCGGGGGCACGACCTCCTTCCCGGCCGGCAACGGCTCCAGCATCGCCGTCGACTCGGAAGACGTGATCGATGCGCTGAAGTTTGCCCTCATGGGCCAGATCGAGGC
Organism: Burkholderiaceae bacterium; assembly: GCA_036520715.1. Classification (GTDB taxonomy): domain Bacteria; phylum Pseudomonadota; class Gammaproteobacteria; order Burkholderiales; family Burkholderiaceae_C; genus JAEUPI01. The sequence continues at coordinate 1,561 of DATDJF010000073.1, read as the reverse complement.
GCGCAAGGGGCGGTGGGGCGTGTGGTCCGACCTCCTGTACGCCAACTTCGGCAACTCGAAGCAGGCCACGCGCTCGTTCTCGGTGAACCGCCTGCCTGTCACGGTCGATGCCAACCTGGGCCTCGACATCAAGGCCACGGTCTGGAGCGTGGCCGGCCTCTACGGCATGGAGTCGACGCCGGACGTGCGCGCCGATCTGCTGTTCGGCACCCGCATGATCGACTTGAAGAACACGCTGAACTGGTCGACCAGCAGCAGCATCGCTGCGTTGCCGGGACAAAGCGGCACGTCCACGGCGGAGGCCAACAACTGGGACGCGATCGTCGGCATCAAGGGCCGCTACGCGTTCGGCCAGGATCGCCGCTGGTTCCTGCCCTACCACCTCGACATCGGTGCCGGGGAATCCAAGTTCACGTGGCAGATCAACGCTGGTGTGGGCTACCGGTTCGATTGGGGTTCGATGTTCGCGACCTGGCGCTACCTGGACTACGACTTCAAGTCCGGACCGGTGGAGAGCATCTCGTTCAACGGCCCGGTGTTCGGGGCGGCTTTCCAGTGGTAGGGTCGCCGTTCTCGAACCCAGGAGTCCCAGACCGTGTGTGCCACACCATTTCGCAACTCGGCCTTGGTGGCCGCCCTGGCCGGATGCTTTGCGCTGCAGGCCTGCGCGGCCGAACAAACTGATAGCGGTTCGGCGGACAAAACGCGTCTGGAGAAGATGTTCCCGTCCAAGCCCGGCTACTCGCCTTACGCGGGGCGGAACTTCCCCACACTGCCGCTGTTCGGCGACACGCACCTGCACACTGGGTTCTCCATGGACGCAGGCGCATTCGGTGCACGCCTCACACCCAAGGAGGCTTACCGCTTCGCTCGCGGCGAAGAGGTCACCTCCAACAGCGGTCAGCCGGTCAAGCTGTCGCGCCCGCTCGACTTCCTGGTCGTGGCCGATCACTCAGACGGCATGGGCTTCTTCCCGCTCTTGATGTCAGGCGACCCCGAACTGCTGGGCACAGCGCAGGGGCGAAAGTGGTACGACGACATTCGCGGTGGCAAGGGTGCCGAGGCAGCGATCGACATCATCACGAGCTTCGGCAAAGGCCAGCTGCCGAAGGGGTTCCCGGTTCCAGGCACCTCGGCCTATAAAAACGCGTGGCAGCAGACCATCAAGGCGGCGGAGGCCTACAACGAGCCCGGACGATTCACCGCGTTCATCGGCTTCGAGTGGACCTCGAACACGGGCGGCAACAACCTGCATCGCAACGTCATCTTCCGCGGTAACGGCGCGCAGGCGAGCCTGGTCGAACCCTTCACCACGCTGCCGCCGCTGGGCAGCGACAACCCGGTCGAGCTGTGGAAGTACATGGCGGCGACGCAACAGAAGACCGGCAGCGAAGTGCTGGCCATTGCCCACAACGGCAACCTGAGCAACGGCCGCATGTTCCCGGTCATCGAGGCGTTCGGCAAGAAGCTCGACAAGGACTACGTGCAGACGCGCGCCAAGTGGGAGCCGTTGTATGAAGTGACGCAGACCAAGGGCACCGGCGAGGCACATCCGTTCCTG